>JBJTOX010000033.1:0-25000 GCA_046074785.1 Actinomycetota bacterium
GAGGCGGTCGGAACCATGGCGGTCGCCCCGGGGTCGATCAGCCGCGTGGAGTCCGTCCAGGAGGTCGAACAGTTGCCCGACTTCAACGAGCCCGTGGCGATGCTGGCACAGACCACGCTCTCCCACCGGGAGTGGAAGGAAGTGGCCGTGGCGGTGAAGGATCGCTTCCCTGGAGTGTGGACCCCCGGACGCAGCGACCTGTGCTTTGCCACCACCAACCGGCAGAGTGCTCTCATGCACATCGCCCCGCAGGTCGATGCGTTCGTGGTCATCGGCTCCGCGAACAGTTCCAACACCCGGGCACTCGAGCGGCTCGCCGTCGAGGCCGGCTGTGCACGTGTCCTGAGAGTCAACGACGCCGACGAACTGCCCGGTGACCTCCGGGGAACGGTGGGGGTCACGGCCGGTGCCTCGGCGCCCGATGAACTGGTCGAGAACGTGATTGCGAAGCTCGCTCCGCGGAACGGAACCGAGGAGGTCACCGTCACCGAGGAAGATGAGTACTTCCCGCCTCCCCGCAACATCCGCGAGCTCCAGACAGCCATCGGCGCTGCGGTGTCGTCGGTGACCGGGGCAGGCACCGGTGCGGTGTCTGCCGTCGATGACCGCGCACTTGCGGCCAGCTCGGTCCTCAGGGCACTCTGAAGCATGATCTCCCCCACGCTCGAGACACTTCGCCTCTTCCTCCACGTGCTCGCGGCTTCCGTGTGGGTCGCAGGGCAGATCGTCCTCGCCGGCCTGGTGCCGAAGGTCCGCGCCGCGAACCGCGAGATACTGCCCGTCATCGCATCAGCATTTGCCCGCATTGCGTGGCCCGCCTTCGCTGTTGCGGTGCTGACGGGGGTGTGGAACCTCGTCGCGGTCGACCCGACAGAGCACGGGGACGCCTACATGGTCACGCTGTTCGTCAAGTTGCTTCTCGTGGGAACAGCCGCCGCAGCCACTCTCGTGCACTCCGCAGGTCGCAGCAAGCTCGCGCTGGCACTCGGTGGCGCCATCGGCATGCTCGCCTCACTCGGCGTCTTCTGGCTCGGGGTGACACTCGCCGCCAACGGCTAGTTGCGCGGCACCAACACCTGGTGCCCCGCTAGTTGCGCGGCACCTTGCTCCACGCGACCTCACGATCGACGCGGACGTCGCCCGGCAGGCCGAGCACGCGTTCACCGAGGATGTTCTTCATCACCTCGGAGGTTCCGCCCTCGATCGAGTTCGCGCGCGAACGCAGGAACGCCTTCTGCAGTGAGTCGTACCCCATCGCGGTCTCTGGCCGGAGCATCTCGTAGCTGCCGTACAACAGACCCTCTGCGCCAAGGAGGTTCATGGCAAACGAGTAGATGTCCTTGTTCAGGTCCGCGCTCGCCATCTTGCCGATGGAACCCTCCGGGCCCGGGGCTCCGACCTTTCGCATCTGCCCTGCTCTGATATTCGTCAATCGCAATACTTCGGCGCGAATCCACAACTGCATCAATTCGTCCTTGACCGCCGTCGTTCTTTGCTCTTGCGGCAGCTTCTCCCAGAGCTTCAACGCTTCTCGAATCGGACCCGATGCCTTTGGCGGAATCATTCCACCGATTGCCACGCGCTCGTTCATGAGCGTCGTGAGCGACACTCGCCAGCCATCTCCCGGTTTGCCCAGTGTTTCTGCCACCGGCACTCGGGCATCGGTAAAAAACACTTCGTTGAATTCGGCCTCGCCTGTCATCTGCCGCAAGGGGCGAACTTCCACACCCGGAGCCTTCATATCAACCACCATCGCGGTGAGTCCGGCGTGTTTGACCGCTTCAGGATCCGTACGCACAACGAGCAGACCGAAGCGCGAAACATGGGCAAGGGTGGTCCACACCTTCTGCGCATTCACCAGCCATTCATCTCCATCCCTGATTGCCTTGCCACTCAAACCGGCAAAGTCAGATCCGGAACCTGGCTCGGAGAACAACTGGCACCACACCTCCTCACCCGTGAAGAGCGGACGCAGATAGCGACGCCTTTGATCTTCGCTGCCCCACTCGACGACGGTTGGGCCGCACATCCCGTACCCAATCGGATTGCGGAAGTACGCATTCGGCCCGCCGGCTGCGAACACCCGCTCGTTGACGATCTTCTGGTATTTCGGCGAGAGGCCCAAGCCGCCGTGTCCGGTCGGAAAATTCACCCAGGCCAGGCCCGCGTCGAACTGTGCTCCGAGGAAGGTCGTGGGATCGGTCTTTGCCGGAGGGTACTTGGCGATGAGCTCGTCGACGAGGTCGATGACGTGTTTTTCGTCTGAAGTAGCAGCAATGGCTTCCGTTGGCATGGAGTGAGGGTACACGCTGCGCTACCTTCGGAGTCATCATGTACCCGGGTCTCATTGCAGAATCAGCCCCAGATCGCAATGCCATCGTGATGGCAGGGTCTGGATTCACGCTCACCTATCGCCAGCTGGACGAGGGAGCGAACCGCGTCAGTCAGCTCATGGCCAGCCATGGACTGAAGCCCGGCGACCACGTGGCCATTTGTCTCGAGAACCATCCACGCTTCTTTGAGATCGTCTGGGGCTGTCACTATGCGGGGCTCGTGTACACCTGCTGTTCAAGTCGACTGACGACCGACGAGCTCTCGTACATCATCAACGACTGTGGCGCGAAGGTCTTCATCACCTCGAAGTACAAAGCCGACCAAGCCGAGGCAATCGTTGGCGCAACTCCGAATGTCATAGCGCGTTACATGCTCGATGGGTCCTCTTCCCATTACGACTCCCTCGAAGGTGCGGTTGCCGCACAGAATGCCGAGCCGCTCCCGGAGCGGTTCGAAGGCACCGACATGCTCTACTCAAGTGGCACGACCGGCAGACCAAAGGGCGTTGCCTTCGTGTACAAGCCGCAGCCGTTGGGGACACCACCGTCTCTCTTGATGCTTGCCCAGTTCGTTTTCGGTTTCAACGAAGGCACGATCTACCTCTCGCCGGCTCCGCTGTATCACGCGGCACCGTTGCGATTCAACATGGCGGTGCATCGGCTCGGGGGCACCACCGTCATCATGGAGCACTTTGACGCCGAGGAATACCTTGCGTGCATTCCGAAGTACCAAGTGACGCATTCCCAGGTGGTGCCGACGATGTTCGTGCGGATGCTCAAGTTGCCCGATGCGGTACGCAATGCATTCGACGTTTCGACGCTCTCTACGGTGATTCACGCAGCAGCACCCTGCCCAGTGGAGACCAAGCGGAAGATGATCGAGTGGTGGGGTCCGATCATCCACGAGTACTACGCAGGTACGGAGGGCAACGGATTCGTCTATTGCAACTCGGAGCAGTGGCTGGCGCATCCAGGAACCGTTGGACAAGCAATCTCCGGTGTGCTGCACATCCTCGACGAAGACGGAAACGAACTACCCGCAGGCGAAACCGGAACGGTCTTTTTTGAGTCGCCAGCCGTGTTCGAATATCACAATGATCCCGAGAAGACGAAGTCATCTCGGGATCCAAAGGGTCGCGGATGGAGCACCCTCGGCGATATCGGCTACATGGATGACGACAAATTCCTCTATCTGACGGATCGCAAAGCCTTCATGATCATCTCGGGCGGCGTAAACATCTATCCACAAGAGTCGGAGAACGTCTTGATCAACCACCCCAAGGTGGTCGACGTCGCGGTGTTCGGAGTTCCGAACGAAGAATTCGGCGAAGAGGTGAAGGCCGTCGTCCAACCAGTCGCCATGCCAGCGTCCCAGGCCGAAGCGGAGGCATTGTCGAAGGAACTCATCGCGTTCTGTCGTTCGCAACTGGCCGATATCAAGTGCCCGCGATCCGTGGACTTTCGTCCTGATCTTCCACGTCATCCAACAGGCAAGCTCTACAAGCGCTTGTTGAAGGATGAGTACTGGAAGAACGCGGGACGGTCGATCTGATTTCGCCGTCAGCATGACGCACCCGTTTCTCGACGGACCACTGCCGTTGGCTTTCGCTCATCAAGGCGGTGCGAGCGAGCATCCGGAGAACACGATGCCGGCTTTCCAGCACGCCTATGACCTCGGTTATCGCTACATGGAGACCGACGTGCACGCATCGAAGGATGGCGTGCTCTTCGCCTTCCACGATGCCGATCTACAGCGCACCTGTGGCCGTCCAGGTCTCATCCGTGACATGAGTGCGAGTGAAGTCGCAACTGCGCGCGTGGCCGGCAAAGAACCGATTCCCCGGCTCGATGAATTGTTGGCAACGTGGCCGAACGCGAAGTTCAATATCGATTGCAAGAGCGACCACGCCCTTCCCTATCTCCTTGCCCGCCTCGATCGAGATGACGTATTCGACCGGGTGTGCATCGGTTCGTTCAGCGACGCCCGGCTGGATGCCGTTCGCGAGCGATACGGTGCCAAAGTCTGCACATCGATGGGTCCTCGAGACGTGACGAAGGTGCGGCTTGGTACGTGGCTTCGTCGGACGCCTAGCTTCTCTGCCGAGGTTGCTCCTCTTGCCGCACAAGTCCCCGTCAGGCAAGGCCCTCTGCCGATCGTGACAAGGTCGTTCGTCGACGGTGCACATGCCGCCGGGCTTCAGGTGCATGTTTGGACGATCGACGATCCGGCAGAAATGAACAAGCTGCTTGATCTCGGAGTTGACGGCATCATGACCGACCGCGTAACAGCGCTCAAAGATGTGATTACCTCTCGCGGTCAGTGGCGTTGAGCTCAGATTCGATGTCCGTCATCGACGCGCCACCGCTCGTCGTTCAGCATCTAGGCCACTCTTTCGATGGTCGGGCCGTGGTTCACGATTTGTCGCTCACCCTGCATCCTCACGAGATCGTGGCGATCGTCGGGCCGAGCGGATGTGGAAAGACCACCCTGCTCAGGATGTGCGCCGGACTCCTCGCTCCCGAGAACGGCTCGGTTGCAAGGAGCAGCTCCGTCGGTTTCGTCTTTCAAGAGCCGGCTCTGCTCGCGTGGCGACGAGTGGTTGACAACGCGCGACTCCTGAGCAAGGGAGATGATGCACTCGTCGATTCACTGCTGAAGATCAGTGGTCTTGACACTGAACGAAGAAAGTGGCCCTACCAACTTTCAGGCGGCATGAAGATGCGTCTCTCGCTGGTCCGAACGCTGGCCGCCAACCCCGATCTCGTACTGCTCGATGAACCCTTCGGCTCGCTCGACCAAATCACTCGTCACCACTTGCACGATGAACTCAATCATTTGCATCGTGAGCGACCGTTCGCGGCGATACTCGTGAGTCATGCAATCGACGAAGCGGTATTCCTTGCCGATCGCGTCATGGTCATGTCGTCGGCTCCAGGTCGATTCGTCGGAGAATTCGTCGTGCAGTTCGATCGCCAGCGTGATGAGAGCCTGCGGTACTCGTCCAGCTTCGCGGAAGTGTGCGGACGAATTGCCACTTGCCTGAGGGATCACTCGGCATGAGACGTCGTCTCCAACGCCTGCTTCCGCCACTCCTCATTCTTGGAGCCATCATCGGGGCTTGGTATGCATTGGCGTACTCACTTGAGAACAATTTTGCCTCCGGTGACGGCTCGGCCCTCATCGTTCCTCCACCGCACTTGTTGTTCGATGGTGTCAACTCTGCCGTTGCGGAGCGCATCACCTCGGCCGCGTATGTCTCGGCAAGTACGGCGCTGGTCGGATTCCTTGTTGCATCTCTCGTCGGTGTTGCCTTGGCGATCGCGATGTCGTCTGCCAAACTCGTCGAAACTGCCATATGGCCGTGGCTCATTGCCATTCAAGTGACCCCGATCATCGTTCTAACTCCGATCATTGTTCGGGTGCTCGGTCCATCGTTTTCCGCGCGTGTCCTGGTTGCCGTCCTCATCTCTTTCTTCCCCGTGGCGAGCAGTACCCTGCACGGGCTACAGACGGTGCCCCAATCACTGCATGACCTCTTTACGCTTGCCAGAGCTGGACGGCTACGACGGTTGATGGAGTTGCAGCTACCCAGCGCGAGTCCGTCAGTATTTGCGGGACTACGGGCGTCAGCGGGTCTCGCCGTAATCGGTGCCATCGTCGGGGACTTTTTCTTTACCAGAGGTACCCCCGGCCTCGGGCGACTCATCACCTTCTACTTCCAGGAAACGCAGGCGGGTCCGATGTTCGTCACCGCACTGGTCGCAACCATCATCGGACTTGCGTTCTTCCTCGCAGTCAATCTGTTGCGTAGCATTCTGGTTTCACCATGGGACCATCGTTGAGACCCGCTCGTTTGAGGTACATGAGTGTCGTCGTCGCGGTGGTCGTGTTCGCATCGTGTTCAGGTGAAACAGCAACCGAAGTCGCTACCACCGATGCGTGTCCTTCGCCCGTCGTCGTGCAAACGGACTGGTTCCCGCAGGCCGAACATGGTGGCATCTATGAGTTGCTCGGAGACGACTATTCCGTGGATCCAGAGAACGGATCCACGAGAGGTTCCCTTGTCTTTCAAGGAGTCGACACCGGAGTCGATCTCGAGATTCGTGCCGGTGGACCATTCATCGAGTCCCCAGTTGTGACTGAGATGTTCCTCGATAACAGCATTACGTTCGGCTACGTCGGAAATGATGTTGCCATTTCGCGATATGCCGAAGCCCCAACGCTCGCGGTGTTCAATGCACTCAGCATCAACCCGCAAGTGATCCTCTGGAACAAAGCCAAGCATCCAGATGCCTCAACGATCGCCGACATTGCCACACGAGTGCCGGCCATCAGTGTCTTTGGTGATCGGCCATTCATGAGATACTTCGTTGCAGAGGGTGTAGTGCCCGCCGACAAGGTCGATGGCAACTACAAGGGTTCGCTGATGCTTGCGACCGATGACATCGCCCACCAAGGATTCGCCACCAGTGAACCCTTCCGCTACGCCAACCTCGATTCGGGTGCCGTTGACGCCGGCTATCAACTCATCCATGACGCCGGCTGGACCTCGTATCCGCAGAATATGGCCATCAACAAGTTGCGCCTCGAAGAACTACGACCCTGCCTCGAGCTACTCGTTCCCATGATGCAACAGGCGCAGATCGATTTCATTGCTTCACCTCAGAGGACTATCGACATCATCCTGGATGTCGTACGTCAGTTCGATACCTTCTGGACCCAATCTCCGGAACTCGCCACCTACGCGGTCGACACAATGAAATCGCTCGGCATCGTGACGAACGGCAACTCCACTACGTTCGGTGATTTTGAGTCGCCGCGAATCGATGATTTCATCTCCAAAGCCATTCCGATCCTGCGGGAGCAGGGACTCGAGATTCCCGACATCACGGCCGGGGACATCACGACCAACGAATTTCTCAACCCAGCAATTTCTTTGCCCTGAAGTCAGGCGTCGCGAACGCTCCATTGACGCTTGGCAACCGGCTCTTTGTCGCTCCACGGGAAATTGATCCATTCATCGGTGCGTTTCCAGACGTAGTCGCACTTGACCACCGAGGCTGACTTCTCGTAGAGCACGGCGATTCGTGACTCCTTCACTTGACCCGAGCAGAAGTCATTCACCAATTTCAGCGTGTGGCCGGTATCGGCAACGTCGTCAACGATGAGAACGCGAGACTCTTTCAAGTCGATGAGCGACGGCACCGGTGGGAGCATGATTGGAACGGCCAGCCGCTCGTCTACACCGGTGTAGAACTCGACGTTGAGCGTGTAGGTGTTCTTTACCGAGAGCGCATAGCCGAGAGCCCCCGCCGCCAGGAGACCTCCCCGAGCAATGGCGAGGATGATGTCCGGCTCGTACCCCGACTTCGCTATCTGTGTTGCAAGTTCACGGCTCGCCGACCCGAAGGACTCCCACGTCATGATTTCACGAGCTGACACTGACAACCTCTTTCTGATGTTGCGAAGAATCTAGTCGTTGCCACATGGGCTGCGCATCAACGCGCATCCCTCACCAAGCATCACCCGCTCCTTACAGTCGTCGTGATGGCTCGAGATTCCTACGACGTGGCGCTCATCCGCAACGGACATGGCGACCCCACCACCCGAGTGGTCACCGCGACCCACGATCAGAGATGCGAGAGTCCCATTGAGCCGTCTGTGATCACCCGCATTGAGCGGGCCTCACTCACGCCTGAGGGCGCGGGAACGGTTGCCATCGAACTGTTGTCGACTGGCGATCACCACACCCAGTGCTGGGGGCCAGGGGGCCGCTGGCTGGCGCAGCGAGCGCTGCGTCTCCTGGCGAGGTCGACCGACTTCTGCCCGATCCGCGCGGTACATCCTGCCGTCCACACCGCGCTACGCGACGTCGGCCAGCTCCACCTCCCTGCGACCGACACCCCCTACCACGAAGCCCTACCCGCCGTTCTCGGCCAGCGCATCACTGCAGCCCAGGCCCTCTCCCAGTGGGCAAGTCTCTGCCGTCGATACGGCGACATCGCGCCAGGACCTCTGGCCCTCCGACTACCACCCACGCCGGATCGACTGCTTGCAATCCCATCGTGGGAGTTCCATCGCCTCGGCATCGAAGAGCAGCGCGCCCGAACACTTCGTTGCATCGCGCGCCACCATCGCCATGTCGAATCGGTACGTGCGCTTGACGGAGCCGCGGCCAGATCCGCTCTCATGCAGCTACCGGGTATCGGCATTTGGACGGCAGCGGTAACCGTCGGGGTGTCGCACGGCGATGCTGATGCGTTGCCGATCGGAGACTTCCACGTCAAGCACACGGTTGCGTGGGCCCTAGCGGGCAAGCCACGAGGAACTGACGATGAGATGCTCACGAGCCTGACTCCGTACCAGGGGCAGCGATGGCAGGTGGTGCGATTGCTGGAACGAGCAGGCTTTGGCGCCCCGCGTCGGGGACCTCGCCGGCGACTTCTTGACGTCGCGCGTCTCTAACTGCCGCGTCGTCTTAGGCTCGTGAATCCTGCGTGAGATTGAATCCCGCGCGCATGGCGGACCAAAACTCCGGCCACGACTTGTCCACGACATCGGCGTCGGTAACCGCAATGCCGGCAATGCGCAGACCGAGCAAGGACAACGACATGGCGAGCCGATGGTCGTCGTGAGGCTGCAACGTGGCCGCCCGCAACTCTCGGGGTTCGATGGTGAGCCCATCATCGTGGACGGCGACACCAACACCGCACGCCGCCAGTTCATGGGCAAGGTCGCCGAGGCGGTCGCTTTCTTTCGCCCGAATGAAGCCGACTCCCCGAATCCGTGTCGGTGACGAAGCGCACGCGGCGATCGATGCGACCGTCGGCACCAAGTCGCTCATTGCCGACATGTCGACGTCGACTCCACGCAGGGTGCTGTCAGAACCTCGGTGAACGAGCACCCCGCCACTGCCGGCATCCACCTTGCAACCCATTTGCGTGAGCACATTCAGAAAGGCTTCCTCGGGCTGAGAGCCGTTGCTGCGCAAGTTCGGAACCCGAACCTCTCCCCCGACGATTGCGACGGCTGCGAAAGGGTAGCTCGCTGACGACCAGTCTGCGTCGACGACTACCCGAGAAGCGTGATACGGCTTGTCACCGATCTCGATGACCGTCGCGGACACCGACACATCTGCACCGAATTCGCGCATGACCGTGCCGGTCATCTCGAGATAACCACTCGATACAACCGGACCATCCAACCGAACACGCAAGCCACCGATACATGGCGCAATCAGCATCAACGCGGAAATGAATTGACTCGAAACATCACCACGGACCGACAACTCGTGACGCATCGGCACAGATATCGATGCAGCCAGTTGCAGACCACCGGATCGAACGGTGACGGGTAGCAATCCCGCGTGCTCGCCCTCGACGACCGCACCGATGTGTCGCAGGATGCGATGAAGCTCACCCATGGGGCGCGCGCGCAGACCTGGCGCCCCGGTGATCGTCGTTGGGCCCTCGCGAAGTGCGGCTACCGCCGTAAGGAACCGTGACGTGGTTCCCGCCAGTCCGGCATCAACCGTGAGAGCTGCGGTGTCCGTATGCGCAATGGGCCCCGTAACACGCAACTCCCTCTCAGAATTGCCACCCGCCATGACGAGTGAAGCACCCAATGTGCGTAGGCCTTCAATCATTTTCCTCGTGTCATCACCGCTGGCGATGCCGCGCAGATGTGTCTCGCCGGGCGCCAAGGCAGCGCACACCAATGCCCGATTACTGATCGACTTTGATCCAGGCACCTGCACGGTTCCTCGTAGCGGCGCAGTCTGCGCAACGAACGACTCAGTGGTCACAAGTCAGACAACCCGCGACACTGCGGGCTTGAATCCACGCGCAATCAGTCCACCACGGAACATATCGACGCTTGATGCCTCAACGATCATGACCAGGATTCCCCTGTCACCTTCGACGGAGTGACTCACTTCAAAATTCGCAGTGTTGACCCCGAGTTCTGCTGCCAAGGTGAACACTTCGGCGGCCGCACCGGGCCGGTCTGGAATTGGAATGCGCACCTCGGACACTTCGGTCAGTTCGCGCACTCGTCCGGGCAAGTTGGCTCGTACGGACCGAGCCTCGCTGAGCCGCGAAAACAAGGTCGCCGAGTCGGTTTCCTCGACGATCTTGCGCATGTCCGAGAGCCCGCCGATCATTGCGTCTATGGCTTCAACGATCGCCGACTGGTTCTCGCGGCAGATATCAAGCCAAATCGTCGGATTCCCGCTCGCAACTCGAGTCATGTCGCGAAAGCCCCCCGCAGCCAGTCGCATGACTGCTGCATGATCGTCGGCGCGGGACCGTGCCAGTGACAGCAGCGTCGCAGCCGCCAAATGCGGCAAATGGCTCGTCACTGCGACGAGCTGATCGTGACGGCCCGCAGGGATCGCAAGGACGTCCCCACCAAGTTCGCGAACCAATGAGGCAACCGTCGAAAACGATGCATCGCTCGTCGTCGAACTCGGACACAACACCCATACCGCACCACGGAACATTTCGGCGTCGGCGCCGTCGAGACCCTGTAGTTCACTTCCCGCCATCGGATGGCCACCGACGAAGCGAGGGTCGGAAATCGCAGCGACAATCGGACCCTTCACCGAGCCAACGTCGGTAACGACACCCTCCGTCACTTCCAGCAGTCGCTTCGCTTCCTGCACGGTGCGTGATACGGGGGTCGCCACGAATGACACCTGAGCGAGCGGATCGATCCCGCGAAATTCGATGACTCCGCGGGTGAGTGCTTCGGCCTCCCGCAGTTGGTCATCATCCGACCCCGAGACGCGCCAACCGCACTGACGCAAGGCTGACGCGATCGAACCGCCGATTAGACCGAGTCCGAGCACGTTTGCACGCCGCGTCATGCAGATTCAGCGTACGGCGAGCGCACGCACCTCCTGAACGGTGAGATGTCGCCACTCACCCGGTTTCAACGTTGCATCGGTGATCGGACCAATGCGAGTTCGCACCAATCGATTCACCTCGTGGCCCACTGCATCGCACATTCGGCGTACCTGCCGATGGCGACCTTCGTGAATGACGATTCGCAAGACACCTGGCTGCACCTGACCCACCTTTGCGGGGGCAGTCATTCCATCTTCGAGCAAGATGCCCTTTCGAAGCTTGTTCAACGCCGATTCGGGTACGCCGTCTGGCCCACTGCGTACATGCACCAAGTACTCCTTTTCAACTCCGAAGCTCGGGTGCGTGAGACGATGCGTGAGATCGCCGTCATTGGTGAGAAGAATCAAGCCTTCCGAATCGAGGTCGAGTCGTCCGACCGGATGCACCCGAGGCTCTTCGGGCACGAGATCGACGACCGTCACCCTGTCGTGAGTGTCCTTGGCGGTGGTAATGACGTTGTACGGCTTGTGGAGCAGGTAATACACGAGGTCGGGGCGCACGCCAACCTCTACGCCATCAACCGCCACCTTGTCGACATCCACGTTCACGCGTCTTCCAAGCTCGGCTACGACACCATTGACGGTGACTCGACCCGAAGCGATGATGTCTTCACACACCCTCCGACTACCAAAACCCCGATGTGCGAGCACCTTCTGCAGGCGCTCGCCTCCGTCGTCGTGTTCGGGATGCGACAACCTCGAGTCGTCTGACTCCGAATCCGTCACGTTGTCGTGTCAGGGACCACGCGCAAGCCAGCTTCGAGAGCCTCAACGACGCCTGCGTCCGGTACGAAGTCGCTGATTGGTGGAAGGTCATCGAGAGAATTGATTCCCAATCGCTCGAGAAACAGGGGCGTCGTTCCGTACATCACCGCAAGCCCAGGGCCATCATCCCGCGACATCTCACTGATGTAACCCCGAGCCTGCAGGGTGCGGATGACCGACTCGGGGTCAACTCCGCGAATCGCCGAGATCTGGGTGCGCGAAATTGGTTGCTTGTAGGCGATGATCGCCAACGTCTCGAGCGCCGCCGAAGAGATACGAGCCTGTTGACCGTCGAGGATGAAGCGTTCGACGTACGACGAGAGTTCGGGACGACTCTGAAGCCGAAAGCCTCCGGCTACTCGAACGAGCTGAAAACCATGCCCGGCGTCGTCGTACGTGGCGGCGAGCTTGTTGCACAGCACTTCGATCACCGATGATGGCTGTTCGAGGACCTGAGCCAACAACTTGACGGTGACAGGTTCAACTGCAACTAAGAGAATTGCCTCCAATGCCTTGACCACCTCAGGATCGATGTCTCCGCTCGTCACCTTTGCCATACGTCCCTCCTCAGCCGTCGTAATTGTCTATTGCGCCGAGCTCATCGACGACTGCCTCGGGATTCCATTCGATCGCGATCTCGCCGAACCTTTCGGCCTGTACCAACTCGACACGTCCCTGCTTGAACAACTCGAGAATCGCCAGGAATCGAACGACCACTTCGATCCGATCAGAGATTCCCGCCACCAATTCTCGGAAGGTCGCCTTCCCACGTGAGGGAAGCACACGAGCAAGTTCTTCCAGGGCGTCGGCGACGCTTGCCCGTATGGGCGCCACATGGAACAGGTCAATCGACACCGGCGCTTTCGGCTCGGTTGCACGCAAGAACGCCCGTTGCAATCGGAGCGGAGACACACCCTCGAGCAAATCCGGCAGAAGAGATTCGAAGCGTTCGTCCGGGCCGGCCAGGCGCGGATGGGAAAGCTCCGCACGCTCGATGAGGTCGCTCATTACCGCCGACACGTCCTTGAACGTCTTGCAGTCGAGCAATCGCGCGAGCAGGATGTCTCGTTCCTCCCAAAGCGCCAACTCCTCGTCCAATTCGCCATCGTCCCCTGTCGGAAGCAAACGACGCGCCTTCAAATCGATCAAGGTCGCCGCAATGAGCAAGAACTCGGTTGCAATCTCCAGATCGAGGGTCTTCATCTTGTCCAACTCACCGAGGTACGCCTCGACGATCCGCTGCAGGGAAACCTCGTGGATATCCACTTCTTCCTGCAGAATCAGGTGCAAGAGCAGGTCAAACGGGCCTTCGAACACCGGAGTAGACACTGCGTACGCCACTCGTACGAGAGTACCGCCGTCTTCGCGAGTAACTTGGGATTGTGGCTCGTGTTCTGTCGTGCATCCAGCCGACGGGTGATGTGCATCTCGGCAATTATCTCGGCGCGCTTCGCAGTTGGGTCTCGGGCCAACATGAAAACGATGTCTTCCACGGCATCGTCGATTTACATGCGCTGACTGTCACCGAAACTCCCGGCGTACTTGGTGACCAGACGCTCTCGCTAGCGGCAATGCTGTTTGCAGTTGGACTCGACCCAGATGTGGCTACCGTCTTCGTGCAGAGCCATCTTCCGCAACACTCGCAACTCGCCTGGATCATGGAGTGCACGGTGTCCTACGGCGAACTCAGCCGAATGACGCAATTCAAGGACAAGGCTGCCAAGCGCGAGGCAGATTTCGTTTCCGCGGGTCTCTTCACTTACCCGGCCCTGCAGGCCGCCGACATCCTGCTTTATGACGCCCAAGAAGTACCCGTTGGCGATGACCAGCGACAGCACATCGAAATCACACGTGACATTGCCATCCGCTTCAATCACCGATTCGGCGAGACCTTCGTTCTACCCAAGGCTGTTACGCCGAAGGCTGGTGCTCGCGTCATGGACCTTCAGAACCCGGACTCAAAGATGTCGAAGTCTGCAGGCTCCGATTCTGGAATCGTCTACCTGCTCGATGATCCTGCTGCAATTGAAAAGAAGTTCAAGCGGGCCGTCACCGATAGCGACAACTCGGTCGTTTACGATCGGGCAACCAAGCCAGGCGTGGCCAACCTGCTCGAAATACTTGCAACCGCAACGAACACGACTCCTGAGTCGGTCGCCAACGATTACACGCAGTACGGACCGCTCAAGGCTGCGGCAGGCGCCGCGGTGATTGCGATGCTCGACCCCATACGCAGCCGGTATCACGAACTGATGAATGATCGCAGCGAACTTGCCCGCCTCATACGTCGGGGTGACGAAAAGGCCGAGGCAGTCGCCGCCGCCACTCTGGCGCGGGCCCACGCAGCAATCGGTGTCTTGCCCCGCTAGACACCTCTCCTCGGCGACGAATTGCCTAGATGTCGTCGGCCCGGCGCAGAGCCTCGACCACCCTCGAATCGCCCGTACCGCGCAGATATGCGAGCGTCTCTGGGTCGGAGCCCGCCACTTCCAACAATTCGATTCCGCGCTGCTCGTGTGAATGATAGGTGCGAAAACGAGGCACTCGCGGACCAACGATCGTTGCGATGACGCGCAACATGGTTCCCATTCCGTCGTCGACCTTGCCAATGTCGTGCAGCAGAGCCGCCCGTCGGGCGGTCAATGATGCATGTGGCATGTCGGCGTCGAAGCGTCGAAGCACGGACATTGCGTGCCGTGCATCCGCCGTCGACAACCTCCGAAAGAGCGCTTCTTCGCGCGGCATCAGCACCGCCGCTATCACAGATTGCTCCTCTCCTGTGAGTGGCGTTGCCGTCACCGAGCCGACGAGTCGTTTGACCAGGTGCCACATCGTCATCGTCGTATGGCCCTTGGGTGCGATTCACGATAAACGCTCACCAGTAACTCATCGTCAACTTTCGTATACACCTGCGTGGTACTCACCGAAGCGTGACCGAGCAACTCCTGAACGATGCGAAGATCGGCGCCATGCACCAGCATGTGTGTCGCACACGAATGCCGCAACGTATGGGGCGACACATCTTCCTTGATTCCAGCAAGACCCGCATACTTGCGCACGATGTGAAATGCGGCTTGCCGCGAAAGTCGCGTTCCATGCACTCCCAAGAACACCGCATCCTCGTGATCGCGTGACCTCCATCGTCGGGGAACCAACATTCCACGCCCACCGTCTTGCAACCAATCTTCCAGTGCACGGTGCGCACTCCGACCGAACGGCACGATCCGCTCCTTACTGCCTTTGCCGAAGAGCCGAACCAACGAGTCATCCATGTCCAGGTCCGCCAGCGAGAGACCACACGCCTCCGATATTCGAGCCCCGGTCGCATACAGAAACTCGATCAAGGCTCGGTCGCGGCGCGCAAAAGAATCCTCGCCCGTAATGGCAGCGATGAGGCGAGTCACCTCATCTTCCTGCAACGGTTTCGGCAGACCGCTGGGCACCCGCACTCCATCAACGAGTGCAGCCGGATCATCGGCGCGCTCACCTTCGATCGCAAGATACTTGTGCAGCATCCGAACCGCCGCGAACTGTCGCGCAACCGACCGCGGAGCCTTACCGTGTTTGCGCAGATGCGCAACAAACGCCTCGACGTCGGCACTCGATGCCGTCATCGATGTCTTCCGTCGCGCAGTAAGCCAGCCTTCATATTCGCGCAGGTCACGCCGGTACGCCTCGATGGTCTTACTTGCGCGCCCCTGCTCGATCTGCATCCACGCCAAGAACCGCTCGGCGGGTTCGAGCGACATCCGATCAGTCCTGTCGCAGTATGCGTTCGACCGCCAGCAATCCGATGACGGTCTTCGCATCATCGATGCGGCCATCTACGACCATTGACAGCGCTTCGCTCAGCGGATATCGCTCAATGGTCATGTGGCTTTCTTCGGGTCCGTGGCGATCATGACCTACTTCGCGCAGTGAGCGAGCGAGAAAGAGCTCGACGGTCGAATTGGAGATCCCGGGCGATGAGACATGTCTTCCGATGCGGTGCCACTCGTCGGCTTCAAGACCAACTTCCTCTCGAAGCTCGCGCTGCGCTGTCAGCAAGGGATCCTCGCCGTCCTGGTCACGCATGCCTGCCGGCAACTCAAGGGTCATCCGGTGCAGGGCCGGCCGATACTGACGCACCAGCACCACCGCCGGATCGGATCCGTCATGCAATGGGACGACCCCGACGGCACCGGGTGAGAGCACGAAACTGCGTGTAAAAACTCCTCCGTCCGGGTCAATGAACTCACCTTGCACCAGAGACCACATTGCCCAGTCATGGACCGGTGTGATCTTGGCGCGATGAAACCCACCGACGGAGATGCCAGGCGTGTCGGGCATCGTCGCTTGGGTCAGCGTGCGTGCTCGACGGCACCATCCGAGGTGGTTGATGCCGAATCAGTCTTTCGTAACGCACGATTCGCCAGTGCGGCCCCGATGAGCTCGCGGAAAAGCGGGTGCGGTCGATCCGGTCGGCTCTTGAATTCGGGGTGCGCCTGCGTAGCAACCCAGAACGGATGGTTCTCCAACTCGATGAACTCGACCAGTCGTTTGTCGGGCGAGGTTCCACTGCACAGGAATCCTGCTTCTTCGAAGCGGGCTCGATACGAGGAATTGAATTCGTAGCGGTGGCGATGACGTTCGCTCACCACCGGCTCGCCGTACGCCTTCGACACTTTCGTCCCAGGCTGCAGCACGGCGTAGTACGCGCCGAGGCGCATCGTGCCGCCCTTGTCGGTGACCTCGCGTTGGTCATGCATGAGATCGATGACCGGGTGCGGCGTCGCAGGGTTGAATTCGGTTGAGTTTGCATCGGTGAGACCGAGCACATGCCGAGCAAACTCCACGGTCATCACCTGCATCCCGAGGCAAAGACCGAGACACGGCACGTTGTTTTCTCTTGCGTACTCGGCGGCGCGGATTTTTCCCTCCACACCACGCGGACCGAAACCGCCCGGAATCACGATGCCGTCGAGTGTGGTCATGCGATCGTCCGCGAGGAGACCCTCAACTTCTTCGGCCTGAATCCAGACGATCTCGACCTTCGCACCGTGATGAAACCCGGCATGTCGGAGCGACTCGGCAACCGAAAGGTAGGCGTCATGCAGATCGACGTATTTTCCGATCAACCCGATACGCACCGGCTTCGTAGCCGCTTCGACCTTGGCCACGAGAGCCTGCCATGGCGAGAGATCGATCTCGCGTTCAATTCGCAGTGTTTCGCACACCACGATGTCGAGACCTTCGTCATGCAGGATGAGCGGCAGCTCGTAGATATTCCCGGCATCGGCGGCGTTGATCACGTTTCGAACGGGGACGTCGCACTGGCCCGAGATCTTTCGCTTCAGACCATCCGAGAGAGGTTGTTCACTGCGACACACGATGACATCGGGCTGAATTCCACGACTGCGCAACTCGGTGACACTGTGCTGAGTGGGCTTGGTTTTTTGCTCACCGCTGGGGCCAATGAACGGCACGAGGGTCACATGCACGTAACACACGTTGTCGCGACCCACTTCGTTGCGCCATTGACGAATTGACTCAAGGAACGGAAGGATCTCAATGTCACCGACGGTGCCACCCACTTCAGTGATCACGACATCGACGTCCTCCGTGGTGATGCGCTGGATGCGACGTTTGATCTCGTCGGTCACATGTGGGATGACTTGCACGGTTCGCCCGAGGTAGTCGCCCCGACGTTCGGCAGCCAGAACAGCCTGGTAGATCGATCCGGTCGTGGCGTTCGAAGCCCGACTGAGGTTCTCGTCAATGAATCGTTCGTAGTGTCCGAGATCAAGATCGGTTTCGCCCCCATCGTCCGTGACAAAGACTTCACCGTGTTCGAACGGATTCATCGTTCCGGGATCGACGTTGATGTAGGGATCGAGTTTCTGCATCGTGACTCGAAGTCCGCGCATCTTCAACAAGCGCCCGAGCGAAGAAGCAGTGAGTCCCTTGCCGAGGGCGCTCGCAACGCCTCCCGTCACGAACACATGCTTCGGCACTTTCACTCTCCCGTCTCAACAACCTGACGGGGATCCGCCAGATTCATCCTTGACGGGAGGTCAGCCTACCCTCAACGCCGAGAGGAGCGTGACTTACCGCGCAGTTTCAGCATGTTCCTCGCGTGTTCCACGGCCGATTCTGGGGCCATGCTGCCCGAGAGCATCCGCGCGATTTCCTCGGCGCGTTGGTCATCACCCAACAGTCGTGCGGTTGCAAATGTGATTCCCTTCCGTACTTCCTTGGACACTGCAACATGTCTCGTCGCACGAGCCGCCACTTGCGGTAGATGCGTAACCACCAGAACCTGGTGACGACTTCCAAGCTCTGCAAGGGCGTCAGACACAGCGACGGCGGCATCACCACCGATTCCAGCATCAACCTCATCGAACACCAGGGTTCCAGGTGCCTGCGTCAGCACCAGACGCAGCGCGAGCATGGCGCGCGCCAACTCCCCTCCCGATGCGACCCTGGCCAGCGGCGCTGGCTCGGTTCCCGGATTGGCCGCCAGAAGAAACTCCACCCGATCTCCGGCAAGATCGTCGGGTCGACTGGCGCCAACCTCGATGCGGATTCGGGCCCCCGAGAGTGCAAGGTTTCCAAGATGCCGTTCCACCTCGTTGGCCAGTCGTGGAGCGGCCTTCTCACGCTGCGCACGAACCTTCTTTGCCGCCTGTTCCATGTCCCCCAGTGCAGCCTGTCGCCGGCGGTCGAGATCTGCGGCCCGTTCCTCCCACGACTCAAGTTCCGCAAGACGCTGGGCAGTCTCTCGTCCGTAGTCAGCGACGGATTGGAGACTGTCTCCGTACTTTCGTCGAAGGTCAAAGAGCAGCTGCCGACGCTCTACGAGTCGAGCCAGGCGGGCTGGATCTTCTTCGACACTCTCCAACACGGTTCGCATCTCATCAACGACGTCTCCTACGAGTGACTGCACCTCACGAATGCGGTCGACGAGTCGCTGCATGGCGTCGCCACGTCCAAGCTCGGCGGCCGCTATCGCCAGACGGTCGGTGGCGCCGTCATCGTCGGTCAGCGCCGCGATTGAACGTGCAAGCGCCTCACGATGGCTCTCGGCATCTTGCAAAAGATCGATTTCGCGTTCCAACGATGCATCCTCATCGGGATCGTCAATTCCGGCGCGACCGATCTCTTCGACTTGAAAACGAAGCAGGTCGATTTCGCGCGCTCTGGCCCGCTCGTCGCCACCCATCGTCGCGAGTGCTGCATCAATCTCCGCCACCAGGCCGCGCGCCGCATTGAGCGACCCCAGGTCGACCATGGCGTAGGTGTCGAGTGCCGCGCGCTGGGCTGCCGCGCCGAGGAGACTTTGATGCTCGTGTTGGCCGTGCAGGTCGACGAGTGTTCCGCCGATCTCCGCGAGATTCGTGACCGTGGCAAGACGTCCGTCGACATATGCCCGCGACCGTCCGTCTCGCGGCACTACTCGACAGAGCACCCGCTCGTCTCCGTTCTCGAGGAGGAAGCGTCCTTCGACTCGCAACTCCTCTGCTCCGGGCCGGATCAGGTCGGCATCTGCTCGCTGCCCCACGAGCAAGTTGATCGCTTCGACGATCATGGTCTTGCCTGCACCGGTCTCACCAGTCAGCACGGTGAGGCCTTCCCCCATGACGATGCTCGCCTCTTCGATGACCCCGAAGTTCTCGATGCGAAGTTCGACGAGCACCGAGCGCGCTATTCCGTCAGTCCGAATTTTGAACGAAGAATCTGGTGGAACTTGGGCGGCGCGAACCGAACGAAGTGTGCCGTGCATGAATCAGGTGTGAATGACACGGAGTCTCCGGTGCCCAGACTCACCACCCTCCTGCCATCGATCGCCAAGTCGACGGGACGTGTTCCCGCGACCGTCATCTGCAGATGCTCGTCCGGGTCGAGCACCAATGACCGATCGAAGTTCATGTGTGGTGACACCGGCGTCACGATGAGTGCTCGGTGACGGGGTGAGACGACCGGACCCCTGGCCGACATTGAGTACGCCGTGCTGCCGGTGGGAGTCGCCACGATCACGCCGTCGGCTGAGTACCGCTCGAAGAGTTCGTGATTGACGGTCACATCGATCCACACGGTATGACCCGACTGTTGCTTCTCAAGCACCGCCTCATTGAGTGCGCGCCAGACCGTTTGCGGTCGATCGTTCTGCAGGACGGTGACTTGCAGAAGCATCCGCTTGTCAATGATGAAATCCGTACCGGCTTTACCGTTCAGAGTCGTCGATACCGCTTCAAGGGCGCGATCTACGCCAACTTCGGTGAGGTAGCCGAGCGTCCCGACGTTGACTCCCAACACCGGCACGGGCGCGCCGTTCAGCATGTTCACCGCTCGAAGCACCGTGCCATCACCCCCGAGCACGACCACCAAGTCGGCATCCGATGCATCCCGATCGCTCGCCAGATTCGCCACCCCGTGTGCATCGGCGTCTGCCACACAGAGCCACAAGTGATGACCGCTTGTCTCGAGACCCTGTCGTAATTTGGCAAGCAGAGGCGCTACCTCGTTGCGAGTGTGGTGGGCTACCACCATCACATTGGCCATGTGTTTCAGGCTATTCAGACGCCGAAGTAGTGGGCGCCGGGGTCACCGCTCGTAGCCAATGTTCGCGATTACCTGCCGGACCTGTGATTGCCGACTCCACTTCACCAACCACGTCCGCCCCAATCGACTCCAGATACGCGCGCACCTTGGCGATGCACCGCTCTCTGATGGAATCATCGAGAATCACTCCACCTCCTCGATCGACCTCGATCTTCTCGGCCTCGAACTGTGGCTTCACGAGCAGCAGCAGGGTGCCACCCGGACGTACGGCCGCGGCCAGACTCTCGATGACCGTCGTCAGCGAGATGAACGACAAGTCGGCGACGAGAAGGTCGACGCCACCTCGGATACGACCGCTTGCCACGATCTCGGCGACATCTCTCGCGTGCACGCCATCACACACCAACACTCGAGGATCCGTCGCGATACGCGGATGCAGCAGGCCACGACCGACATCGACGGCGGTTATCTCCGCTGCACTTCGTTGTAGCAAGCAATCGACAAACCCGCCCGTGGACGCACCCGCGTCAAGCACACGGCTACCAGCTACCTCGATCGGCACACCCATTGCTTCAAAGTGCGCGAGTGCACCTTCGAGTTTGAGTCCACCTCGACTCACAAACCGTTGAACTTCGAGTACCTCGAGGCGGTCATCATCGGATACTTGGCGGGCACTGTTGAGCACCGGCGCGCCGTTTACGGTGACTCGATCATCCTCTATTAGTGCTACGGCGTCTTCTTCATTCCTTGCCAGATGGCGACCCACGAGCGCGCGTACGATCGGCTTTCGCGATTTCATTGTCGACTCAATGCTGGCAACTTCGAACCGTGTCGCTCAACTGCCAAGGACGAAGGTCGCGAGTGCCGCCAGATTGTCGAACACACCATCGGGCGCGACGGTGCGATCATCGGGTGACTCACTGACTCCGGAGAGCATCAAGGCAAACTTCGCGCCGATCAGTCGCGCGAAAGCACCATCAGTTGAATCACGGTCGCCTGCCATCCACGCGACACTGAGGTCGTCCATCTCCAATCGCCTTCGTACGAGCTGACCCATTGGCGCGAAAGGTTTGCCGGCAATGATCGGTCGAACACCACCCGCCTTTGCAATAGCGGCGAGAATCGATCCACCACCAGGGATGAGTCCGGCGGGGGTCGGGTATGTCGGATCGTCGTTGGTACCGATCAGGCGAGCGCCACCGAGGATCGGCGTCACCGCGCGAGTGAGACCTCGGTAATCGAACGATGCGTGGTAACCGACCAGGACCGTCTCGACTTGTGTGGCACGTCGGGCAAATTCCTCGTCTTTCACATCGTCGTCAGTTCGCGCCACGACCACCGCCCCTACTCCTTCAACGGCTTCAATGATCCCTGGGCCGCCAGCCACGAGCACCCGCTCGCCTGGAGCAAGCAGCAATGCCGCTGCCTGAGCAGATGTGCAGACATCGCCGACAGCCGGTATCCCGATCTTCGCGAGGGCGCTCTCCTGCTTGGTGAGCGTCGCCGCGGAGTTGTTCGTTACGAACAAGACCCGATGACCGGCGGACCGCAATGCCGCAATCGCCTCGACGGAACCAGGTATCGGCTGATGCATCAACCACACCACCCCGTCGAGATCACAAAGAATCGGCGACTTCACGCAAAGACGACGCTACTTGCGCCCGAGTGTTTGCCGTCGTTGGCGGCGGCATGCAAACCTTGAGCGGTGCCACTCTTCCTTCCGTTTCGTGGACTTCGCTATGCGAACACCGAGGATCTCGCTCTCGTCACCGCACCCCCGTATGACGTGCTCAGCACTGCCGACCGCGAGCAGCTAGCAGCATCGCACCCGAACAACATCGTCGAGATCGATCTTCCAATCGGTGACGAGCCGTACCGTCACGCCGCTTCGAAGCTCCAACGGTGGCGGGATGAAGGTGTGCTTGCACTTGATCCGCGCCCCTCATTCACCCTCTACCGCATGCGGTTTCAGGACGACCGTGGTGATCAACGAGAAACCGTAGGTGTCATCGGTGCGCTTGAAGTCGTTGACGAAGGCGGAGAAGGAGTGCTGCCCCACGAACGCACCACCCCGAAGGCAAAGACTGACCGCCTTGACCTTACGCGAGCAACGAGGGCGAATCTGTCACCGGTATGGGGATTGTCGCTTCGCGAACAACTCACCGATGCATTGATCGCGGGGGGTGAACCGCTTGGGGAATTCACCGATCGTCACGGTGTACATCACCGGGTGGAGCGAGTAGATGAAACAGCGAGAGTGCGGAGCATTTCCTCACTCGTCGGATCCTCGCCTGTCCTGATAGCCGATGGCCATCATCGTTATGCAATAAGTCGCACGTATCGAGACGAGATGCGCGGCACCACCCTTGAAGAAGCCGCACGCACCACCATGACCTATGTTGGCGAACTCGTGGAGCAGCAACTCAGCATCGCTGCAATCCATCGCATGTACAGGGGAATCCGTGCCGATGAACTCGCGTCCAGGCTCTCTTCGGTCTTCACCGTGCAACCAGTTGCGAATACCGTCAATGCTGGTGTGATCGCCGAGATGTCGAGGCGGGGCTCACTGTGTCTTGTCAACGCCGAGATGGACGGCTGGTGGCTGACGCCGAACCCTGGCGCGTTTCCCGGGGTACGAGACCTCGATAGCGACCGACTCGAGAGTGCACTTCGCTCGACAGGGCATGAGGTCGCGTATCAACATGGCTTTGAAGAAGTAGCAGCACACCTGCGCGCTGGTCATGCTTCGGCGGCGATCTTCATTCGACCAACGAGCATCGCCGAGATCCGGCGTACGGCCGATGAGCGGCTGCTGATGCCCCCGAAGTCGACCTTCTTTACGCCGAAACTCCGTACCGGATTGGTCATCCGCCCGCTCGAGGCGTGACGGAATCGCATCTGATCGGCCGTCAGTGCCGCACCTTGCTCGCCCTATCCCACATTGCGGTCGGTCGGTGGGAGTGTCGTCGTACGCACTTCTTTGCACCGCGCGAGCAACGCGTCGAACACCCGCGTTGCCTTTGCCACGCTCTTACCTGACGCGAGGTGTTCGACGACGACCTCGGTGACACTCTGGGTGCGCGGACCAACACGGAAGAAACGGCGCCGAATGTGACCCATCGCTATGACCTCATCGCCCACCTTGATGGTGGGCAGGTTCACGTTCAACGCTACGACTGGTACGACGACTCGGCGACCCTTGACGATTGACGCGATATCGAAGGTGGTCGCGCGCTGCTGACGATCGATCACTCGAACAGTTGGTGACGCCACCAAACGTCCGCGAACGAAGGTGACGTTGGTCGACCGTCCGTCGTTGACGACGGCCCCTCTGACAATCCTGGTTGCCTTGCGAGACATGCACTTCCTTCCCACCCCACATCAAGGAGTGAAGGCCGCGGTGGCGCGGCACGCCGACCACGGGTAGCGGTCGCCTAAGTGTGTGGCGTGCGCCAACGATGCGGAAGCCGAAGTTGTGGCTACTCGCCCAAGCCGGCGAGGCGGGCTTCGACGTCGAAGTACTTCGCGTCGTGGCGTGCCACTTTCACGAAATACTTCTTCGCAGTGACTGGGTCACCGGCTCGGTCATACAGATCACCGAGCACATACCACTCGAGCAAATGATGGGGCTGCACCTGGCGCGGCTCGCCACCATGAGTCATGATTCGAATTGCTGACTGCACATCCCCGCGATCTGCATACGACATTGCCGTCGAGACTCGTCCTTCGGCCATGATCGCCGGGTGTGGCGAAGACTCCTTCAGCTCACCCCAGAGTTGTTCAACGAGTTCATAACGCTTCAAGGCGCGATAGCAGTCGATCAGTACGGGCATGTTGGTCATATCGGCTCGATCACTGCCCCTCACGAACTCCAGATGTTCTGCCGCTGCCTTCCAGTGTTGAGCGCGGTATTCAAGACGCCCCGCCAGCACGCGCACTTCGTTGATCAGCCAAAGATCTTCGAGGACTGGTCGCAGCACCGACATCGCTTCTCGGTACCGCTCAGCGTCATAGGCAACCAATGCCCTCGACAGTTGGCGGCTTACATAGTCGAAGCGTCGATCACCTACGGCCTTACGAACCTCGCGGGCAAGAACATCATCCATCGCCGGTGGAGTGGGAAATAGATCTTCATCACGGCGACGGGGTCGTCTTTGTGTCTGACCGTGCCGCTCATCTCCATCGCGTCGCGTCGATGCGGAGCGGTTCCTGCCTCCGAAGCGCTTGCGCTTTACTGAACCCTCGTCGATAACCCGTTCATCGCGATCTACGCGATCGGCAAACGGCTTGTCCTTTCCATACTTGCGCGGACCTTTCTTGGCGAACACTTCAGCACGTCTGCGCTGTGCTTCGTTCTGTGGAATCTCATCACGACGGTCATCTCGTCGATTATCGCGACGCCGATCACCCCTGCCCCCACCACGCGGCTTCCACTCACGACGAGGCGCACCACCT
>JBJTOX010000034.1:0-14375 GCA_046074785.1 Actinomycetota bacterium
GTGCTCGTCTGCCAGATGTTGCGTGCGTGACGGAGGTAGTCGAGGTACTCCGCACCCGAGCCCGGGCTGAACGCATCGAGTGCTTCGGCGGTGGCGACGGGTTGGTTACGAAACGTAACGGTCGAGGCATCAGGCCAGAAGTATCGGAACGATGGATCGAGTCGCACGAGTTCGATTTCCGACTCGAGTGAGGTTCCCGCCAGTTGAAAGACCTCATCAAAGAGTGACGGCAACGTCAGCAGTGATGGTCCGATGTCAAAGACGAACCCGTCTCGCTCATGCACCGCGAGTTTGCCGCCGAGACGTTCGTTGCGTTCAAACAACGCCACGCTCCTCCCTGCAGCAGCCAACCGAATCGCCGACACGAGCCCGCCGACGCCACCACCCACGACCACGGCGTCAAACCTTCGTGATCGGTCTTGACTGGTCACGTGATTCCTTGCGCCACGCCACGGGTTCGCCCGTTCATGAACGAAATCGCCACGAATACACCCATGACCGCACCGCCAACCACTGCAACAACCAGGTCATCGAAGAACACGAAGAAGCCGATGGTCGACAACACTGCGAGCGTCGCATACACCAAGCGTGGTAGCGCACTGGGCGTGCGTCGCGAAGCCCCACACAGCTTGACGGCGATCAACGATGTGATGCTCGCGGTCAACAACCAGCCCGCGTAATTCACGAGTGGAATACCGCGGTATGCCAACGACACCGGTTGCCATTGCCAGTATCCCTCGCCCACCATCTGCGGGTCGAGAAACGCATCCCACGCGGTGATTGCACCGGCCATAATGAAGATGCGCCCGCCGAACGCGCCGTGTACCACCAGGGTGATACCTGCCCATGCAAACGAAACGACGATCGGCACGTCGAGCAGTTGCGGCATTAGTGCATCGGTGTAGTCGTACGACCCGAATGGAAATCCAGTCGTGCTGCCGAGCACCTCAACGAGGAAGGTAAGTATCACAATCATCAACGCGGCACCAAACGCTCGCACACCATGTGCATGTATGGCCGTTGCGACACCACACACGAAGAGAGAAATCACCACGACACTCGCCAACCACCGACGCTCGTCGCCTCCCTGCTCGAAGAGTGGTGTTGCAATCATCCCGACCATCATCACCACAAAGGCGGCAACACTCACCCGATGAACGACACCGGCCGACACTCGAGTTGTCTGCGATGAGTCCTCATCCGGCACGATGTTCAACCACCAATCGGGATGAGCAACCGCCCGACCATCAGTGCCTTCTGCACGGTCGACACCGACGCTCGCTTGAAGAACACGTCATACCGCTGGGCCTCGATGCGCTCAAGAATCCTCGAATACAGCACCCGTGCCGCACGTATGCATCGCGCCGATCGTGGCGGAAGCATGGCAATGCCCTTGTCCGCAGACGCGTACAGCTCTCGGCAGCGCTCGATTTCGAACTTCATCAGTGAGATGAACTCGGGAGTACACGAACGCATCGTCATATCGACGCCGAATCGCCGCACGTCTTCCTGTGGAATGTACACGCGACCGCGTTCGAGATCTTCGTTCACGTCACGCAGGAAATTGGTGAGTTGGAAGGCATTGCCGAGGTCACGCGCATGGCCGAATGCTGCCGTGTCGTGAGGCTCGAGAATCGGCAACATCATCTCGCCGATCACCGCAGCCGAACCGTCCATGTAATCGAGCAGATCTTCCCAAGTTTCATAGGTTGCGACGGTGAGGTCCATCGTCATACTCCGCAAAAAACGACGGAAGCACTCGGGGTCGATCGGAAACTTCTGCACGGTATCGACCACCGCCATGAGTACCGGGTCGACCGAAGAGCCAGCAGCGAGATCACGAAAGAATCGCTCGCCGAAACTTGCGAGCGCTGCCTCACGTTCGGCTACGGGTACTGGCCCGAGGTCGTCGACGATGTCATCGGCATAACGACAAAACCCGTACAACGCATGTACGTGGGGTCGTTTGTCTGCGGGCAGAACTTTGGTCGACCAGTAGTACGTGGTGCCGTGCCGCTTGTTGAATTGCTTGCAGAGGTCGTAGCTCTCTGCGAGCGTCACCGGACCCTTGGGCAACAGGTGTGTGGTCGGAATCGGCGGCGTCGGCACCGCGTTACCTGCCTCGACTCACGGCGTAGTCGGTGATGCGACGCGCAGCGAGCTTGCCGGAGACGAGCACCATCGGAACGCCGACACCGGGCACGGTTGAAGAGCCGACGAAGAAGAGACCGGGCACACGCTTGTCCTTGTTGTTCGGACGGAACGGACCAGTCTGAAAGAACGTATGCGCGAGAGCGAACGGCGTACCTCGCTCCATGCCCAGCTTCTCCCAATCGAGTGGGTCATAGATCCGCTCGACCACCACTTCAGTGGGATACCCCAGTCGCGACACCCGGTCGCGCAGATCGGCCATGATGCGATCGCGCTCGCGCGACCAGTCGATCTTGCCGTCGAGGTTCGGTGTTGGCTCGAGCACATATATAGATGAGTGGCCAGCGGGTGCAAGACCTGCGGTATCGAGCGAGTGCAGCGTCACGAGAATCGACGGATCGGGCATCCGTACGCCGTCCTCGATGAGTGCCTTGAACGAGCCGTTCCAGTCGGCGCCGAAGTGAATGTTGTGGTGTGCCGCCTTCGCATCGGGTAGTCCCTTCACTCCAGCCACCCACAACAGACAGCTCGGGCTGTACTTGCCGTTTCGGGCGGAGCGTGGCGCGTCGACTCCACCCAACAGCGTGCGGTACGCAACGGGCAAGTCAGGGTTGCAGACCACCGCGTCGGCAGCGATACGTTCGCCGCCTTCGAGCTCGACACCTGTCACGTATCCGCGCGAGCCACTCGACCGCATAATGCGCGAAACGGTGGCACCGTAGCGAATCTTCACTCCGGCTTGTTCGACGGCCGCAGCCAGCCCGGTGGCCATTGCGTGCATGCCACCCTCGGGGAAGTACACGCCTTCAACTGAGTCCATGTAGGTGATTACTGCGTACAACGACAAGGCCTCGTACGGCGCGAGCCCCGCATACATCGACTGGAAACTGAAGATTCGCTGCAGGCGGTCGTCACGGAAGAACCCGCCGATTTTCTTGTCGAGTCGACGGAATGCGCCGAGCGACACCAGTTTCAAGGCGTCGCGCCAGGGTTTGGCCAAGTCGAGGGGGGAATCGAAGTTGGTGTCGATGAACGACGACATCTCTGCCTTGTACAACTGCTCGAGCCAATTGCAGAACTTGATGAATGACGCGGCCTCCACCTTGTTCGAGAACCGTGCAATTTCCTCGGCCATCGCTTCGCGGCCGTGGCGCACCAGAAGCTCACTGCCGTCTTCGTAGACGGCGCGGTACATCGGGTCGACCTTCTTGATGGTGACGAAGTCGGCCATGTTCGCGCCGGCAGCGTTGAAGGCATCTTCAAGCAGGCCGGGCATCGTGAGCACGGTCGGCCCGTTGTCGAGCCTGAAACCGTGCGACGCGACGAGACCAGCCCGACCGCCTGGTATGTCGTCGCGTTCGAGCAACGTCACGTCATGGCCACTGCGCGCGAGATACGCGGCCGTCGACAAGCCTCCGAGTCCGGCCCCCACGACGATCACATGCATGTGGTGATTCGTCATACTTTGCGGTCACTCACGAATCGGGCAAGTTCAATCAGACGTTCACGTACTGCACCATCAATGGCTGCACCACGTATTACGTCGATTGCCTGCGTCGTCAGTTGCTCGATACGTGATTCCATCTCTTGGAGTGCGCCGGTATCGATGATGGCCTGCTGCACCCGGGCGACTCCCGCTGCATCAAGCGCATCGCGCCCCACTCGTTGCAGCACGTCACGTTGCTTCGAGTCTGCACGCTGCAACGCCAAGGCCATCAGCGGTGTGGGCTTTGCCTCACGAAGGTCGTCACCCACCGGTTTTCCGGTGACGCTCGAGTCCCCGAACGCCCCGAGCACATCGTCGCGCAACTGAAATGCATCACCAAGCGGCAAACCGTAGTTGGAGTAAGTGCCAAGCAACGTCGTATTTTCATCGGCGAGCAACGCACCGAGGTGCAGTGGCCGCTCGATGGTGTATTTGCCGCTCTTGTATCGGCAAATACGTGCCGCCTTGTCGGGGCTTCGCTCGTCTTGTGCCGATCCGAGCATGTCGAGGTATTGACCCATGTTCAATTCCACGCGTAGTTCATTCCACATCTGCCATCCACGCGCACCGAGACCGGCGAGCAGCATGTCGGCGTATACGAACGACAAGTCGCCGATCAAGATGGCGGCGCCATCACCAAATCTGCGTGCATCGCCTGACCAACCCTTGTTGCGGTGCTCAGCCTGTAGTGCTTCATGAGTGGTGGTATCCCCTCGACGTGTGACCGAGCCATCCATGATGTCGTCATGAAACAGTGCAAACGCGTGCAATAGTTCGAACGCTGCACCGGCATCGATGATTCGTGGGTCGTTCGCATCACCACCCGCCCCTACGAAGCCCCAATGGGCAAAGACGGGTCGCAGGCGCTTGCCGCCACCCACCACCATGCGCTCAAGTTCGTCGAACGGCACCGCTAGGTCAGGGTCGAATGAAACCCAACGCGTCCGTTCTCCGGCGAGGAACGATGAAAGTCGAGCGTCGACTCGCGCCGCGATTTCCTTCAGCGAACTGGGGGCGCCACTCACGAGACGAGGCTACGCCAGCTCGTGCGCCGACTCTTCACCGTTCCCGAGTCTCAACGTGCATCATCGGGCAGTTGGATTTCCTTCACTTCCATCTGCGCCGTAGCAATTCGGTCGCGGCAAATCTTCACCAGCTCCGTCGCCCGCCTCACGCGTTCTGCCAGGTGGTCAACATCGACATCCTCGTCAGAGAGCTCGGCGAGTATCTCTTCGAGTTCGGTCACCGCGGCTTCGTAGCCGACTTCATCGTCACTCTTCTTCGCCATGAGCGCTCCTTACCGTACTGGTCACCATTCCGTCAGCAAGTCGAGTGGTGAGTTCGGTTGCGTTCTTTGCCTGTTTCACTGATTTGAGCACTCTTCCGTTTGCGTCGTACGTGATGCTCCAGCCCCGTCGCATCAATACCACGGGGTCATGACTTGCGATCGCTGTTGCGAGCAGGTCGATTCGTGATCCGGCAGCGCTCAGGGCGCTGATGCGCAACATACGTAGACGACCGGCTGCGTCAGCAACCCTCCGTTCCCCGGCAGACAGTGCAGAAAGCACGACAGCGGTCAATCGTTGAGCGGCCATATCGACGCGCATCAAGAACCCACCCACGCACTCAATGATGGCGACGGCACAGGCAGTGGGCGTCTTGTTCCACGAATAGGCAATCTCGTCAGCGATGCTCGTGTCAATCTCGTGCCCGATACCGGTGAAGACGGGTTTCGGGCAGAGTGCGATCGTGGTCGCCAATGACTCATCATCGAACGCAGCCAAATCGGTCTTTGAACCACCGCCACGTACGACGGCCACTAGATCGACCCCCGTGGACGCAAGGTGGTTGATTGCCGAGGCAACTGCTGCGGCCGCACCTTCTCCCTGCACACGGACGTCGCACAGCGTCACCCTGAAGCCGATTTCCGATTGCTCGAGTGTCTTCATGAAGTCGGCATGAGCCGCCGAACCCTTGCTCGTTACAAGTCCGATCGATAGAGGTACGAGCGGAAGCTTCGTACGTTTGTTGCGGTCGTAGAGACCCTGCTTTTGTAGTCGCTTCACGATTTCGTCCCGCTTCGCGGCCAGATCACCGAGCGTGAACCGCGGGTCAATGTCAGAAATCGTGAAGCCGAACTTTCCGGAGGGTGCGTACACGTTGGGCGTACCGCGGATACGCACCTTGATTCCAGCCTCAATCTCGATGCCGTGTTGGCGCAGCTTTGGGGCCAGACGGTTCTGCACTCCGGAGAAGAAATTCACCGACAACACCTTGCGCTCACCCTCTTCGTCGTCGATCAGATCGAAGTAGCAGTGACCACCTGCGGGTCGGCTTACGCGACCAACTTCGCCGAATACCCACACATCCTTCAGCTCGCGCTTCAAGACCTCGTTCACGTCATCAATCAACTCGCCAACGCTTCGAGCATCACCGAACGGGTCGGCATCAGGGTTGATTCGAACGTCCACGGTCATACGGGGTGAATGTGTCTCGACGTCGCTTGCTTGTCGTTCACGCTTCCGCAAATCTAGGCTGACGGTCACATGAAGAGACAACGACGCACCGCCATGTTCGTTGCCTCACTGGTCGTACTCGTGGCATGCGGCGAACGACTGGTCTACGAGTCGAGCACCGACCCGACGATTGCCACCGAAGAATCGACGACACCGCAGGAAGAACGGCCGGCCGATTCGTCGAATGACGACGCCGAAGCGGGCACCGATGCCATCTCCTGGGAACCGTGTGAGTCTCCGAGCCCAACCGGTAGCTACGAGTGCGGACGGCTTGCAGTGCCGTTTGACTATGACGCACCTGATGCGGGGAATTTCTCGTTGTATCTCGTGCGTCGACTCGCCTCGTCAACCAACGAACGAATCGGATCATTACTCGTGAATCCGGGCGGGCCTGGCTTCGGAGGTTCGGGAGTCGCCGAACAGGCTGAGTGGTACCTCAGTTCGGCTCTACTCGATCGCTTCGATGTCGTTGGCTGGGACCCGCGCGGAACTGGCAAGTCGACACCAGCAGTCGACTGCATCGACGATTACGACCGATATTTCGGTATCGACTCACCACCGAATGACGCCGCGGCCAAGCAAGAGATGGTCGATCTCACGCAAGAGTTTGTTGATGAATGCGTTGCGCGAAATGGGGAGATGTTGAAGTACATCTCCACGGAGGCATCGGCACGCGATATGGACTCGATCCGTCGAGCACTTGGCGAAGAGAAGATTTCTTACTTTGGTTTTTCCTACGGGTCTGAACTCGGTGCTACCTGGGTCACGCTCTTTCCTGACACCGTTCGCGCTGCTGTCTTTGACGGCGCATCAGACCCGAACGCCAACGGATTCGACCAAGCGATGGCGCAACTGAAGGGCTTCGAGCAACAGCTCAGCGCATTCCTCGCCGACTGCGCCAAGCGACCTGCCTGCAAGATCTACAACAACGGGAAGCCGGCGGTGTTATTCGACCAGCTGGTCGAGGACATCGATGAGCGTCCCGTGCCTAGTCGCGAGGGTCGCACACCAGTAACACAGGGTGTGTTCTACACCGCCGTCGTACAGGCGATGTACAGCAACACGCTCTGGCCCCAACTCGAATCGGCACTGGCATCGGCGACAACGGGCGATGGATCCTTGCTGCTTGGTCTCTATGACGACTACTACCAGCGCAAACCCGATGGAACCTACGGCAACGAACTCGAGGCGTTCCTTGCAATTTCCTGCCTCGACGACCCCGAAGGCTCTACCGTCGCCGAAATCGATGCCGACATCCCCAAGTTTGCTGCCGCCGCGAAACGGCTTGGCGAGAATTTCGGTTATGGGTATGCGTGTGCACTGTGGCCGCATCGTGTTGCAGAGCGCGTCACCGTTACTGGGAAGGGTGCAGGACCGATCGTCGTAATCGGCACAACGGGCGATGCTGCAACGCCACTCAAGAGCACCCGCAGGGCTGTGAAAAATCTTGAGCAAGGGGTGCTCGTCGTAGTCGAGGCAGACCGCCACACCGGTTACGGCCTCAATGCGTGCATTGTCGACAAGGTTGATACGTATCTGCTTGAACTCGTCGTGCCCGACGATGAGACTTACTGTCGCTGAAGCACGTAAAGGTTCCGCACCCACGTCGGTTTGACACCACGCAGTAGCTCACCTGCGAGACGTGCGGGACCAAACGACAATCTCCGTGCGATTCTTGGCGCACCAATACGAATACGTTGCAACAGAAATTCCGTCCGAAGCTGCTCGTAGGTGCGGTTGATCGACTCAGCGGTGGACGCCGTGACCATGATGATGGCAAGGCCATCAAGGTTCAGGTTGTCGACGAGTAGTCGCATCCACTCGCGATGTGACTCAACTACGTCAGTACGCGTGAATGGGTAGAACTCTTGGCAGAGAATGAAGTCGTACGGTGCTCCCTCGAGTATCGCCCCCGGAACGATCGCCCCCTCAATGAAACTGCAGCCCTTCCAGCGATGGCGAGCAAACTGCACTGCATCGTGTGACACATCAAAACCGCGCACCGTTGCATTGGGCCAACGACGATGCATGCCGTCGCTGGTGAACCCGGCACCGCACCCGAGGTCCGCCACCGATCGTGGAGCCCCGCCCAGAACTCTTCGCACTATTGCCTGATAATCGCGACAAACAATGTCGATGCGCCACGGTTCAACTTCGTTGTGCAGGTGTAGACCCGAGGACTCAACGTCACCTCCGCCCTGCAATGCCCGATATGACGCAAAATCGTTGCGCACGTCGTCGGCATCTGCGCTCGTTCCCGAACGTACCTCTCGTTCTCGCTCAGCGAGAACTTCAGGCGACCACCATGCACGCTCCTCGTTGGTCACACATCGGCTCGCTTGCTGGTGAAGAACTGCTGCAGTAACTCCGATGATTCGGTAGCACGAACACCGTGCCGCACGGTTGGTTCGTGATTCAAACGTGGGTCGGCAGCCAAGTTGTAGAGCGACCCGAATGCACCGGCCTTCAAATCGGCGGCGCCGAACACGACGGTGCCGACTCGCGCATTGATGATTGCTCCAGCACACATCGCACACGGCTCCAGCGTGACGAACAACGTGCAATCATCCAGCCGCCACGTCCCAAGTCGCTCGGCAGCAGCACGCAACGCCAACACCTCGGCATGCGCCGTCGGATCGTTACGAAGTTCGCGCTCGTTGCACGCTGTGGCAATCACTTGGTCGCCGTGCACCACCACCGCGCCAACGGGCACATCACCATGCGATTGCGCCCGTCGTGCCTCGCTCAGCGCCTCGCGCATTATCGACGCATCATCCACCTCACCACGGTACGCCGTAGCGATTCCTCGCTATTGTTGCGCTATGAATCAGGTGCCGGCTTCCCGCTCGGCACTCGTCATCATTCCGGCACGATTCCAATCGAGTCGGTTCCCTGGCAAACCACTTGCCGACCTTGGTGGCAAGACCGTCATTCGACGCTGCTACGAGCAGGTCTGCAAGGCAGTCGACCGTGAACGTGTCTTCGTGGCCACCGATGACGATCGCATTGCTGCCGAATGCTCGACACACCACATGCAATTCGTGATGACGAGCGACCGTTGCCTCACTGGCACCGACCGCGTGGCCGAGGTAGCCGAACAGCGCGCCGCCGAGTGGTACGTCAACGTGCAGGGGGATGAGCCGTTCATCGATCCGCATGCCGTCACCGCGATGCTCGGTGCCGTCGACGCGGCAGGTCCAGATGTCCATGTCATCAATGCTTACGAGCAACTGCATACCGAAGAAGAGTTCCGTAGCCCCACGTTGCCGAAAGCCGTCACTGATCTGAACGGTCGTTTGTTGTACGTGAGCCGTGCGTCCATTCCCACGACGAAGAAGTTTGAATACCGAACCGCGCACCGACAGGTTGGCATGTATGCATTCCGTCGCGAGGCACTCCAACGCTTTGCTGCCTGTACACAGAAGACTCCCCTCGAGGAAATCGAGGATGTCGAGATTCTGCGCTTCCTTGAATTGGGCATGGGTGTGCAGATGATCAAGGTCGAGTCAGGTGGCATTGCGATCGACACACCGGATGATTTGGCTCGCGCCCAACAGTTCTTGCGCAGCCAGGGCTAACTCAACTCACACGCCTATTCACGAGCGCCAACCAGCGCGGCAGTTCGGCATCAACCGTGAAGTAATCACTGACATCAACCGCTGGGACAATTTGTTGCTCAGCGGTCAACATCCATTCCACTGCCTCATCGCTGCTGATGGCCGCCCGATGCGACTCGTTGTCGTCGATCGGGCTCATCGAAAGACCTGACTCGTCGAGCAGGTAGCACGACGGCACGCCCATGAGGTACGTGTCCAGCGGTGCGGCGCGTCCCACCATGAACGCTGCACCCACCTGTTGCGCCAGGTCACGAAGAGGCGATGAAGTAAACGTGACTCCGATGAACTCGTCACCACCTGGTTGGCGGCACTGCGGGTGCCACCGCGCGACGAGATGTCGTGAGACTGAACGCCGACGCAATGACTGCAGGAACGAAAGCAGCTCGGACCGAGACAACTCACAGTCGCCACCACCCACGATGAGCCATGGGCGCTCCGTCGGAGTTGCCGCTGTGCTCCGCGGTTCACGCGGTGGTTCATCACCAAGGTGCTGATAACGGAGCGCCTCAACGTCGATCAAATCCGTATCGTGCATTGCAAGCTCGGTTCGATCATGTCGTCCATGCACTGCGAGCTGTTTGACATCATGTTCACTTAAGAAGGTATGGGCGCGAAGATCCCATGGCCGCATCATCGTGTGCAAGTACGGAAGCCAGTTTTGGTTCGCGGCTTCCAACTGGCGAATCAGACATGACTCCCACCCTTGCCCTTCAAACGCCATGATCCACAAACGGGTCGAACGATTCTGACGAATCACTTCACCGAACATCTCGGACAACAACGCATTTCGTACGCCCTGACTGCCTCGAACACTTTGCCGAAGTGATCGGAACCACCAAGGCCATAGCAATGCAAGATCCGAGCCTGCGAGAAACTGTGACTCAAGCTCGCGCTTGGTGGGCCATCTGCGTTGAATGGTCCTCCAGGCGGAGAACGCGCGCACCCAACGACGGCGTGACAAAGCATCCGATAGCAACGCATGACGCACATCGGTCGTTGATGTTCTGCGAACCGCTTGCACTACCGCGGAAACGGGCCTTGTCACTGGGCCGTCAGCATGCAGGTGAAGGAACCCAACCGAGATTCCACTTGCCTCAAGCTTCGCTGGCAACGAACCAAAGTATGGCGACCGCCATGTACCACTCTCGACTTCGGGACTTCCCGGAGCGGGCGTCGGCCAGTACTGAACGAACACAACATCGGCATCGAGTGCTGGTGACGGTCTTCCATGCAACGAGTGGAGAAGTGCCCTCACCCATGCGGCCATCGAGCGAATGAGTGCAGGGGCCATCTCGATCTTTGGCCGGTGCCCCCTACGTGCTGGATTATTGAGCACAGTGATCTGGTCCGCCAGCGTTGGATCACGCCACAGACTGCTTTCGCGTGTGGAACTTGCCGACCACAAGTCGACGGTGCCACACCTCAGGGCATCTCTTAGTGGGTTTCCACCAGCGTCGAGATCGCCGAGCTGCCGAAGGGCCGCAAGGTAGCGCCCGATCGTCGCGAATCGTTCGGCACGGTTCACTCTCCGGACCTCCGGCGTCGCTCGGATTGCATATGGCGGAAGGGGTGGGATTTGAACCCACGGTAGGCATACACCCACAACGGTTTTCGAGACCGTCCCATTCGGCCGCTCTGGCACCCTTCCGTCTGGCAACGCTATCTGTGAGTGCCACAACGATCGCGAGAGAAGTCACTCAGGGATCTGGCGGAGGGGGTGGGATTCGAACCCACGGAAGCTTGCGCTTCACGCGCTTTCCAAGCGCGCCGATTCGGCCGCTCTCGCACCCCTCCGAATCATCACGCGTCGCATGTCGCACGTGAATGACGGCAGGCTATCTGAGTCGCTCGGTGTGCTCGTTCATAAAGTGCGGTGTGCGAGAGAGCATTAGCCTCAGACATGTCGTCGCTTCGTCGAGTGAGGTGGCGGTCGGGTCCTGTGCAACGGATGCCCGAGAATCAGGTCAGGTCCGGAAGGAAGCAGCCTTCATCGGTCGCTGAAGTGTGCCGCAGATCGCCTGGCCGTCACTTCATTCGGCGAAGCGATTCTGCTCTCTCACCGAGTTTTGGTGTCCCCCACGCTGCGGTGAGTTGGCGGAACTCTGGTTGCGGACCAGTCCAGCGCCAGTCATCCACGTCGCCAACGTCGACGGTGTCGACCAGTGTGGCGAGAATGCGAAACAACTCCACATCGGCACGGCCTTCGCGCAATGTCGTCGCGAGTTTTTCGGCACCTCGAACCTTGACACCGTCGCTCAACCAACGCACATGGTCCTCGGGTATCGACATGATGTCGCCGTACTTTGCCAACACCGTTGATGCACTCTTCGCACCCCACCCTGGCAAGCCGGGGAAGCCGTCAGCCGAGTCGCCTACGAGTGCCAAGTAATCGATGATTGACTCCGGTCCCACACCAAACTTGTCTCGAACTGCCTGCTCGTCGATGATCACATCGTTTTTGCGATCGACTTGTACGACCCGTCGACCCTTCACGCACTGACCCAAGTCCTTGTCCGGAGTCAGTAATCGCACCTGATGCACGCGTCGGTCATCGCAGGCGACTCGAACGGCTGAAGCAAGGGCATCGTCGGCTTCGAACTCGACCATTCGCCAGACGGTGACACCCATTGTCTGGAGAGCATCCTCCAGTAGAGAAATCTGCCGCAGAATCTCCGGTTCCATGCCCTCGCTCGTCTTGTAGCCGGGCCAGAGATCATTACGAAAACTCTCGATCACATGATCTGAAGCAACCGCGAGGTGTGTGGCACCATCCTCGATCAGTTGCAACGTACTCGTGAGGACCCCGATAACACCCGCGTTCTCATGTTCCACAGTGTGCCGACCGAGCTGTCCGTAGAACTGCCGATACAACTCGTAGGTGCCATCAATCAAGTGAACGATCACACTGGTGAACCTAGACGCTCACGACCAGCACCAACCATGCAGACAGGAGAAGGTGTGGACCAAACGGAATGCTGCCTTGACCCCGACGTAACCGCAACCACATTGCATGCACCGCTCCCGATGTGGCCGACATCAACTGCCACCATGCGACGTGTTCAACCGACACTGAAGCCACCGACACGGACAGTGGTGCCGCGATCAACACATCTCCCCACCCGAGTGACCCGGGAGATCGCCAGTGAAGTGCAGCGAAGATCAGCACCACCAGTAATGATGCGAGGGCAATTGAGAGTAGGTCATCTCCCTGGTTGCTGGTGAATTCGTCGACGATCACCACACCAGTCAAGATCGCAAGGGCGGCCAGGGTTACGGGACGCGACAACCTGCGAGTTGCCAAGTCAAGCGGAGCTTGAAGCAAGGTGAGCGACGTCACCAGTGTGATCACCACGGCCTTCGGCACCGAGTCCACCTGCAACATCAGCATGGCGGTCAGCGACCCGAGCACCATAGCGAACAAGATCACCCATACGGGGAGCTTCGAAGACCGTTCTTTCGTCTCGTTTCGAACGGAAGCGAGTAGACGAGCCGAGGCACGAATGTGTAGCAGCCCGACTACAGCCCCCACGATTGCGAGTGCCGCTACCGGCATTACTTACTCCTGCACGAGTTCGATCAACGTGCCGAATGATCCCTTGGGATGAATGAATGCGACAGTGGTGCCACGAGAACCCGGCCGAGGGACTTTATCTATGGGCGTCGCCCCGGCGGCGACCATGGCTGCCAGCGCAGCACGACAATCTGCCACTCTGTATCCCACATGGTGCAGACCCTCACCGCGTTTCTCGATGGCTTTGGCCACCGGCGAGTCGGGTCGCGTTGGAGTGAGCAACTGGATGTAGCTCTCCGCGACCTTGAGTAGCACTTCCTCCACGCCGTCACGGTCGACGATCTCTCGATGGTCGATCGTGGCACCAAATGCCCGCTGGTAGTAATCCACCGCGGCAGCCAAATCACGAACGGCAATCGCCACATGGTCGATTTCGGTGAGCATCATCGGCGGAATCTCCTCAGTCGTTTCTCTCCAACCTTCACTCGCAGTTCATGATCGGTCACACCTTCACCTTCATGCTCTGCAAGACATAGCACACCGATCTTTCCTTCGTGCATGTTGCGGTGAACTTGGTACGCCGCATCCCCAACTTGCTCGAGCGGAAACGTCCGTGAAAGCACTGGATCGATCATTCCCTTGGCGATGAGACGGTTGGCCTCGAAGGCCTCTCGATAGTTGGCAAAGTGCGAACCGATGAGGCGTTTAAGGCGCATCCAGAAGAAACGGTTGTCGAACTCCATCATGAAACCACTCGTTGCAGCACAGGTCACGACGGTTCCACCTTTCTTTGCGACATACATTGACGCACCAAACGTCGACCTTCCAGGGTGTTCGAACACGATGTCGGGGTCTTCACCTACGAGAGCGCGTATGTCACCACCGAGTCGTCGCCACTCGCCTTCGTTGTGTGTGCCGTCATCATTCCAGAATTTGTACTCCGCTTTGGATCGATCAATGACCGCCTCGCAACCCATTTCTTTCAGGATGTGAGCCTTTTCTGGAGAACTCACCACCCCGACAGGTATTCCGCCCCCATTGAGAACATATTGCACCGCGTATGCACCGATACCCCCGGTGGCCCCCCAAATCAG
>JBJTOX010000035.1:0-45580 GCA_046074785.1 Actinomycetota bacterium
CGGCGCTCGAGGCGGCCGTCGACGCAGCCATCGCCGCAGATCCCGACGCCTGGACCAAGTTCTGTGCCGGCGAGGGTCGGGCCATGGGTACTTCATTTCGAGAGCTCGCGAGGTCGATGGCAATGCGTGCGGGATATGAGGGCTTCGAACCCGACGCTTGCTTGATCAACAGGTACTCACCGGGCAGCAAGATGGGTCTGCATCAAGATCGTGACGAGTCAGACTTCTCCCAGCCGATTGTGTCGGTGTCGATCGGATTACCAATCACCTTCAAGTTTGGTGGACTACGCCGAACTGGTCGGACGGTGAGCATTGCTCTGCAGCATGGTGATGTAGTGGTGTTCGGTGGCGCAGCTCGACTCGCTTTTCACGGAGTCGGAACGTTGCGACGCGGCAAACATCAACTCACGGGATCGTTGCGATACAACCTGACGTTCCGAGTGGCGGGCTCTCCACACTGAGATTGGGGCACCCGTCGGATGCTGGAATCAGTGGGTGAATCGTCGTCGCAGCAAGTAGCGCAGCACGAGACCGTGCGTGAATCCGAGCAACTTGCCGAGATCCATCACGGCACCGACTCCGACCAGTGCAAGCAGGCGGAGCGGCCTTGCGGCAAAGAACGCGAGCCCCTCGCTCTTTCGGCGAGCCACAACCAAACGCGCACTGGCGTACGCAAATATGCCGAACAGGGCGATCATCGGAGCCGTTGCAGCGAGCACCACACCGAGCACGGCGCTGGCGAGATAGATGATCGGGGTCCAGGTGTCGTCTCTGCCGACTGAAGGTCGCGCGTAGCGGAAGGACTTGCCAAAGACGCCACCGATTGTTGCAGCGAAATTCACTCCCCGGTATTCGACGACCACCGACGAGTTGATCGACCGTCGAAGGCCGGCGCGCTGCGCACTTCGCGCCCACTCCGCGTCGTAGCCTGCGCGAAGATCCTTGAACGTACCGATTCGATCGAACACGGATCGTCGAACAACACTCGAAGGAATTACTGGACGTGACCGTCGGTGTCCGTAGGTGTGAGCGATGGCCGCCTTGTCAACGAGCGTGGTTCCCTCAGTTCGACAAACACCAGAAACCCAGTCAGTTTGTTCTGTCAGCAGTGTCGCAACCTGGCGCTCGAGCCAGTCGATCGGAAACGAGAGCCCACAATCCATGAATGCCACGAGTTCGGTGGATGACTTGTTGATGCCGGCAGTCTTCGACCCGCCAGGTGTGGTCGTGCGCGCATCAAGGTTGACGTACCTACCCTCACCATCATGGGAGGTAATCCAGGCATCGACGATGTTCGCTCCGTTGTCGGTGCTCGAGGAATTGACGAGGATTACCTGCTCGGGTCGCAGCGTCTGTTGCCGTAGTCGCTCGAGCAAGTACGGGAGTTCGACCTCTTCGTTGTGGTACGGAACAACGACGGCAAGGGTCGGACGAGTCGTCACACCTGATTGCCGGTCAGATACGAACGAAACCAGGCGATGGTCTTGTCGAGGCCAGTGTCAAAGCTGGTCGAAGGCCGCCAACCGAAGTGCTGCTCGACGAGTTCGAAGTCCATGAACTGCACGGTGATTTCACCGGTCGTGTGCGCGTCTGCCATCTGCTTGATCACTGTTTGCAGACCATTCGTGTCGCCACACTTGGTGAAAACCGCTTCGATTACCTCTCGCACACTGCGTGGTTCGTTGGTACCGGCGTTGTAGACGTTGCCGCGGAATGTCTCGGGATCGCCGCTCGTTCGCTCGGCAATTCGTGCGTAGAGATCGACTACGTCACCCACGTAGATGAAGTCACGAATATGACTGCCGTCGCCACGCGGGATGAATGTTCCGTGACCGAGCGCGGCGCGAACCGAATCCGGAATCAGGGCACTGAAGTTGAGCTGTCCCGGGCCGTAGATGTTACAGAAACGCGTCACAACGACCGGCATTTGATAGACGTCGCTCGCGTAACTCTGCGCGATCATGTCGGCACACGCCTTTGACGTGTCGTAGGGGTACCGCGGCTTCAGCGGATAGTGCTCGCGATAAGGCATCGCGTTTGCGGGGTACTCCCCGTATGCCTTGTCGGTCGATGCAATGACTGCCGCCTTGAGATCCGGTGCATGTGTACGCAGGGCATCGAGCAGGGTGTATGTGCCACGGACGTTCGTCTCGAACGTGGTGTAAGGGCTCTGTAGGCCGACGCCAACTTCCACTTGGGCGGCGAGATGGAAGCAGAACTCGAATATTCCCTCAGCCATTACTCGTTCAAGGAACTCTCGGTCGCACAGATCGCCTCGCACCAGACGAAGTTTGGAACCAAGACCTTCGAAGTGCAGCAGTGAACGACGGTCGATGTTCCGCTCGAGTCCGGTGACGTCGGCACCAGCCTCGATGAAATAGCGAGCCAGGTTTCCGCCGATGAAGCCGTTGACACCGGTGATGAGAATTCGCCTACCTTGCCAGAACGACATGCAAGGTCAGCCTACGGATTACCACCCAGCCAAGGATGTCTCGGCGTCCTCGAGTTCGGAAAGCGTGTTGACGGTGACGTGCAGTCCCTCGTGACGAAACGCGTTCAGCCATCGTCGGTCTACCAGGGTCTTCAGTGCGCTCTCGAAGGAATCGGCGGCTACGACAACGTCGAGTGCCTCGCGCGAGAAGACGAAATAACCGATGTTGATCCAGTGATCGAGCGTCGGCTTCTCTTGATACTGCCGCACCCTCGAGTCAGCGTCGAGAGTGAACAACCCGAAACTGGATCGAAGTGGCCACACGGTGACGGTTGCAGGTAGCCCGGCCGATTCGTGTGACGTGATGAGTGCCGCCAAATCGACGTCCGAAAGGGTGTCTCCGTAAAGCACCAACATGTCGCTGTTGGAACCATCATCAAGTTGTCGCAGTCGTTGGGCAATGTCATTGTCGCCGGTGTCGATGACGGAGATCGGACTTTCCTTGAAGTGGTCGGCAAGCATCGAGAACTTGTAGCCGCCGGCGAGCGTGACGTTGTTATGGCCGTGACTTCTGAGGTGGTCGATGATGAAGTCAATGATCGGACGTCCACGAACGTGAACGAGTGGCTTCGGGCAGTCGTAGGTTAGAGGACGAAGTCGCATACCTTGGCCCCCGCACAGAACGACCACGCGAGGTCGCTCCGTCGTCATGAGCGCACCCTGTCACCGATGGGCAGGCTTGGCCGCAGCTCTGTGCCAGGTGAGCCCGACATCGACCGACGATCGGGCAACATTGCGAGTACGGCAAGGCCCATGGAAGTCATGAATGGAATGTTCTGGCGGAAAGAGTTGAAGTCCGTGTTCGTTACGAGCCCCACATAGATCGTGAAGGCGAGCAACAGAGTCGTGCGTTGTTCGTTCAGGCGATGTGGCTTCATGAAGACGAGCAGTGTGAACAGCGTGGGAATCAGAACGGTCTCGACGAGGGTGAGTCTCAACAGCACGAGCGAGAGCAGTGAGAACTCCACCGTCTCGCTTCTTGCGGTCAGGAACTGCACACCGAAGAAGTTGGACACGATTCGCGTCACCGGTTGGATGCCCCACGTGTGACCGAATTGGCCGATCGCGCTTGCGAGGTACGAGTTACCGAAGGAATACAGCCAGTAGCCGATCCAAGATCCAGCGATGACGAATGAAGACACCGTCAGGACGGACTCGGGCCGACGTCCCCTGGCGTGACGCCACGCTGCCGAAATCACTGCGGCAACGGCAAGGCTCACGGAGAGGTGAGGGCGGAGCAAGTAGAGCAACACGATGACGGAGAGCCGGGTGGCCGGAGATCTCGTGATGAAGAATCGTGTGGTAAGCAGCATCATCATCGTTTCTCGCAGAGCCAGCGCCGAATAGAAACTTCCGATGGTGCCACAGGCCGTGAGTAGGCACGCGACGAGAGTTCGTGAGCTCGTCCGAGTCTGCACGTTCTTCAGAACGTCGTTCGTAAGCCAGAGTAGGCAGATGAGCGACACCGTCTTGAGGGCCAGGGCAGGAGAGATTCCGATGCTGTACAGAACGAATGCGGGCAATGTGTACGGGAGTCGCGAAAGTGACATCCACCAATCAACATCGAGTACTTGCGTGTCGCGCGAGAAATTGCGCACGATGTCGTTGTAGAAAACCTGGTCATTCGAGTAGAAACGGAGTTGCTCACTCAACCCGTAATAGAGGGCAATGACTGACACCGCCGCAATCCAGATCAGTGTTTGAAGACGAAGCACCCAATGCTGATTGCGGAGGAGAATCAAGATCACTACCGAAACGAGCAGTGTTTGGACGAGGTACATCCACACGCTCATGGCAGTACGTGGTCCCAATCGCCACGAGTCTTTGACACAAACGTTGCCGATGTGTCCCTCGACCACACATCAATTCGCGGAATCCGCAACCGGAGTGAGGTGTCGCGGTAGGTGCCGCACGCGCTGCATGCCGCAGCCGTGAATCCGGCTGCGCTCACTTCATTGACGACTGCGTCGTTGAGAGCACCATGCGGATAGGAAAGCGAAGTCACCTTCGAGCCGATCAGGTCTTCGAGCCAGTGCATCGAGTCCTGTAACTCGCGCTGCAAGACATCTGGAGCCAAGTCGGTAAACCGAGAATGAGTCGCACCGTGCACACCCACGGTGGCGAGCGGTAGAGACACCAATGACCGTACGTCGCCACAAGTGAGATATCGAGCATCGTTGCTCTCCACGTAGTGCTTGGTCACGAACACATGAAACGGGATGCCGTGTTCGACCAGGACCTCGGCAGCAAGCCGCAAGGTGGATCGGTATCCGTCATCGAACGTGATTGCGACCCCTGGGGTTGGATCTGAGTCAAATCGAACCCACGGTGTTCGGGAAGCAGTCGCCCAGTTTGCGAGTCGACGAATTCCCGAAACGAACGTATTCACGGGGATCGAATAGAGATCGTTCGGATCTCCATTCTCGTGTAGGTCGTGGAACATCAAGACACGTGTGCCGGTGAGCGCCTGATTCCTTCTCCAGACCAAACCGCGCACTAACGCGGAAGCATGTGCAGTCTGATAAGCCAGGCGGTTCATCGTTCAGGCGCTAGTGATCGTTGACTGTTGTCGTTACATCACGCGTCGCAATGCCACAATCCTACCGATGACCGATCGGAAGATGAGAGGACGCGCACTCTCAAACTCACCGCGATAACGAATGAGCTCCGCACCGGTTCCTTGTTTGAAGTCGTACACGCCACGGTTGGTGATGGCATCGATGCCACCAAGGTCGTAGCGCGTGGATCCGCGCCGCGCCAATTCGTTAGCCAGCACCCAGAACGCGTGGTGTGAGGAGTAGTGCTTGCGACCCACCATCGTGCTTGCCGCGAGCATGTCGTATGCGGTCGTACCGGTGATCACGGCTCCTCGAATCGCCCGTAGCGCTCCGTCGCTTCCAATGCACCGCACCATCACGAAGCGGCCCTGAAAACCGTCGAGAAACGATTGCACCTGCTCTTCAGAAACGACCCACCCGGGCACGACACCACCCTTGAGCTGCTTCAGCTCCATGTGCATCTTCACGATCTCGGCGGCGGACGGACGTACCGCAACCTCAGTCAGATTGTCGTGTTTTTCGGCGCGGCGCAGGTTTCTTCCCCAGTTCGTCGACAACTTCTCACGACGAGCCGATTCGGGAAGATCAAGTTGCAGCTGCAATGACTCATGAGCCGCCAAACTTCCGCTTGCCACCTTCCACCCGCTGGCAACGAGAGGTTCGTGGAGATCTTTCACGGCAGACAACATGTTGATCCGGGAGTAGACGATCTTGCCGCCAATCTCCCGGCTGATGAATTCCATGAACGAGTCAGCATCGATTGCTGCATCACCTACGAATCCACCGGGACAATACGCAACCGTTAGTCCTGGTCGGGTCTGTATCAACACTTGAGTGAGGGCCGTTCCATCCCTCAGTTCTGTGCGTATCGACCGCCAACCGTCGAACTTTTTTACGAGAGCCCAACCAGCGTTGTTGTAGGGCGAAGTACTTCCGGACTGGTCGAGCTTCGAATCCCACTCCGAGGCCGATGACTCGGAGACCCGAAGCACTATTGCATCATACTTACGACGTTTACACGCGAATAGAACTCGGGACATGTCTCTCGAACCGCAGCGGGAAGGTCTGGCCAAGGAAATGTGTCGAGACCAAACTCACGCAATGCTCGCCTCGCAAGTGTCGACTGATCTTGTGACGCAAAGTAGGGAACGCTCCACGGAACGGTGCGACTACCAAGCTCTTCAAAGACGAGCCTGAATCCCGCGTCCTGAAGTCGAGTCGCAACACGGTGGTACAACTCGCGTCGACGCCTCGACTCATCTTGTTCATTCGTCTGCTCGAGTTGACGCAAGGCAGTGGCATGCACGGGTCGTGGTAGTGGCATCACCGTTTCTGACTCGGTGGTGTGTGGCAACGTAGGGCGACCACCAATTTGTCGTGCGCGTCGAACTGCAGAACGCGAGAGACTCATGAGTCGCAGCCCGGTCACTCTCTCCAACGAACTCACTGCATGTCTGGCCCGAAATGAGAGGGGGAGCGCGTCAACGGCCGGTGATTCGATGTTGCCGATGACGGAATGTGCGTCGGGAAAGCGAGTTAGGTCAACCGAAAGGAACGCCCCGTTCACCACGCGCAGCGTCTTGCGAAAACTGGTGAAGCCAAGACCGGTTCGCTCGCCGAGTGCGAGACCAGCCTCATCTCTACTGAAGAGTCCGTGAGCATTGTCTTCGATGATCGTTGCACCGCTCTTCTCTGCGATGGCCTGCAGGGGGCCGAGGTCTTGCGCAAATCCGAAGTAGTTGACGGCAAGGATGGCTCGAGCTGTGCACACCACCGACGTCGTCACGGGACGTAGATTCTCGTCGACCTCGTAGAAAGACACACGTGCATTTGCGGCATGAATCGGTGCAAGAACGTCGCGACAGATGAACGAGGGGAGAAGAACGGTGTCTCCCGAAGAGACACCGCAGATCCGCAATGCATCGAGCATCGACTGCCTGGCAAATGCCGAGTAGAAACGTTGCCGATTACTCATTGATGTGCTCGGTTGCCGGGAGGAATGGCACGTGACGTGACCAGCCGGGTCATGGCTTGGAGTGACAGCATGCCGAGTGCAACACATGCGCGCGGAAGAAATGGAAAGCGCCGGATGGCCCTCCCGAATCCTTTGAGCGCTTCACCTAGGGATCCGGTGCGCTGGTACGACCGTGCGGCGCCGTAGTCAACGAGCGCAAGACGGCGACGACGTCTCCATCGATCGTTCATCGCAGGCCGACTTGGAAAGTGGCGTGAAACCACCGCAGTTTCTGCGGCGACATTGCGTGCGATTCGCGAGCTCTCACTCTCGTCACGTCGCCGGAACTCGCCGAGTGCCTCGTCGAGAGTGACGAACGATGCTCCCGATTTTGCAGCGCGAAGCCACAGGTCATAGTCCTCGGCGGTGATGAACGATCGGTCAGTTGAAAAGCCGTCCAACGACTCAACAAGACTCCGTCGCATGGTGATCGCTGAGGTCGACAGCGAATTGCCCTCGTACAGCAACGATTCAAAGGTGACGGGCTTGCCTCGACCGTAGCGAACGACTCTCGACTCACCGTTTGGCTCGACCCAGTACTCGGCGTGGCACACCACGTCGACACCGGATACGAAGGCGGTCATTACTCGTTCAAGCTTGCGGGGATACCAGACGTCGTCGGAATCGAGAAACGCCACGTATGGGGCTGAACCAGCACGAATACCAATGTTGCGCGCTGCACCGATGACTCCCTCGTTCGCAAAATCGATTCGATTGATTCGAGCATCATCCAGCGACGTGATCACCTCGATCGTTTCATCGGTGGAGAAGTTGTTCACGACATAGGCACGCCAATCACCATGGGTTTGGGCCAGCAGAGACTCGAGGGCCTTTCGGAGCAACGGGGCATGATTGAACGTCGGGATGACGACGTCAAAAGTCATGACAGTGCCTTCATTCTTGCTGATGCCGCGCCGAGAAGCGCATCAACTTCGGACGCAAAATCGTTCATTGGTGTGAATCCGCTGCCCTGTAGCCGTCGAGTGTCAAGTTGATAGGTGAGCGCAGGCGACACGTCGTTGCTTTGACACAGCACGGAGTAACTGCGACCGAATGCGAGGCGTGCTCGTTCGGCGACCAAGAGTGCGAAGTCGTTCAAGGTCATCGACCGGCCAGACCCGAGCACGATCGTGCCGACGGCGTCGCTCTCTAGAGAAAAGAAGCCGAGGGCCCGCACCACATCGGAGAGTGCGATGAAGTCTCGTTGATGACGACCGTGGGTCTGCAATCGCAGTTCTGCTCCTCCGACTGCCTGCATGCAGAGGTCACCAGTGACCAGACCCCACGGTGCCGTTGAATTGGTGGTGCTTGCACCGAACCCATTCGCACAACGAAGCGTGAGCCGGGATGTGGAGAGTCCCGATGAGTGGACGACTCGCTCCGCAGCCAAATGTGCGGCACCATAGGCCGAGATCGGTGAAGGAGTCGTACTCTCGTCGACGGTCCCTCGAAGGCCGTCGCCGTACACATGAATCGTCGACAAATGAACGAATCGTGCGACACGCACCGCTTCGGCCGCTGTCAGGAGATTTCTGACCATTGCAGTTTGTGCGGCGACGGCCAGCCCAGAGTCGGTGACGGCGGTGGGAATACTCGCCAGATGCACGATTGCATTGCATCCGGCTGCTGCCTCAAGGCAGAAAGCCTCATCGGCAAGATCACCGACGATGAGCTCGCCATGCTCATGCAAAGTCCGGTCGGTGTCCTTCCGCACGACGATGCGGACGTCGATGTCGTTGCGTTCCGCAAGGTATCCAACGAATCGGGCACCGACGTGCCCCGCCGCTCCGGTGACGAGTAGTCGTTTGCGGATTCCCGCTACTCCCATGTGAACGCAACCGGCGGGTCGTCCGTCGCGCGGCGTTCAACCTCGTCGGGATTGTGTGGTTCGGTGGCGCAGTTCGCCACGAGGGCGGGTTCGGAATGTCGATTACCGAAGGTCATCCAGATGCCGTTTGGCACCGTGAGGAGTTGATAGTTGGAAGCACCAAGTTCGTAGTCAACGAGGGTGCCCTTGGTCGGAGAGTGCTCTCGCGAATCGAATAGCACGAATCGCACGGTGCCGACAGGAACCGCGAGATGCATCGTCATCGAGCGATGTAGACGCCAATCTTTTCGCACTCCGACGGGGACAGACGAGAAATAGACCTCACCAAACTTTTGGAACACGGGGTCAGTGGCTCTCAGCATTCGCGAGACCGTTCCCAATTCGTTGGTGAACTGCGGCAGTGGCGAGAGGGTGACCCCGTGGATCATCGGACGTCCACATAGTGCTGGATGTCGCGCTCGACGAGCTGCGAAGCTGTGACACCTTCTGCGCGTTGTCGATACCACTTGATAGTGCGTTCGACGGTGGTTTCATAGTCCCAGCGTGGGGCCCACTGCAGATGTTCCGCAGCCTTCCGGCAGTTGAGTTGTAAGAGGGTTGCTTCGTGCACCGCCGGCGTCGACGAATCAACAACGACCGACCCCGATCCCCAGAATCCGACACTGCGATCAGCCACATCTTTGACGGTGTGAACGTCGTCTTCAGGTGGACCGAAATTCCACGACTCACCTGATGCGATCGTTTGACTGAGCAGATTGCCGGCGAGCATCACGTAACCAGACAACGGTTCAAGTACGTGCTGCCAAGGCCGTGTGGCTTCGGGACGACGAAGCGTGATCGGTGCCCCTGAAGCAAGTGCGCGAATGCAGTCCGGTACCAGACGATCTGCCGACCAGTCGCCGCCACCGATGACGTTGCCTGCACGGGCACTTGCGACTCCGATGTTGCGGTCGTTCGAAAAGAACGACTCGACGTAACTGCGATACAGCAGCTCTGCAGATGCCTTTGACGCACTGTATGGGTCGGTTCCGCCCAACTCATCCATCTCGTGGTAGCCGCGTTGCAGTTCACGATTGCGGTAGCACTTGTCCGAGGTGACAAAGACGAATGATCTCACCGACTTACATCCGCGTACTGCCTCAAGAACGTTGAGTGAACCCAACACATTGGTGGTGAACGTCTCTTTGGGATCAGCGTAAGAGCGTTTCACCAATGCCTGAGCTGCAAGATGGAAGACGATCTCCGGCTGGATCTCCTGGATGTGGCGTGTAAACCGCTCCGCATCTCGAATGTCGCAGATGATGCTCCTGATGGTCACCCCGAGTTTCAGCTCGTCGAAGAGACTCGGCGACGTATGGGGCTCGAGTGCGATTCCATGAACGTCTGCTCCTGCACGGATGAGCAGTGTCGACAGCCAAGAACCTTTGAATCCCGTGTGTCCAGTGACGAGCACCTTCCGGCCACGCATGAGTTCGAGCGAACTCACCAACGTTTCCACGGTGCCCTCCCCGAGGAGTCGAGCTGATTGAGCAACTCCCAGTCGCGATTGGTGTCCATGCACTGCCAAAAACCGTCGTGCTGGAACACACCGAGTCGGCGTTCGGTCACGAGTTTCTGCATGGGTTGTCGTTCGAATACGAGTGACTCTTCGTCGGTGACGTAGTCAAAGATGCGCGACGAACAAGCGAAGTAGCCACCCGAGATATGGCCGCCTGATGCCTGCGGTTTTTCGTTGAAAGAAGTTGCCAGTCCGTCGCTACCGAATCCGACTTCACCGAAGCGAGCGGGAGGACGCACTGCGGTGAGAGTGAGTACGCTGCCCAATCGTTCGTGTTGTCGAACGAGTGCGTCTAGGTCGACATCCGATACACCGTCGCCATACGTGAGAAGGAAGTCGTCGTCGCCGACATGATGACGAATCTGTGAGATGCGTGAACCGGTCATCGCTTGTTCACCGGTTTCGGCCAACACGATCGACCAGGCACCGGTTAGTTCATCGCTGTAGGCGACTTCGGTGGTGCCCGACTTGGCCTGCGAGCCGAAGTGGCGACGAATGACATCACCCTTGTAACCCAGACAAAGCACGAAACGACGGTGACCGAAGCTGGCGTAGAACCGCATGATGTGTTGGAGAATCGGTTCATTGCCGACCTTGATCATCGGTTTCGGAACCTGGTCATCCACCCCACGGATACGGGTTCCCATACCACCGCAGAGAATGACGACATCCATTGAGGCTCAACCGTACCGAATTCAATGCTACGAGTATCTCGGAGACGACCTAGTCGAACTTGGCGATGATCGCTCTCAGCTGCGTGTTGTAGGGGTCAAACACCATGAGATCTTGGCGAACGAATTCGGAAGCATCATGCCACTCGCGGTCGGACATCGCCAATAGTGACTTCATGACTCGAGCAAGATGTTGTGCATCGAGTGTGGATGTCCAGAATGGTCCTTCGTTTCCGAAGTCACGCGGAAAGCCGAAGCGATACTGCTCCGAACCTGGACCACCGAGCAGGTGTGCTCGAGCCGTCACGAAGAGCACTCGTGAGCCACGTGCGATCATCTCGTAGCCAAGGGTGCTGTCGACGGTGACGACGATGTCACACTGATCAAGAGTGTTGTAAGAGAAGTCTTCGGCCTGTTTGGGCATGAACGTAAATGGTGTTACACCGCATGCGTCTGCGTAGAAATCGCGTTCGAAGGGGAGATCTGGCGGTCGCTTTCCGACAATGCGAAAGTCCCATCCCTCTGCCTGTGATGCAGACGCAACGAGTGCAGCCACTTTCTTGTCGGCTGCGACATAGTCAGAGACCGTGACTTCGCGGTCTTCGTAGTACCAGGCGATGTTGCTGACAAAGTCGTTCGGTGATTCTGCCCGCCGAGGAAATTCGACGTAGCCGGAGATGAGACCAACTCGACACGGTGTGTTTCGTGATTGCTTCAACGGAGTCGAGACCATGTTGTTGCGGGTGCTTCCGACTTCTGCGGTATCGCAGCGGATGTGTTGTTTATAGAGATCCGAATGGGCCTGCCCGAATGTGGCGACGAGGTCGATGGTGGGCGGCTGATACTCGGAACGCTGCAACATCGACCAGAGATCGCCGTTCTTCACCGGCGAAGCGTTGCCGCGGATGCTGTTTTGCACTGCCACGAAGTACACATTGGGTAGCGCAGCCTTGAGACTGTAGAAGGTGGCATTCGAATCAATGCAGGTAATCACGATCTTTGCGCGAGTAAGCCGTATGTAGGTGACGCAATAGTCGCGCCATGAAAAACGAAGCCTGATGATGGTCAAGAGCACCACCCACAGGTTGAGCTCGCTCTGTCGATTCTCGAACACGGTGTGGTTTCCGGGAGATAGCAGGGGCATCAGCCCCTGCGTGCCGAATCGATCAAAAACGAGCACACGCGCTCGCGCCGGCAAGCGAAACTGCAGCTTCATGTTGGGCGCTGTGACGAGCGCGGCACCGAGATGTGGCTAGTAGCGGTCGTGGCCTTGGGCAACCAGGATCGCGTCTGCAAGCTCGCGTATCGCGCCCTTGCCTCCCGGCTTCTGTGTGACCATCGCAGCACATGCCAGCACGGTCGGCAATGCATCGCTCGGTGCGACGGGGTTCTTCACGTATTCCATGCACTCGAGGTCGTTTACATCGTTGCCCATGAACACCGTGTTCTCGACGGTCGTACCGATCTTCGCCATCCATTCCTTCAGCACGGGGAGCTTGTCATCGCATTTGTGCACGACATCAAGGGAGAGTTTCTTGGCACGTGCAAGGACCACCGGGTTCCATTCCTTGGAGATGATGATCATGTGGATTCCGGCCTTGCGGAGCATGAGGATGCCGAGCCCGTCGGAGCGGTTGCAGAACACTGCCTCCTCGCCCTTTTCGTTGATGAGAACTCGGTTGTCGGTGAATACACCGTCAAAGTCGAAGGCGATCGCCTTGATCGTTGAAAAATCAATCTTTGACACGCCGCCTTCTTTCTTAACTAGCCACATTGAGAATAGTCAGAAAGCCGAGTGCGAGCAGGACTCCCAGAGTCACCCCACCGACGACTCCAACCGATGCAAGGATCACTGCGAACTTGGCCCGCGAGACTCGTCGACCAAGAAACGAACGTTGGTCGACCGACCCGATCGAATCGCCGTGCGAAATTCGAAACCGCTCAGCTCGTCGCGCCATGTTTCCTGCAACCCCGACGCGGGCGACGACGAACAGCCCTATCAGTGCGACAACGCCCACGATTGCGATTCTGGTCGTAACCTCAGTGACAGTCATGAATGACTCCAACCGCCTCGAAGTTCCGGCGACATTGCCCAGCGTACCCTTGCCACCTCCGCCACCGCCGAGTTCGTCTGGCAGTTCGCGTCGAGTGTGGTGGGCGTTGCCGTTGCTGACCACGGCGTGGTTGCTGATGGTGTTGATCTTGGCTGCGTCGTTGTCACGCGTTCAACTCTGGGAGCTTGCTCCAGGCGGAGCCGAAGCCGTCGCACCACGAATGCAATTCGGCGATGACGTCGCCAAATTCGCGACCGTGTATGAATCCGGCGGTGAGGTGATGTTCGTTACGGCGCTCGGAAGCCAGTTGACGCTGCTCGACGTCACTGCAGCGTGGCTCGATGACGACGTCGACATTCTCACGTTCGAGGAGCGCTTCGGAACTCGAACTCCGAGTGAACAGCGCGCTTCGAATGCTCGGGCGATGTTGTCATCGAAGCAGATTGCCGAATTCGTGGCATTCTCCCGATTGGGAATCGAGTCGGAGTTTCTCTTCGGTGACATCATCGTCGACGAGGTGGTGTGTGAAGATTCCCCCGATCCACAGAGTGCATGCCTGTTGCTCGCGCCGGGTGACACGATCGTTGCCGTCGACGGAAAGCCCACGCCCACGCTGCCGGCACTGCTTGACGCCGTAACGGGAAAGCAGCCGGGCGATCTCGCACAAGTAGGTATTCGTCGGGAAGGCTCGGACACCGAGGAAACCGTCACCATCAAGCTGATCTCTGCGCCAGACGGCAGTGGTCGCACCATCGTCGGGTTGCTGCCGCGCGATACCAGAACGGTCGAGACACCTTTTGAAGTAGGTATCGATACCGACTCGATTGGCGGGCCGTCCGCCGGACTTGCGTTCACTCTTGCCTTGATCGACGAACTTTCGAAGGGCTCACTCACCGGTGGGAATCGAGTGGCGGTCACCGGCACCATCGACGGTGACGAGACCGTCGGTGCAGTCGGAGCAATTGCGCAGAAGGCAGTCGCCGCACGGGATTCGGGTGCCAAGTTGCTGCTGATTCCAGCGAGTCAATCGCCGGACGACATTGCAGCTGCCCGTCGCATCGGAGGTTCTCGAATGCGTGTCGAGACGGTTGCCACGCTGCAAGAAGCCCTCGACATGTTGCGAAGTATCGGCGGAGATCCGCTTCCGAATTCCACGAACGACGAATAGTCGGGGCGTACTCTTTAGGGCATGGCCCTCGACTTCCAGCGACCTGATCCTTCGTCGCCGGCTGCCGTTGCATCGGCCCAGTTCACCATTACCCGCCGCGGTTACCGAGAAGAAGAAGTACGTGACTTCTTGCGTCAAGTCTCGGTGGAGATGGCGCGTTTGCTCGAGCGTGAAAGGTTTCTCGAGAATGAGTTGAAAGCCCTGCAGGCCAGAGGATCGGTCGATGTGACGACGATCGACGAGGCGACGATCACCGAGCTGCTCGGTGCCGAGGCAGCCCGGGTGTTGAGTGCAGCGCGCGAGGCTGCGCAGTCGATGCGGGATCGCGCGTCGGAGTCTGCCGAGCAGATCGTTCGCGAAGCAAGCCGCGAGGCCGCTCGCATGCTGGAGGAGTCGACGCTCGAAGCCTCCCGCCGTCGCACCGACGTGTCGAGTGAGGCAGAACAAGAGCTTGAACTCGCCAAACAGCAGGGTCGGGAGATGGTTGCAGAAGTGCGCGCATACCGCGAAAGAGTGCTGACCGACCTCGCCAAGCGAACCGATGAGGCTCGCCGCGAACTCGAACATCTTGTGCACGAACGAGAACGGTTACTGACCGCATTTGAAAGAGCCCGCCACGCAGCTTCTGACGTCGTCGGCGACCTGACCGAATTCGACGAGGCGATTCGCGGCACGGGCGTCGTGCCGCCGCTCGTGCCACCGGACGCTCCGCCACCGCCGCGACCGACACGTGGCACGGACACCCCGATCTTCGACGCGATGGAATACGTCCACGAGCTCGGCGCCGCACACCGCCCCAATGACGCCGACGCTGAAATCGGTGACGTGGTGGAGGCTGCGAAAGTCGGTGAGACCGTGGAGCCGGTCGCTGAGGAGCCAGTCGCCGAGGAGCCGGTCGCCGTGGAGCCGATTGCCGATGAACCGGTGGTGTTCGCACCCTCGGAAACGCCGCAACCCGTGATCCCAGACCAGGCAAGCGAGACGACACCCACGAGCACGTCAACCGAGCACATGGCGACGGTGGTGAACATCTTCGATCGTCGTAAGAAGAAGGACTCACCCGAGCCTTCGTCGGCGCCCGATCACCCGGTGTTCGAGCGCATCGAGGCCCAACCATCCGAGCCTGCTGCACCACCGACCCCGAGTCGGGTCGACGAGATCTTTGAACGACTTCGTTCAGCCACCCCGCAACGGGTGGTACGTGAAACGAAGCAAGCCATCGAGTCTGGCGAAGAGCCACCTCAGAACACCGCAACGAAACCAGAAGCAGCGACGGTGAAGAAGGGGGCTCGGTCGAAGAAATCGGTAGTACCACCCTCTGTCGATCCGTCGGTGTTTCGTCTGCGTGACGAGGCCGTGTCGAGCGTGCTCGAACCAATGATGCGCGCGACGAAACGTCTGCTTGCCGATGGCGAAAATGACGTATTGACACATATCGGCGCCAAGCGAAGCTCACTGACGATCGAAGCGATGCTCCCCGCAGTTGATGAGCATGCCCAATACTTTGCCGAAGCTGTCCGCGAGCACCTGACGAGCATCGCAGTTGAAGCAGCCCGCTCGCTAACGGATGCACGACGTTCTGACTTGCGCATGACAGTTGGCAACGGATCGGTATTCGATGCCATCACTCGCATGATCGTGAGCGATCTCGTTCGGCCCTTGCACGACCGTGTGGTTCGGGCAATCGACGAAGCGGCCGGCGATCGTGATGCGCTGATGCGGCTCATGCGGGCGGTGTTTGCCGACACGAAGTCGCAGCACGCCGAATCTGTAATAGCGGACATCGCAAACTTCGCGTACGCACGAGGGTTATTCCTCGCCTGTGACGCAAAGACGCACGTGTGTTGGGCCGCTGATCCGAACGGCCCGGCGTGCGCCGACGCCGAGGACAATGCTCTCGCCGGCGCGACGCGACACGGTGATGCATTCCCGACGGGGCATGAACATCCTCTGGCACATGCCGGATGTCGCTGTCTCGTCGTTCCGCTCGACAAGTAGCCTTCCGCGCCATGCGCATCCCCGGTGATTTACCCCGTCGTCCGTCGTTTCCCGGAGGCGGTGGATTCACGTTCCGTCGACCGCGCCGCAGTCGCGTGGTGTTGTCGGTCGTGCTCATCGCAGTGGTCGCCGTCTTCGTATCGGCCCGCAGTGTTGCTTCCTTCTATATAGACGTGCTCTGGCACCAGTCAGTGGGACGAACCGATGTGTTCTGGGGTGTGCTGTTCACACGACTCGGATTGGCCACTGCGTTCACCTTGATCTTTGCCGTGGTGCTCGCCGTCAACATGTGGATTGCCGACCGTCTGCGACCTGACGTCGTGCCGACCACGCCGCAAGAGCGAGCACTCGCCGGCTACCGGCAACTCACTGCACGACGGGCGTGGACCCTGCGGGTGATCGTCGCGTTGCTACTCGGATTCCTGATCGGTTCACCGGCAGCCGTGCAGTGGCAGGACTGGACACTGTTCCGCAACGCCGCTTCGTTTGGAGTGAGTGACCCGCTCTTTAACCAGGACGTGAGCTTCTATGTGATGCGTCTGCCGTTCATCGAGTTCGTCGTTGACTGGTCGTTTGCCGCGTTGATCATGGTGACGCTCGTGACCGCTGGCGTACATGCCTTAAACGGTGGCATTCGATTGCAGATTCAGGGTCGAAAAGTAACCCCGGTCGCCAAGGTCCACCTCAGCGTGTTGTTCGCAGCATTGGCCATCGTGCGGGCCGTCGACTATTGGTTCTCGCGCTACGACCTCACGCGTTCGACGCGCAGTGTCGTGCAGGGTGCGACCTACACCGACGTGAATGCGCAGCTTCCGGCCACCCAGTTGATGATCCTGGTATCGCTTGCCGTCGCATTGCTCTTCCTGGCGAACTTCCGTCAACGCGGTTGGCGTCTGCCGATTCTGGCCACCGTGCTGTGGATCGTCATCGCCGTCACGGCTGGTGGCGTATACCCGGCGGTGGTGCAGCGCTTCATCGTGCAGCCCAACGTGAGCACGAGGGAGCTTCCTTTTATCGAGCGGAACATCGATGCGACAAAGGCAGCGATGGGCCTTGGTGATGTGTCGCGGACGACCCTTCAACTTCAGCCGCTCACGGCGACGAAACTCAACGACGATCCCGCTCCGCTGAAGAACGTTCGCCAGCTCGACCCGCTGCAGATGCGCGATCGATTCATCCTGGACGAAGGTCAGACGTCGTTCTATGCGGTGCGCGATCTCGACGTCGACCGCTACGAGATCGACGGTCGTGTGCAGCAAGTGATGGTGTCGGCACGTGAGCTCAACTCGGCGGGTATTCCGAACCGAACATGGGTGTCTCGACACTTGTTGTACACACACGGTTGCGGAGTCATCGCAGCTCCTGCAAGTCGCACCACCAACGACGGACGACCGGTGTACATCGATCTTGGTGTCAGCCGCCCCGAGTTGTACTTCGGCGAAGGCATCGACCAATACGCGTTGGTCAAGACCGAGCAGGTCGAACAGCCGTGCGTCGGCTCGCCCACGAAAGAAGCCACGACTGGCGGCGTGCAACTGTCGTCGACGCTGCGACGTCTGGCGTATGCAGTGGAATACAGCGAATACAACCTCTTCGGTTCGGGTCTCATCAACTCGCAGTCGCGCATCATCCATGACCGCAACGTCACCGAGCGAGCGGCACGGCTCGCACCGTTCTTGCGGTTCGACGCCGACCCGTATCCGGTCGTTGTCAACGGCACCGTGCAGTGGGTGCTCGACGCCTACACGATCAGCGACCGATACCCCTACGCCCAACAAGCCAACGTCGATCAACTCACACCCGGCGGCGGTCTCAACACGTCGTTCAACTACGTGCGCAACAGCGTGAAAGCCGTGGTCGATGCATTCACGGGTGACGTGAAGTTCTACGTGGTCGATGCCAACGATCCGATTACCAAGGCGTGGTCGAAGGCGTTTCCCGACCTGTTCACCGACGTGAGCGAAGCACCGGTTGAGCTGACCAGCCACTTCCGTTATCCGGAAGATCTCTTCCGCGTGCAAACCAACGTGTACGGCCGCTACCAGTTCGATGACGCGACACTGTTCTTCAACCGCGACGCCGCATGGAGCGTTGCCCAAGCCCCGCCGACCGAACCCGAGGCAATCTCGGGCGTCGTTGGTGGAACCGGAGTCGGTGGAATCGAGAGCATCGACGTGCGTGATGCGAGCGTGTTGCGCTTCGAGCCGTACTACACGATGTTCCACGGTGGGGATGGGCTCGGCGAACCGACGTTCTCGATGCTGCGACCATTCGTGCCGTTCTCTGCGGACAATGCCCGCAAAGAATTGCGAGCACTGATGGTGGTGTCGAGCGATCCGAAGTCGTACGGCAAGATCCAGGTGTTCGAATTGGGTGACCCGTTGCCGGAAGGTCCGGCGACCGTCGCCGCCGAGTTCGGCAGCGACCCGGTGATTGCACAACAGATCACGCTGCTCGACCAGCGAGGATCACGAGTGATCTACGGCGACCTGCAGGTGGTACCGGTTCAGCGCGGACTCATGTACGTGCGACCACTCTTCGTGCGCCCCGACGATCCGTCGGCCAAGCAGATTTTCGTCCGTAAGTTCCTGGTGTCATACGACAACCGTGTGGTGATGACCGACAGTCTTTCTGAGGGTGTGTCACGACTCATCCCTGGATTCAGTACCGATCTCGGCGAACGTGTGAACGATGGATCTGCGGCACCCGTCGATCCGACCCCGGACACGTCCGGCGGTACGACGGTCACCACAACGACGCTGCCATCGGTTGACACCTCGTCGCTCACCGCACCCGAGTTGTTGGCGCGTGCCGACGCACTCTTCGACGAGGCAAATGCGGCCCTCGCGCAAAACCCGCCTGACTTCGCCACCTATCAGGCGAAGCTGGCGCAGGCGCGGGAATTGCTGCGTCAGGCAATCGCCTTGGTCGGTGGCTGATCGACGCCCTGAACAACGAGCGTCGTCGGTGATCAGCCGCGCGAGCGGCGCAACAACTCGGCAAGTTCGGCGAGATCCTGCCTCAGTGTGATGGCGTAACGAGCCTGCTCGTTTGCGATGCGTACTTGATTGGCGCGTAGTTGGCTGACGGTCTCGGCACTCGCAGCATCGGCCGTCTGCGCGAGCCGTTCGATCTCGGAGTCGAGTTCGTGAAGTTGGTTGGTGATGGCGGTGGTCATGTGGGTGACTCGTGAGTCGACACCCGTCAGTCGTTCCTCGAGTGCGTGGATGCTCGTGCGCAGTTCGTCAACTTGCGACGCTCGACGGGCAAGATCGTCACGCAGCTGAGACACCTCGCCCTGCACCGATGCGAGCAGACTCTGCATCTCTTTCCACTTACGACTGAACATCATGTCGCTCTCTGCGCGGTCGTGAGTTTCGGTGTGGTCACCGATGTATGTTCGGTGGTACGGCGGTAGGCTGACGAGACCCGACGCGGGGTAGAGCAGTCCGGTAGCTCGTCAGGCTCATAACCTGAAGGTCGCAGGTTCAAATCCTGCCCCCGCCACCAACGCCTCATTGCTTTTGCACTCGCTGATCCTGCGGCAACATGCGGCGACGATGCCAGCGAACCCTGAATGGCGTCACTGCCAGTCGTGATGCGAGACCGATGAGTGCCGTGAAGATGAGTGCGCGCACGAACACTGACAGTGAACTCAGCGAGGGTCCGAGCACGATCGTGAACCCGAGCGCGACGGGGTAGACCCACGCAACTTCAGAGAGGAAGCCGCCGAATTTCGTGCGGTGTGGTGCGACCTGCGTTTGGGCGCTGAAGAACTCTTCGTCGCCTGCCGTTACGGTCACGCGTTCGGACTTGATGAGATTATCCGATTTGGCAAGGAGTGTGTTCCGTTCGGCGGAGCGCTCCCACTGGCGGAGGTGCAAGGCATCAACGAATCTGAACACGAGATGGTATTCATCGGAGTCCTTGCCTGGATGCAACATCGTCGCTCCGAGACAACCAGGGAATGCGTTGACGGTCTTCACCATCTCTTCGGACCAAGATGTGAACTCTGCGGAGTGACCGGGTTTCACCGTGCGCGCAATCGTCACGGTGACCGAGCTGGGGGCGATTCGCGGAAGTTTCTCCGTATCGAATGGACCAGTCAGTTCAGACACTTACTCACAGTAGTTCTCGGTGGTGGTCGTAGAATGACGTCATTGAGTAGCTCGATTCTTGACACCGGTATCAAGGTCGTCCGCAATGTCAGCGGATTCACCGTGGGTCGTGGTTCGCTCGACCAATTGCCAAGTTTCGTCGACGCCCGTCGTGACGCATCGAACGACGCCAAGGTCGTGTACCTGATCGACGGATTCTTCCGGAGCAGGCCTGACATCGTCGAGCGACTGAAGCCCCGGCCGACGGACGTACTCCGATACGTCGACGTCGTGGACGAGCCGACGACCGACGGTATCGATGCACTCACCGAAGACGTACGGAGAGCGGTCGGCGGTTTGCCCGCCACCATCGTCGGATTCGGTGGTGGTACCACGATGGACACCGCGAAGGCGCTCGCCAACCTGTTCACGAATCACGGTAAGGCAGCCGACTACCAGGGTTGGGATCTCGTCAAGGTTCCCGCCGTCCACAAGATCGCGGTTCCGACCATCTCGGGAACCGGTGCCGAAGCCACGCGCACGTGCGTAATGACGAACACGAAGACCGGTCTAAAACTGGGCATGAATAGCGACTACACCGTCTACGACCAGATGGTGCTCGACCCCGACCTCACCGCGACGGTGCCTCGCAATCAGTACTTCTACACCGGCATGGACGCCTACATCCACTGCGTCGAGGCCCTTGCGGGGTCGTATCGCAATGCGGTCGGCGATGCATATTCGCGCGAGACCGTCAACCTCTGCCGACAAGTCTTCTTGGCCGACGACATGATGAGTGCCGAGGCGCGCGAGAAGTTGATGGTTGCTTCGTATCTCGGGGGCTGCGCGATTGCCACCAGTTATGTCGGCGTCGTCCATCCTTTTTCCGCGGGTCTCAGCGTGGTGCTCGGCCTGCACCATTGCGTAGCGAATTGCATCGCGCTCAATGCGCTTGAGGAGTTTTATCCGCTTGAACACGCCGAGTTCCGCACGATGCTGGCGAAGCAGAACGTCGACTTGCCAAGTGGAGTGTGCAGCGGCCTGACCGACGATGAGTTCAAACGCCTCGTCGCTGCAACGGTGGTGCACGCCAAACCGCTGACCAACGCATTGGGCCCGGACTTCCGCTCGGTACTCACGGATGAGAAGGTCGTCGAGATCTTCCGGAGGATGTGACGGTGCCGGGCTTCGAGGTAATCGGCGCCGAAGAACAAGCCGAGGTCGACGACGTCTTCAAGCGCGGTGGAGTGCTGTTCCGCCATGGCTTCGACGCGATACGCAACGACTGTTACAAGGTGAAGGAATTCGAGTCCGCCTTTGCAACGAAGATGGGCGTGTCACACGCGCTTGCCGTGACTTCCGGAACCGCGGCCTTGCGCGTTGCGTTGTCGGTACTCGACTTGCAGCCCGGTGACGAGGTGATCACGCAGAGTTTCACGTTCGTGGCGACGGCTGAGGCGATCATCGAGTCGCGTGCCGTTCCGGTGTGCTGCGAAGTGGATGCCACGTTGAACATGGACCCTTCCGACCTGGAGCGTCGAATCACGTCGCGAACCAAGGCCGTCATCGTCGTGCACATGCTCGGCACCCCGGCTCGCTTACGCGAGATCGCGGAGATCTGCGCGCGCCATCAAGTGACATTGATTGAAGACGCCGCGTGGGGGTGTGGTGGTTCACTCGACGATCGTCCACTCGGCACGTGGGGTCGGATGGGAACGTACAGTTTCGACTTTGCAAAGACCATGACGACCGGCGAGGGAGGCATGATCGTCTTCCGCGATCGTGTCGATTACGAGCGAGCAGCAGCGTGGCACGACCACGGTCACGAGAACAATCCAGCCGTACCTCGTTGGGAAGACACACGCGCGGGGAGTGGGTTCAACTATCGAATGATGGAGTTACAAGGTGCGGTCGGACTCGCGCAGTTGCGGAAACTCGACGAAGTCGTGCGGCGCCAGCGCACCAACCGCGACGCAATCTGGCGCGCCATCGAACGACTGCCCGGCATCGTCGCGCGCGAAGTGCCGACAGGTTCGTATGAAACTGCGGATGCACTGGTGTTCGAGACTGATTCGGCGACGATCGCTCGCGAGATACGAGCGAAGTTGGTAGCCGCCGGGCTCGCAACGAAGATCCTTCCGGAGGCCGTTACATGGCACTTCGCCGGAACGTGGACGCATATGCCCGAACTCACGGCCCACCACGGCGATCTGTCGACAGCATTCCCGGCGACATCTGCACGCTTGTCGCGATGCGTGTCGCTGCCGGTGGTCGTGAAGATGGACGAAGCAGTACCAGCCCGAGTGCGTGCCGCCATTGCCGAAGTGGTGTCATGAAATGACCTGGTCGGGGAGCATCGTCGTAGCGTGAGTGGCATGCCATCGAGCACCCTGGTGTCGGTGATCGTTGCGGCGCACGATGAAGAGCGCTACATCGGACGCTGCCTACGGTCGCTGCTCTCACAGCGCTTTCCGCGCGAGATGTTCGAGGTCGTCGTCATTGACGACGGCAGTACCGACCGCACCTCGGCGATCCTTGCGACCTTTGCAAATGAGGTACGAGTGCTGCGCAACGAGACCAATCTCGGGTTGCCGGCCAGCCTCAACAAGGCCATCACATCGGCACACTCGAAATTCGTGGTGAGGGTCGATGCAGACGACTACGTCAATGCGGCATTCCTCGATGTTCTACATCTGTTCTTGGCGGAGAACCCCCGCTTCGACGCGGCTGCCTGCGACTATCTGCTGGTTGATGACAGGGAAGAAGTGATCGGTCGCGGTGACGCGATGAAGGATCCGATCGCGTGCGGCATCATGTTTCGCACCGAGCAGTTGATCGACATCGGTCTGTACGACGAGTCGTTCCTGCGCCATGAAGATCGCGACCTGCGCGTCCGGTTTCTCGACCGTTACTCGATTCATCACGTGCCCCTGCCGCTCTACAGATATCGGCGACACGACGACAACATCACGAACGATGCCGACGCGATGGCCCATCACGAAGAGCGATTGCGTGTCAAACACCAGGGTCGCGTCTGATGAATCGACCACACATTCGATTGGGCTCTCGCGTCGTTGACGCCGACAGTGCCCCCTACGTCATAGCCGAGATCGGCGTGAATCACGAAGGATCGCTCGAGCTCGCAAAACGGCTGGTTGATCTGGCGAAAGCCGGCGGCGCAGACGCTGCGAAGTTCCAGACTTACAAGGCCGCGACACTTGCGTCGAAGCACTCACCTGCTTACTGGGATACATCGAAGGAGCCGACACTCAGCCAGTTTGAGTTGTTCCAGAAGTACGACTCCTTCGGCGAGCCGGAGTATCAGGCGCTGGCTGCCCACTGCAAGGAGGTCGGAATCGACTTCGTTTCGACTCCATTCGACGACGCCGCAGTCGATTTGCTAGCGCCGCTCGTCCCTTTCTTCAAAATTGCCTCTGCAGACCTTACGAACACGCCATTGTTGCGGCGTGTGGCCAAGACGAAGAAGCCCGTCGTGCTCTCGGTCGGTGCGTCGACCCTCGGCGAAATCGACTCCGCTCTCAAGACGCTTCGTTCTGCGGGTGCGACCGACATCGCGTTGTTGCACTGCATCCTCAATTATCCGACGTCCGACGAGAATGCCAATTTGCGAATGCTCGGTGACCTCGCAACGAGATACCCCGAATGTGTGCTCGGCTACTCCGACCACACCGTGCCAAAAAATGGACTGCCGTCGCTTGTTGCAGCGTGGCTACTCGGAGCGGTCATTTTGGAAAAGCACTTCACCCACGACACGTCGTTGCAGGGCAACGATCACTACCACGCGATGACGAGTGAGCACCTTGCCGGATTCCGTGCCGAAGTTGACCGAATTCTGCCGCTATTGGGATCACGAAACAAGGCACCACTTTCAAGCGAGGAGATTGCACGAGAGAATGCGAGACGAAGCATCGTCGTCGCAAAGGACCTTGACGCTGGTCATGTGATCACTGAAACCGACATCACCTACAAACGGCCCGGCACCGGCATCAGCCCGTTGTCATGGGACGATGTAATCGGACGCACGACGACACGAGCACTGACTGCAGATGACGTGTTGCAATGGTCGGATCTCGCCGGAGCATGACACGAGCCGTTGCGGTCATCCAAGCCCGTCTTGGATCACGCAGATTCCCGCAGAAGATGCTGGCCGACCTGGGCGGATATTCGATGCTCGAATGGGTCGTCAAGCGAATGCAGCGCACGACGCTCGTTGATCGTCTCGTCGTCGCAACAACACAGGAACCGCTCGACGACCGACTCGTCGCGGAATGTGTGCGGCTCGGGGTGGAAGTGGTGCGCGGGTCCACCGATGACGTGTTGCAACGATTCGTCGATGCAGTCGACTCGGACACATCCGATCAAGTCGTGAGAATCTGCGCAGACAATCCGTTCATCGACCCGGGTTGCGTGGATGACCTGGTTCGAGAGCACCGTGGAACGAGTGCCGAGTATGCGTTCAATCATCGTCCCGGGAACGGATGCGACTATGCCGACGGCTTCGGTGCCGAGCTGATCACCCGTGAACTCTTGACGCGATTGAACGGCATGCAACTTTCGACGGCGCACCGCGAACACGTCACATTGGCAGTGGTGGATGGCACGGTTGCTGCCCGAAAGCACGCCGTGCGGGCACCCGGGGCACTCGCCAGACCTGAGCTCTCGTTCGATGTCGACGTGCCGTCGGATCTTGATCGGCTCCGAATCTTGGTCGAGCGAGGACCAATAACGGTGACGACCACCGCTGCCGAAGTCATCTCGATTCGTGACGAACTCGAGACCACGTGATCGACGTCTTTGCGCAGGATGCCCTGACTGCTGCGATCAATCGATCACGCGTTCTCATCCCCACTGCGGTCGACGCCTTGTGTGACGTAATCGCGGAGGTGACAGGCAAGGTTCCGAATCGATCGAGAGTCGAATACGTCTCGATGCATTGGCTCATGCACGCGTGTGACATCTATGTGTACGACTCCGGAGAACCGAGGAATGCTCGAGAGCGTGAAGTCGACATCTTCACGACAGGAGCCCCAACCCGAAGAGCAAAGATGCTCGCGATGGTCGGCTCCCAACGAGCATCGATTGTGGTCACCGAGCCGTATCTGAAGAGTGGAATTAGGGATGAGATTCGGGCAGCAGCGCAATCGCGTAGATGGCTTCGCTGGTCCGCCAGTCCGACGACCGGTATCGCCGTCGCCCCACCCGATTCCGCGCGACGGCAGAGTACGGCGACGGGCTCGGTCGGTGCACACGGATCGAGGGACGACCTTCGAGCCGTGATTGCGCTCACTGCGCCGGTGGAACTGGTAGAGCTCCACCATCACTTCGCATCGTGGGCGAAAACTGGTGTAAATCCAGATCTTCGCCTGGTGTTCACGGCAAATGCCCAGCAGTCGTCGGTCGCCTTTCGGTACTGGTCGTTCGAGCAGCGTCAACTTGGAACACGACTCGCCATCCAGCAACACGGCGGGAGCTACGGAATCGACGAACGCCACCTGGGTGAGGACCTTGACATCTGGTCTGGTGACGTCTTCTACACGTGGGGTTGGGAGCGACCCGATCTCGGCTCACGAGTGCGACCACTACCGACAGCGACTCCGAGAAGAGCGAAACGTGCGGACAGGGCGTCGTACCTGCTGATCAGCATCCATGTCACGTCACACTTCTACCGTTTGCAGTCGTTCCTAATTCCAAGTCAGATTGAGAGAGCAATCGACGAAACTGCTGCATTCACCTCCGGACTGTCGACGGCAGCGCCACTCGTCATGCGTTCATCAGCAGTGCATCCCTTCCCGATGCATCGACTCGGGCAGCACCACGTTAAAATGTCACTGGACGACCAAACTCAGCCCGGCCCGCTCGCTGCGTCACGCCACGCGCTGGTAATCCACAACTATCTCGGCACGTCTTGGCTCGAGACGCTGGCAATGAACATCCCGACGGTGTGCTTCTACGACCCGCGTACGTACCGACCCCGCGATGCCGCACGTCCGTTCATCGATGAGCTTGCACGAGTCGGCGTCGTGCACCACTCGGGTGCCGATGCCGCAGCGTTTGTGAATCGTCTCAATGGCAATCCGCGCTCATGGTGGAAGTCGGCCGAGGTGCAGGCGGCCCGTGAAGCCTTCGTTGCGCGCTACGCGAATTTCAGCGACAACTGGCTCGACGCATGGCAGGAAGAGTTCGAGCGACTGCTCGCTGAGTAAGTTGCGTGCGGGCAACACTGCACCGGCAGGCAAACATGGCTAGAGATTCGGCGTCAATTGACCACGCCGGTAGTGGTAACGGCACAGCAGTTCGTATCGCACGACATCACCGAAGAGCGGTTCTTTCCGGGTGGTTGCCGTATCGCCAACGACGACGGTCTCGCCTTCGAACACCACCTTGTCGTTGACGAGACGCGCGTTGTTCGTTGCGCGAGCACCGCACCAGCAGCGAGCCTCGACCTGCATCTCGGTGCGCTGGTCGGAGATCTCGAGCATTCGTCGTGTTCCCTCAAACAGCAGTCCGCGGAAGTCGGTGATGAGCCCGAAGGCGTAGACGTCGATACCGAAGTCGTCGACGATCGTCGCCAACTCGTCACACTGCTCCACTGAGTAGAACTGCACCTCGTCGCAGACGAGAAAGTCGAGCGGCATATGTTCACGAGCCAATGCGACCAGGCTCGGGGTTGCGCTGATGTCGAATGCCGGGGACGAGACTCCGAGCCGGCTGGTGACCTGTGCACCATCACGATCGAGTTTGGTGAGAAGTAGACCCCGCAAGTTGCGTGACGAAAGATTGTGGTGGATCTGAAGCGCGAGGGTGCTCTTTCCCGAGCCCATCGTGCCGAAACTGAAGCGCAGCGTCGCCATCGCGGTGTCTCAGTTGGCCGAGAATCCGCGCAGCGGAATGGTCGGTCGCTGCAACCAATTGTCGTCGAGGTAATTGGCTAGACCGTCGATGGCGTGAATCGTGTATGCGTGCCTCGGTTTGTCGCTGGTATTCGCCGCCGACAAGTGGGGCACCGCACCGTCGAGCAACACCAACGTGCCGCGCTTGGCCTCGAGACACTGCAGATCGTCGAGCGGATACGGCTCGGGATCGAGCAGGTCGGTGACCGTCGAGGTGCGTGACTCGTTGAGTCGCGAGCGTGATCGCACCGGCAATCGATGGCCGCCGGGAACGGCCCACATGCATCCGTTTTCACGGGTGGCATCATCGATCGCAAACCAGAACCCGACGACGCTGCGCGGTTCAGTCCACAGGTAGGTGTGATCGGTGTGGCAGGTGACTTCACCACCGATGTGCGCCTGCTTGAAGATGTACATCGACTGCAGCAACCTCGGATCACGCATGCCGATGTCGTGCGCGACGGCCGCAAGTTCGGGGGTGCGACTGAACGAATCGAAGACCGGGTCAAGGTCGTGCATCGCGTGCCCCAGCTTGTTCAACGACAAGTGTGCTTCTGCTCGTAGACGACCAGTTTCATCGAAGGCATCCTTTTCGAAAAAACAACGAATCTTCTCACCGCTGGAAAGGAAGTAATCGTCACCTGCATGCAGAGGTTTGCCGTCGGCGGTGAACACCGTTGCCTGCTCGGGTGACGGAACGTGTTCCTTGGCGAGTTGCATTGCTCGTTCGCGCAAGGCAAGGCATCGCTCGGCGGGAACGAAGTCGGGAACGACAAGAAACCCGTCGTTGCGAAAATTGGCAATCTGTTGCTCGGTGAGGTAGCGACCCATGGTCAGTTCATCCGTTCGGATTGGTGAAGTTCGATGCTTCGGGGAATGCGTGGGGGATGAGCTCGGTCATCGGTCGCGGCACACCATTGACTTCGACTTGCAGCGTCGCACCGCCGTGCTCCCACAGCAGTTGTCGGCAACGACCACACGGGGTGACCGGCGCATCGTTGCCGAGGGTGCACACTGCGACGAGTCGTCCGCCACCGGAGCGAATGAGTTCGCTGACCATTCCGCATTCGGCGCACAGTGTGAGACCGTACGAAGCGTTTTCCACGTTGCAGCCAGTGACGATGCGACCGTCGTCAACGAGGCCTGCTGCCCCCACGCGAAAACGGGAGTAGGGGACATAGGCATGTTGCATCGCTTCACGGGCGGCCTCGCGCAGTGCCGTCCAGTCGATGTTCGCCATGGCACGCAACGATAGTCAGTGGTGTGCGTCAACCGCCCCGGGGCACGAGGCGCCGCGCCGATGGGCGTTACCGACCGTGCTCGAGCTCGTGGATGACGATGTCGCTGCCCTTGCGAAGCCACAGACCGGCTCCGACCTGAATGAATCCGCGCGAGAGGTGCTTTCGATACCACTCGCCGGATCTCAGATGCGCATCGAGGTCGGTCGACTCTCGATCGACGGTGTGTCGCGCATCATGTTTGGTGAGCGCATCAAAGTAGAGAAAGTGGCGTGTCGCAACGGTGAGATTCCGCAGTGCTCGGGTTGCCAACACATCATCGAGGTATTGAAGAACATCCATGCAGATGACCAGATCGAACGGTTTGCCCGGCGCCCATTCTGCGATGTTGCGCCGCTGGTGTCCGTAGCGCGCGCAGGCGTGCTCGCTCACGTCGGTGGAGACGACACGCACTTTCGGCTGAAACTGCCGGTACCAGTTGCTCCAATCACCCGGTCCGGCACCCACTTCGAGTACGGAACGAATCGAGCCGCCCCACCACGACACCATCTCGTGCACTCCCGCAGCGAGATGTGCAACTTCGTTCATTGAACGAACGGGTTGCTTGCCGTAGAAACGAGCGAAGTAGTTCTCGTCGAATCGTGAATTCTTCACGCATCGTGTGTAGCAGCACGGCAAGTAGCCTTCCAACCAGCAACGATCATTCGAGCGGAAGGCGTGACATCACATGTCGGTGTTTGCAGTCAAAATCAAAGGTCTTACTCAAGGAGATGACGCTCTGGCGGCGGTGGCTGGCAAGGTCGTGCTCGTCGTCAATGTGGCGTCGAAGTGCGGTCTCACGCCCCAGTACACCGGACTCGAGGCGTTGCACAAGGAATTTTCCGGCAAGGGATTCAGCGTCGTTGGCGTGCCGTGCAACCAGTTCGGTGCGCAAGAGCCGGGTTCGGCACAAGAAATCACCACGTTTTGCTCGACTACCTACGGTGTCACGTTTCCGATGACCGAGAAGATCGATGTGAACGGCGATGGTCGCCACCCGCTCTACCAGCAGCTCACGCCGGTGCAGGACGCAGAAGGCCACTCCGGCGACATTCGTTGGAACTTCGAGAAGTTCCTCGTCGGCAAGAACGGCGAAGTTCTCGCGCGCTTCAGCCCGATGATTGCGCCGGATGACGAAAAGTTGCGCTCGGCAATTCATGCCGCACTGGCCTGAGTAGGTCGACCATGCGCGTCGCTGCGTTACAGATGCAGATGGCGACCGACGTCGCCACGAACGTGGCGACTGCAGAACGACTCGTCCGTTCGGCTGCCCAACAAGGCGCTCAAGTGGTGTTGATACCTGAACTGTTTGAGGGCCACTACTTCTGCAAGGACCAGCGAGCCGAAGAACTCACCCGTGCCAAACCCGTCGATGGTCATCCGACCGTCGCGCACTTCAGCAAGTTGGCCCGAGAACTTTCGGTGGTGCTTCCACTCAGCATCTTCGAGCGCGCGAACAATGCCTACTTCAACACCGTGGTGATGGTCGATGCCGACGGAACAACGCTTGGCATCTATCACAAGAGCCACATTCCTGACGGCCCAGGTTACTCGGAGAAGTTTTACTTCTCACCGGGGGACACGGGTTTCCTTGTGTGGCCGACTCGGTACGGAACGATCGGTGTAGGAATCTGCTGGGATCAATGGTTCCCCGAAGCTGCCCGCAGCATGGCCCTGCTCGGCGCCGACGTGCTGTTGTATCCGACGGCAATTGGCAGTGAGCCACAAAATCCGACGTGGGACTCGAGCGCACACTGGCAGCGGGTCATGCAAGGGCACGCGGCGGCAAACGTGATGCCGGTCGTCGCTGCGAATCGCATTGGTCGCGAGGTGGGGCATCCCACAGAGGTGACCTTCTACGGTTGCTCCTTCATCACCGATGCAACCGGAGCAAAGATTGCCGAGGCCGGTCGCGACGATGAACGTGTGCTCGTCGCCGACGTTGATGTCGATGGAAACCGGGCAATGCGTGCGGCATGGGGACTCTTCCGCGATCGACGGCCCGAGCTCTACGGATCATTGACGAGCCTTGACGGCCGCACGACACGCTGAGGTTGATTCGATGATGAGGATGCCGGCGGAATTTGCCGAGCACGAGCGAACCGTGATGTGTTGGCCGACCCGGGTCGAGGTGTATGGAAACCGGATGTCTGACGCGCGGCGCGCACATGCAATGGTGGCTCGCACGATCAGCGGGTTCGAGCCGGTGACGATGATTGCCAACGCCGACCAAGTCGACGATGCAGCAAGACTCTGCGGACCGACGGTCGAGGTGGTGTCGATGCCGATTGACGACTCGTGGTTCCGCGACAGCGGGCCGATTTACGTGACCGATGGCGACAGACGCGAAGGTACGTGTTGGAAATTCAACAGCTGGGGTGAGAAGTTCGTGCCCTAAGACAACGATGCAAGGATCGCCTCCACCTGGCTCCGCTCGCGTGGTGAAACGGTGCGCACCGTCGACATGGTGCTTGAAGGCGGATCGATCACGGTGAATGGTGCGGGAACCCTCGTCACCACCGAGCAATGCCTGTTGAACAAGAACCGCAATCCGACTTTGACACGGGACGACATTGCGGCCCGACTGTGCGACGAACTCGGACAAGAGCATGTCGTGTGGTTGCCACACGGGCTGTATCTCGATGACGACACCGACGGACACGTCGACAATGTGGCGGCGTTCGCATCAGCACACGTGCTCGTGGTGCAGGGTTGCGATGATCCGGACGAACCAGACCATGAGCGCATGCTGACCAACCGTCGAGTTGCGGAGGCTGCAGGTCTCACGATTCGTGAAGTTCCGGTGCTGCCGTTCAGTGAAGTTGACGGTCGTCGAGTGGTGGTGCCGTACCTCAACTTCTATGTGGTGAACGGCGGAGTCATCGTGCCGGTGTGCGGCCACTCCGCCGATGACGACATGCTCGCGCTCATTGCCGAATGGTTTCCCGGTCGCCAGACGGTCGGTCTCGACGTTGGACAGATCCTCGCCTACGGCGGCGGTGGAATTCACTGCATCACGCAGCAGGTACCTGCGGTCTAGCGAACCGCGGTCAGACGGGGGCGTCGCATGGGCGCAACGGCAGGACGCGTGCCGGAAGTGACGACCACATGTCGTCTAGCAGCGCATCGCGTTGTGCGGTATGCCGTGGATCGCTCCAAAGATTGACCCGCTGCAGAGGATCATTGGCGAGGTCGTACAACTCGCCTTCGGTGCCGTCGTGCACGGTGCCTGGCAACATCGACGTACACACCCAACCGTCGCGACAAATCGTGCGCGCACCGACGATCTTGCCGAAGAGCACGCTGTCCCATTCGGTGAGCACGCGCTCGTGTCCGAGCGCCGCCGCCTCGACGTCACTGTGGGGTAGTCGCTTGGCTTCTGCGTAATCGGGTTGCTCGAGCCCGGCAATCGAGGCGAATGTCGACGCGAGCGAGACGAGCCCCACGGGTGAGGCGACTCGTGAGGGCGCGACTCGCGCCGATCTTGCTGGCCGCCAGATGAGCGGCAATCGCATCAACGAATCGACGTGATACGGCCCTTTGAACATGAGTCCGTAGTCGCCCTGCAACTCGCCGTGGTCGGTGGTGTAGAGCACGTCGACATCGTCGGTCCAGCCTCGCCCGCCGATGGTGGACATCACTCGACCGATGGCTTCGTCGATCAGCTCGTTCTCGATGTGGGCCATGGCATTGATCTCGCGCACATTGTCGGCAGTCAGCGTCTTGGGCACCCACTTGGCCGGCGCCTCGTAGTTGGAGACGAACGAACCCTCATACCACATGCGCCAGTGGCGAGGCTTGTCGTCGAGCACACGTTCACGCTCGGTTGCATCCTCGATGTAGCCGGGAGGTAGGTCGAGATCGCGCCAGTTCACTCGATCGAGCTCGGACTTCGGTGGATCCCAAGGATGATGAGGGTCGGGGAAACTCATCCAACAGAACCAATCGGCGTCGCTTGGCAACGACGAGAGCCACGCAATCGTCTGATCGGCGACCCATTCCGTGTGGTACAGCTCGCGCGGAATCTCGTTGTGCTTCACCTGGGGAGCATTGGTGTCGCCACCGCCCGCTGCGTTCACCTGCAGCGTCTGGTCGAGAACTTGAAAGAACATCGCAGCAGCGGCAGGGTTCTTTTCGCGCAACCAGCGCGCGTAGTGGAACGGCCCGACACCACCGTGCGTGGCGAGTGCGAAGTGTTCGAATCCGCGATGCGGCGCAGGCAGCCCGTCGTCACCGATGATCATCTCGGTTTCGAGACCTGCCGACCCGATGCGGTTCTCCGCAAATCGCAGGAACGGGTCGATGAACGGTTCAAAGTGCGCCTTGCCGATCAATGCGGTGCGGTATCCGGCGCGACGCAGGTCGCTCGCGATGCTCGGCGCATCGGAGGAGAGCGGGACTCCATTCATCCACACACCGTGCGTACTGACGTGCTGCCCGGTGAGCATCGTGCTGCGCGACGGCATGCACACCACGTTCTGTGGATGCGCGCGGTCGTAGACGATGCCCTCTTTGGCGAGTGCATCGATCACCGGAGTGCGCGCAACCTTGCCGCCATTGCAGCCGAGCGCGTCGTATCGCTGCTGGTCGGTCGTGATGTAGAGAATCTTGCGACCCATCAGTTCTGCTCCATGATTCGCTTCAACTTGACGAGGCCTTCGCCTGCCGCGCCACCGATCACCAGTGCGAGTGCCTCGGGCTCCATGTCGGTGGAGTAGACGACGATCGAGCCACCGTGCCCATCGTCGAGCACGTCGCACGTGCCGAGGTGCGAGGTGATGCCGGGATTGCCGACCATGCGGTATTGAAACCGACGCAGCGAGTGGTCGTGGGTGATGATGTCCTCTTCGAACGTGATGCCACTCGGCAGTGTGATCCAACGCTTCTTTCCCTCGACTCGGCAACTGGTGAGGGGAAACCATTCGTGCTGCCGAGCCAGGTCACCGACGAGTTTCCACACCGTCGCAGGATCACGGTCGATTTGCACGTGCCGACGCACCGAACCCATGCGAGAAATGTAGTGGTTAATCGAGTTGCCAATCGATGTCGGAGATACCTGCCGAGGTCAGTGCGGCATTGATTCGCGAGAACGGTTTCGATCCGAAGAAGCCGTTGTGTGCCGACAGCGGTGACGGATGCGCCGACTCAATCACTGCGTGACGTGCAACGTCGATGAGCGCCTTCTTCTTGCGGGCGTGCGCACCCCACAACACGAAAACGACGAACGTTTTCTCGTTCACGGCGCGGATGACTTCATCGGTGAAGGTTTCCCATCCCTTGCCTTGGTGCGACGCGGCCTGGCCGGCTCTCACGGTCAGTGTGGTGTTGAGCAACAACACTCCGCGACGAGCCCACGCCTCCAAGTTGCCGTGTTGAGGAATCGTGACTCCGAGATCGGCGTTGAGTTCCTTGAAGATGTTGACGAGCGATGGCGGTGGCTCAACGCCGTGCTGCACGGAGAAGCACAACCCATGCGCTTGACGCGGCCCGTGATACGGATCTTGGCCAAGAATGACCACCTTCGTGTCGGCATACGAAGTGTGGTGAAGTGCGGCGAACACGTTCTCGGGCGAGGGGTAGATCGTGTGTTGTGCACGCTCCGACTCGACGAACGCCTGCAGCGTCTTCCAGTACGGCTTGTCGAACTCGCCTCGTAGTAGCGGATTCCAATCGGTGGTCATGGCGAGATTGTGATGAACGCGGGAGCCGGTGGCATTCAGAAGCGGTCGCGAACACGCCACAGGTCGGGGAACACCGGACGAAACAACGTCGAGGCGAGATATTCGGCACCTGACGAACCACCCGTGCCCGACTTGCGTCCGATGGTGCGCTCGACCATCTTCACGTGGCGGTATCGCCACTCCTGCAACCCTTCGTCGATGTCGACGAGACGTTCGAGCACGAGCGCGGCTTCACCATCGGTGCGGTAGGCGTTCAACACGGCTTCCTGCACCCGATCATCGGGTTGGTGGTGCTCGCGCACATCGGCGCTGAGCACGTCGCTTGGCACCGGGTGCGATCGTCCGGCGAGATAGACGAGTGCCGCGGGCCAGATTCCCGGCTTGCTGAGTGCCGTCTCGAGCCGTGCGCGATCCGGAGAACCCTCGGCAAAGCTGGCGAGCAACGAATGGTCGCGCCGACCGAGCACGATTTCAAGTTCGCGAAACTGCGCGGATTGGAACCCGCTCGCGGCGTCGAGGCGATCGCGGAACGTGCCGAATTGCAGGGGTGTCATCGTCTCCAAGATGTCGACTTGGCTGACGAGCGTCTTCAGAATCGTGCGGATTCGCCCGAGTGTGGCGAGCGCATCGTGCGATGCACCCGCTTGGAGTCGTTCGCCGGCGCGGGCAAACTCGTGCAGCAGCGTCTTGAACCACAGCTCGTAAGTCTGATGGATGACGATGAACAGCAATTCGTCATGCTCGGGCCCACTCTCACGCGGAGTCTGTAGCGACAGGAGTTCTTGAACTCGCAGATACGACGAATACGTCGTAGAACGCTGCTGATCACTCTCGCGCATAAGGTGACACTATGCGAGTGAACGCTTTGCCCGACACTGCAGCACTCGATGCCGCTGACCCACTCGCGAAATACAAGCACGAGTTCGTCATTACCGACCCTGAGCTCTGCTATCTCGACGGCAACTCCCTGGGGCGACTACCGAAACGCACCGTCGACGTCGTGCACCGTTACCTGACCGAAGAGTGGGGTAGCGAGTTGGTGACCGGCTGGTCACGCTGGATCGACGAGGCGCAACGGGTCGGTGACCTGATCGGCACGTCGTCCCTCGGTGCCGCCGTGGGTCAAGTGTTGGCGGTTGACACGACGAGCGTGAACTTCTACCAACTCTGTGATGCGGCGATGCGGGCTCGCCCGGATCGCGACACGGTGGTGAGTGATGCCGCGAACTTTCCAACCGATCGTTACATCCTCGAGGGTCTGTGCGAACGGTACGACAAGCGTCTCGTACTCATCGACGACGAGTCGGGCGAAGAGTACGTGACCGACAAGATGCTCAGTGAACACCTCGATTCGCGCACTGCGTTGGTCACCTTGTCGGTGGTGCAGTACCGCTCCGGAGCGCTGCATGATGTTGCAGCGCTGACTCGATTGGCACATGCGAGCGGTGCCTTGGTGGTGTGGGATGCAAGTCATGCAGTCGGCGTTGTGGACCTGCAGTTTGACCGCGACGACGTCGACCTCGCCGTCGGCTGCACCTACAAGTACGGCAACGCTGGGCCTGGCTCACCGGCCTGGTTGTACGTCAATCGACGACTCCAAGCATCGCTACGAGTGCCGATTCAAGGCTGGTTTGCACAACGCGATCAATTCGCCATGGGCCAGGGCTTCGACCGCGCCGACGGCATGCGCGGATTTCAGATCGCGAGTCCGTCGATCATCGGCATGCGATGCATTGAGGCATCGTTCGGCATGATTGCCGAAGCGGGGCTCCCGGCGATCGCCGCAAAGGCGGCGATCGGCACCGATGTGATGGTGCAACTGCATGATGCATGGCTTGCACCGCTCGGGTTCGAACTCATCACCCCGAGAGATGTGCAGCGACGCGGCGGTCATGTCACCTTGCGTCACCCGGATGCCAAACAGATCGCGGTGGCGATGCGGGAGATGGTGAAGGTCATCCCCGATTTTCGGGAACCGTCGAGTATCCGACTGGCAATTTCGCCGTTGGCCACGAGTTATTCAGAAGTGCTGGAGGGGTTTGCGCGTATTCGTGATCTCGTCGCGAGCGGTCGCTACCGCAGCGCGTCGGTCACGGGCAGTCGCGTCACCTGACACGACTGGTGGTGTGCGATCACGGCACGTCGTGCGGTCAATTCCAGACGATGACGTCGGGATGTACTCGGGTCATTGCCTGTTGAACGTCGACCCAGTCGCCTTCGTTCGGGCACGGCTCGTCGGTGACGGCGAGCATCGTGGTGTGCATGTGCGGTGCTTCGAGCATGTTCAATCGTCGTTTGGCGAAGTGGAACGGACTACGCCCATCGTCGAGTGCACCGACGCCGTGGCTTGACCCGCAACCAACCATCACAAGTCGTGCACCGTTCGGCACGGTGCTGGCGCGATAACCGGCACTGGTAGCCGTGGCCGTTCGAACCGTGATGACATCGGCGTGTAGCGCGAGCATCGACTTGTCACCGAGCCACAGTGCGGTACCTGCACGCACCACCACACGATGCTTCACTGCGGCGCGCAACGTTGCTGCTGCGCCACCGATGTGGCTCACGTGGAAGGGAATGTCGGTGGTCAACGAGGTGGCGATTGTCGCAGCCTCTGCCACGCGAGCGGCGTCGGTGCCGTCGAGTGGGAGGTGCACCGACCAGGCGACGACCGTATGTCCGGCGGACTCCGCACGCTTGCGGAGTTCGGCGGCGTGAGTCACGGGGGTTCCGTAACGGTGCATCGACGATTCGATCTTGATGACGACGGGATTCCGTGCACCGAGCACCTTCAGTACGTCGAGGTCACGCACCGAGCCGACCGCGAGCACTGCATCACTGCGAACGATGGCATCGACCCCCGCGCCCACCGGTGTGAGCACGAACGGGCGCAAACCCGCCGGCACGTCATCAAGTTCGTGCACCGTGCCGACGGCGACGTCAGTGCCGAGCGAGGCGGTGTGCTGCATGAGTTGGGTGCGACCGAACCCGTAACCGTTGCCTTTGACCACGGGGAGCAACTCCCCGAGCAACGTTGTGGTCGAGGCAACGTGTGATTGCCATGCGTCTGCATCGACGCTGAGACGCAAGGTCATGCGTTTTGACGGTATCTGGCGCGCTTGATGAGCCAGCGAACCAGTTCGATCAGGGCGGTGATGCTGAACGCCGTCACGAACGCGATGATGAACGCGAGCGTGTGATTTTCTTCGAACGACTTTCCACCGATGAAGCCGAGCAGTGCTGCGTAGTGGCCCCAGATCACGGCGGCGATCGCCGCCCAACCCATGAACCAGCGTTGCGGTTGACGAGTGACGCCGCACGAGAGCGTGAGGGCGGTGCGACCACCCGGGATGAATCGGGCGGTGATGAGCAGCAACCCTCCGCGTTCATGCACCTGCTCGGCAACGGCAGCCATTCGCCTGGCCCCCTTCTCGGTGCGACTCTGGCGACGCATCACCCAATCACTGGCCTCGCGACCCAGCAGATAGCTCAGGTTGTCACCGATGAACGCACCGCAGACCGCGCAGACAATCACCAGTGGTATCCACAGGTTGCCGAGCCCGGCGCTGACACCACCGATGATGACGAGCGTCTCGCTCGGCACGATCGGCAGCACTGAATCGAGCACGGCGATCACGAAGATGATCGCGTAAAACCAGGGTGAAGAGGAGAAGTCCTTCAGCCAGTCGAATGCCTGACCGAAAAACTCGAGCATCACCGCACGCTACAGCGACGGTTCGGTCTTGGTCCTCAAGCGTCGGATGTTGGGAAGATGCTTGATGATGACGAATGCAACGACGCCGAGCACCACGAGCAACTCCCAAGTCTCTGCGCCGTCGATGAGCATTCCGATCGGTGTCGCCACGGTGATGGCGAGCGACGCGACCGAAGCCTTGTGCGTGATCTTGCTGATGATGAACCATGACACAAAGAGAACGGCGCTGACGACGGGGAAGAGAACGAACATCGCACCGCCACCCGATGCGACACCCTTGCCTCCCTTGAACTTGCGGAACACCGGTGCGACGTGGCCGACGATCGCACCGCACATTGCGGCGTAACTGAGTGCCCCGCGTTGCTCACCGGTCGCCGCCCATGCGATGCCGACGGCGATCGCGGCCTTCGCCATGTCCATGAGGAAGACCGACATGCCGGCTTTCCAACCGAGTTCACGAATGACGTTCGATGCACCAGGGTTGCCCGAACCGACCTTGGTGATCTCCTTGCCGTAACGCGACGCAATGAGTTCGGCGCTCGGGAACGTGCCGAGCAGATAGGCGACGATGACGACGACGATGTCGGTGATTTCCACGAGTGCTCCCGTGGCGAGTGTAGTTATCGGCAGGTCGGATCGTCGGGAGGGAACACACCCAGGCGTTGCTGCTGAGGTGCTGCAATCGTCGTCGGCGTCGTCGCATCGTCGGCCGAGATCATCTCGAGCAACATCGCGGCCAGGGGTGCAAAGACGGCGGAGGCGGTGCCGTTGATGTCCGGGTTTCGGGCACGGTCGGCGTTCTCGTCGCCGCTCGCCATGGTCGTTTCTCCGCGGAAGATTGCGAGAATCGACTTCATCGAGTCGGTGTCAATCACGGGCATGAGCACCGACTCGCCACCGATGCGACGCATCGACCATTCGATGGTGTACGAGTTGACACCGTTCGTGTCGAGATTGCGCATGGCTTGGGCGAGTCGCAGCAGGTCGCGCGGTGTGATGCGGTCATCGGTGATCACGCGCTCGAGCGCCACGTTGAGCAAGGCATTGGCGGTTGCCGGGTTCGTCGTGCCGCGGTCGAGTGCACGTTGCATCGACCGGCGAAGGAAGTCCTGTTGTCTGGCGATACGACCGATGTCCCCGGTCGGATCGCCGACCCACTTCTGCTTCGTCTCATCGAAGTAGCGGTAGCCGCTGCGTGACCTCACGTAGGCGAGGGCTTGACCGCCGCGCAACTCCACACATCCCGGGCCAACCTCGCGGAATCCGACCCGCTCGTCCTTGGTGCGGTACGCAAAGGGAATCTTCACCCCGCCGACCGAGTCGACGATCTCCTTGAATGCGCACAAGTTGACGTTGACGTAGTGGTCGACCGGCACACCGAAGTTCTCGTCGATCGTGCGAATGAGGCGGGACGGATCCTTTGCGTCGAATGCCGAGTTGATGCGCGCTTGGCGGGTGGTGCCGGCGATGTTCACCCACAAGTCGCGGGGGAATGACAGCACGGCAACGTCGTTGATCGTCGGGTCGACGCGCAACAACATGATGGTGTCGCTTCGCTCGCCGAACGACGTGCGGTCACCGATTCCGCCCGCGGTGCCGTCGCCATTCGGACACGCCCCGTTGTCGGAACCAGTGAGCAAGAAGTTCTTGGCGCGCAATCCCGATACGTCGTCTTGCCACGCGTCTGCCGACGCAGAATCGGCGTCGTCGGTTGACGCGCCTGACGCACGGTCAATGCTCACCACCAGGCGATCACCGACCTTGTTGTTGGCCCACACGACCAACCCACCCGCGACGATCAGACTCGCCGCAAGCAACAAGTTGACGACGAGCACGACACGATGCGAACGCGGCCGAGCCGGCACTCGCGAGGTGGCGCGGGCCTCGGTCATGCAACCTGCGTGGGAGTCATGTCGTCGGTGCGAGAGTGACGGAGACGCTGAGTTCGCCGGCGGCGACGATCGAGAAATCAGCGACGCTGCCCGCCTTCACCAAATCAGATTTTGCTTCTTCAACCGCGGATCTGCGGGTTGCATCGCATGACACCACCACGCTCGACACCTTCGCACGCTGCGAAACCTTGGCTTCGGTCTTCGTGCGACGAATTTCGGAGAGCACGGCACTGGCGGTGTCGAGCAAGAGCTCGCTGCCTTCGTCACCCTTGGTGCTGCTCGTCGGCCAAGCAGCGCGGTGAATGCTGCCCGACTGCCACCACGACCAGACTTCGTCGGTGCAGAACGGCATATGTGGCGCGAAGAGTCGCTGCAACACGCCGAGTGCACGGTGCAAGGCACGACGAGCGGAGAGTTCGTCAGGACTGCAATCGGCCACCTTCGCCGGTGCGCCGTCGACGCCAACCTTGCCGTAGGCGCGGGCCTTCACGAGTTCGACGTAGTCGTCGCAGAACCACCAGAAGAACGACTCAGTGCGCTCGAGCGCCCGCGCGTAGTCGAGTTCGTCGAACGCCGAGGTTGCGTCGGCAACGACGGAGTCGAGTCGTGAAAGCATCGCCTGATCGATGGCTTCTGAAATGGCGCCCTCTTCATCGCACTCAAAGACGAGCACGAACTTGGTGACGTTCAACAACTTGGTGGCGAGTTTGCCGCCGACTTTCATCTGGTCTTCGCTGAATGCGGTGTCGACTCCGGGTCGTGCCGAAGCCGCCCAGTAACGCACCGCATCGCTGCCGTACTTGTCGAACAAATCGATCGGTGTGACCACGTTGCCCTTCGACTTCGACATCTTCTTGCGATCGGGGTCGAGAATCCAACCGGAGAGCGCGGCGCGCTTCCACGGGATACCGCGGTGTGCGAAGTGCGACCGCACCATCGTGGAGAACAACCAGGTGCGGATGATGTCGTGCCCCTGCGGTCGCATATCCATCGGGAAGACGCGCGCAAAGAGCTCGTCGCCGTCGGCCCAGTGCGAGGCGATTTGCGGAGTGAGCGACGATGTTGCCCACGTGTCCATCACGTCGGGGTCGCCGACGAAACCACCGGCGACGTTGCGCTGCGCGGCGGTGAACCCATCGGGCACGTCGGTGCTCGGATCGATCGGCAAACGATCGGCCGATGGCACGAGTGGCGATTCGTAATCGGGCTGACCTTCGGCATCGACGCGATACCACACGGGGATCGGCACACCGAAGTAACGCTGGCGCGAAATCAACCAGTCGCCGTTCAGACCTTGCACCCAGTTCGAATAGCGGTGTCGCATGTGCTCGGGATGCCACGACATCTCTTCGCCGCGGGCAAGCAATGCGTTGCGCAGCGACTCGTCACGCCCGCCGTTGCGGATGTACCACTGACGACTGGTGACGATTTCGAGCGGACGATCACCTTTTTCGTAGAACTTCACCGGATGCGTGATGGCACGTGGTTCGCTCTTCAAGTCCCCCGAAGTTCGAAGCAATTCGACGATTGCGGTTTGTGCCTGCTTGGCCGACTTGCCGGCGAGTGTCGCGTAATGAGCGCGACCGGTGTCGCTGACGATTGCCGCGGGAGGCTCGGTGATGATGCGACCGTCGCGACCGATGATCGCGCGCGTCGGCAGATTGAACTCGCGCCACCACACCACGTCGGTGAGGTCACCGAAGGTGCAGATCATCGCGATACCGGTGCCCTTGTCGGGTTGGGCAAGCGGGTGTGGGTAAACGCCGACTTCCACGTCGAACAGCGGCGAGTGAACCGTCTTGCCAAAGAGTGGCGCGTACCGCGCATCGTCGGGGTGCGCGACGAGCCCGACACAGGCGGGAATCAACTCGGGTCGTGTCGTCTCGATGACGACGTCACCATCAGGGCCGTGAAACGAAACGGCGTGATACGCGCCGGGGCGTTCGCGGTCTTCCAACTCGGCCTGTGCCACTGCGGTGCGGAAGTCGACGTCCCACAGCGTTGGTGCCTCTTGCGTGTACGCCTCGCCGCGCGCGAGATTGTCGAGAAATGCGCGCTGCGACGTGCGGCGGGCATGTTCAGAAATCGTGGTATACAACAGCGACCAGTCGACCGAGAGACCGAGTCGGCGGAACAGATCCTCGAACACCTTTTCGTCTTGTGCGGTGAGTTCGTCGCACAACTCGATGAAGTTGGGTCGCGAGACCGGCACGGCCTTGTGGTCCTTCGGCGGGTCACCTCGAAACGGCGGCTGGAACCCCGCAACGTAGGGAAGTGACGGGTCGCAGGTGACGCCGAAATAGTTCTGAACGCGACGCTCGGTGGGCAGGCCGTTGTCGTCCCAGCCCATCGGATAGAACACGTGCTTGCCGCGCATGCGCTGGTATCGCGCGATGGTGTCGGTATGGGTATAGGAGAACACGTGCCCCATGTGCAGCGAACCGCTCACCGTCGGTGGCGGTGTATCGATGGCGAACACGTTCTCGCGAGTGGCTGAACGGTCGAATGCGTAGGTGTGGTCGGCGTCCCAGCGTTCGATGAAACGCTGTTCGACCCCGGCAAGTGTCGGTTTCTCGGGAACTCTGCGCGCCGTGGAACCGTTCGACATGCTCTCTCAACGGTAGTGGCGCACGACGATGTGACCCATCGCGATGTCTCAACGCGTGGCGCCACCACATTCGTAGGCTTGTTGCGTGTTCGCGCTGTATGACACCTTGACGCGCGAAGTGAAGCCGCTCGCAATGCGCGAAAAGGGCAAGTTGGGCGTTTATCTGTGTGGCCCGACGGTGTACGGGCCGCCGCACCTCGGGCATGGTCGCGCCACGATCGTGTACGACATCCTGCGCCGGTATCTCGACTGGCGCGGCATCGAGGTGCGCCTCGTGAGCAACATCACCGACATCGACGACAAGATCATCGACCGGGCCAACCGCGAAGGTCGACCCTGGCAGGACATCACGCACAAATGCGAGTCGGTGTGGTTCGATGCGATGGAGCGGCTGGGAGTGCAGCGACCAACCGACATTCCTCATGCAACGGAATACGTACAGCAGATGGTGGCGATGATCGGCACGCTCGTCGAGCGAGGTGCCGCGTACGCGACGAGTGACGGCGTATATCTCTCGGTGGAGAGCGTTCCCGACTACGGCGCGCTTGCACACCAGTCGCTCGACGAGATGTTGGCTGGCGGTGGCGATCGTGAAGTTCTCGGCGCTGGCGAGAAGCGACACCCTGCCGACTTTGCGCTGTGGAAATTCTCGAAGCCTGGCGAGCCGTCGTGGCCTTCACCGTGGGGTGATGGTCGACCCGGCTGGCACAGCGAGTGCGTGGTGATGAGTCTCGAGTTGTTGGGTGAAGGTTTCGACCTGCATTGCGGTGGTGCCGATCTTCGTTTTCCGCATCACGAAAACGAGCGTGCGCAGTCGGTGGCACTCGGCCGCACGTTCGCACGCCACTGGATGCACAACGGGTTCGTCGTCGACGCCGAGGGCGAAAAGATGTCAAAGAGCCTCGGCAACGTGACCAACCTGCTCGACCTGCTCGACCACTTCGACGCGCGTGCATACCGCATGTTGTTGTTGCAGACGCACTACCGCTCGCCGGTGAAAGTGGGGCAGGACAACATCGACGCCTCGGTGAAGGCGCTCGCTGGGCTCGATGCCTTCGCGGCGCGGAGTGCCACGTTGAACGGCAAAGCCGACGCCGACACTCTGGCGCGTTTCGTCGAGGTGATGGACAACGACCTCGACACACCGAATGCGGTGGCTCACATTTTCGACACCGTGCGTCGTGCAAACACGGCGATCGACTCGGGCGATGCAAGTGCTGCCGGGCTCGTTGCCGCAGTGCACGAGATGTGCGGAGCGGTCGGGCTCACACTTGGTGCAATTGTGGCAGTCGACGACGATGCGCAAGCAAAGGCGGCGGCGCTCGACGCAGCGAGGGCGGCGAAAGATTTCGCGAAGGCTGACGCCTTGCGCAACGAACTGCAGAATGCGGGCTGGATCGTCGAGACGACCAAGGCCGGAACGTCACTGCGCCGCGCCTGAACTTCCTACTGCTTGGTAACTTGTCGGGATGCCTGAATTTTCACTCTCCCTCAACGACGACCAACAGCAACTGAAGGACTGGATCCACGAGTTCGCCGTCGACGTGATTCGTCCGGCCGCCCACGAGTGGGACGAGCGCGAAGAGTTCCCCTGGCCGATCGTGCAAGAGGCGGCGAAGATCGGTTTGTACGGCCTCGACTTCATCATGAACGCGATGGGTGATGCGAGCGGCCTCACGTTGCCGGTAGCGATTGAAGAGATCTTCTGGGGCGACGCCGGCATCGGCATGGCGATCATGGGTTCGGGTCTTGCAGCCGCTGGCATCGCCGGCAACGGCACACCCGAGCAGATCATGGAGTGGGTGCCGCAGTGTTACGGCACCGCCGATGATGTGAAGGTCGGTGCGTTCTGCGTGAGCGAACCTGATGCGGGCAGTGACGTGAGTTCGTTGCGCACGCGCGCGGTGTACGACGAAGCAAAGGATGAATGGGTGTTGAACGGCACGAAGGCGTGGATCACCAACGGTGGCATTGCCAACATTCACGTCGTGGTCGCCGCGGTCGACCCCGAGTTGAAGGGTCGTGGTCAGGCGTCATTCGTGGTGCCGCCTGGGACGAAGGGTTTGAGCCAGGGTCAGAAATACCTGAAGCACGGCATCAAGGCGTCGCACACCGCCGAAGTGGTGCTCGACGATGTGCGCGTGCCGGGTCGCTGCCTGCTCGGTGGAAAAGAGAAACTGGACGCCAAGTTGGCGCGCGCCCGCGAGCGTGGCAAGTCGGGTGAGGCGCAGCCGGCAATGAAGACGTTCGAAGCGACGCGACCGGCGGTTGGCGCGCAAGCGCTCGGCATCGCCCGTGCGGCGTACGAGTACGCGCTCGACTACGCAAAAGAGCGCAAGGCATTCGGCAAGCCGATCGTCATGCACCAGGCCATCGCATTCAAGCTGGCCAACATGATCACGCGCATCGATGCGTCACGCTTGCTGATCTGGCGCGCCGCGTGGTTGGCGAAGAACGGTGGATTCAAGAACGGCGAGGGCTCGATGAGCAAGTACTACGCGTCAGAGACTGCGGTGCGAGTGACCGAAGAGGCCATTCAGATTCTCGGTGGCTACGGCTACACGCGCGAGTACCCGGTGGAGCGCTGGCACCGCGATGCAAAAATTCACACCATCTTCGAGGGAACCTCGGAGATCCAGCAACTTGTGATCGCGCGAGCAATCAGCGGGATGCGCGTCGAGTAGCCCCAACGCCAACATCACCAAGAAAAGTGGGGTCAGAAGTGCCCCTTGTGCGGCAAAGCACGACATCGTGGTCCGACCGTACGGGCAGCATCAGCCTGATTTGACGCGCCGCTACCAGGATTGACGCCCTCAATGCAAGTTGAGGGATAGCCCACTTGTGTTCCTGTCGCGACGATACGTATAGTATTGACAGGTAAGGCATAACTGCCCCAAAAAAATGGAGTCACAATGACATCAAATCTGCGCAAGCGCTCACGAAATGTTGTTCTAAGTGTTCTACTGGTTTTCGGTGTGTCAGGTCTTATGCCCGTGACCGCATCGGCAGCAACACTGAACAGTCAGACCGCAGTGTTCGAGGATGAGTTTGAGTGCTTCGGC
>JBJTOX010000036.1:0-6391 GCA_046074785.1 Actinomycetota bacterium
GCAAGAAGAGATGGAACTGCAGGCGCTGTTCGACGATTCCGACGACTCCGACGAAGCACAGCAGGCGCCGCGCCCACCGATCGTCACCATCATGGGCCACGTCGACCACGGCAAGACCACGTTGCTCGACAAGATTCGTTCGGCCAACGTGGTCGCCGGTGAAGCCGGTGGCATCACGCAGCACATTGGCGCCTACCAAGTCACGAAGAACGACAAGCTCATCACCTTCATCGACACCCCGGGCCACGCGGCGTTCAGCAAGATGCGCGCTCGCGGTGCGGGCGTCACCGACATCGTGGTGCTCGTCGTTGCAGCCGACGACGGTGTGATGCCCCAGACAATCGAAGCCATCAGCCACGCCCGCGCGGCCGACGTGCCGATCGTGGTGGCGGTCAACAAGATCGACAAAGAAAACGCCGACGTGCAGCGCACGCTCTCGGCGATCGCCGAACAAGAACTCATCCCCGAAGCGTGGGGCGGCGACACGATCGTCGTCGAGATGTCGGCCCAACAGGGTCTCGGTATCGATGAATTGCTCGAGCAGTTGCTCGTCGTCGCCGAAGTCGAAGAACTCACCGCCAACCCGAGCGGTCGCGCCAAGGGCTTCGTGCTCGAGGCCCGACTCGATGTGGGTCGCGGCCCGGTTGCCACCGTGCTCGTCGACAAGGGAACGCTGAAGGTCGGCGATCCGATGGTCGCTGGTGCCGCGTGGGGTCGTGTGCGCGCGATCTTGAACGACCGCGGCGAACAAGTGAAAGAGGCCGGTCCGTCCGCACCGGTGCAGGTGCTCGGTTTGTCGGCGGTGCCGCAGGCCGGCGACGAGTTCCGCATCGCCCCCGACGATCGCACGGCCCGCACGGTTGCCGACTCGCGCGCACAGCGTCTGCGCCTGCTCGCTCAGCGCGGCGACGCCCGTGCACAAAAGGGCGTGAAGTTGGAAGACATCTTCACCCAGATTCAGGCCGGCGAAACCGCCACGCTCAACCTGCTCATCAAGGCCGACGTGCACGGCTCACTCGAGGCCGTCACCGAGAGTTTGCGCAAACTCGAGCGTGACGACGTGAAGGCTGCGTTCGTGCACCGCGGCGTTGGCTCGATCACCGAGAACGACATCACGCTCGCTGCGGCTACCAATGCCACCATCATCGGCTTCAACGTTCGTCCCGACCGCAAGGTGCGCGAGCTCGCCGAAGCAGAGCAGGTCGAGATTCGCACCTACGAAGTCATCTACAAGTTGATCGAAGACATCGAGAAGGCGATGAAGGGTCTTCTCGCGCCGGAGTTCGAAGAAGTGGTCACCGGCGAAGCCGAAGTGCGCGAGCTCTTCCGTGCACCGAAGGTCGGTGCGGTTGCCGGTTGCTTCGTTCGCTCGGGTGTCATCACGCGCGGTTCGAAGGTGCGCTTCCTGCGTGACGGCGTCATCATCTGGAAGGGCGCCATCAACACGCTGCGCCGCTTCAAGGACGACGTGAAGGAAGTACGCGAAGGCTTCGAGTGCGGTATCTCGCTCACCGACTTCCAAGACCTGAAGCAGGGCGACGTCATCGAAACCTACGACCTGCGCGAAATCGAGCGCGTGTAGTTTTTGGTTATGGCTGATCTGCAGTTCTATTTCGACCCGGTTTGCCCGTGGGCCTACATCACCTCGCGTTGGGTGGTCGAGGTGCAGCAGCAGCGCAACTACGACGTGTCGTGGAAGTTCATCTCGCTGTTCATGATCAACGACGAGCGCGGTTACAACGAAGGCAACAAGGCATGGCGCGACGGCCACTTCGCAGGTCTGCAGTCGTTGCGCGTGGCCAGTGCCGCTCGTGCCGCCGCTGGTAACGATGCGGTGGCCGCGGTGTACACCGCCCTCGGCAAGGCGATTCACGCCGACAAGCGTCGCCCCGAAACTTCGGGTGGCATGCAGAACCTCTTGCGCGAAGTGCTGACTGAAGCAGGTCTCAACCCCGAGTGGGCCAAGAGTGCCGACGATGAGTTGCACGACGAGGTCATTCGCTTCGAAACCAAGACCGCGCTCGAGGCCACCGGCAAGGACGTCGGCACGCCGATCCTCATCTTCCACCCGGGCACGCCCGAGCAGGCGAGCTTCTTCGGGCCGGTCATCTCCAAGATTCCGCGCGGTCAAGACGCCCTGCGCTTGTGGGATGCCGTCTACACGCTGGCCACCACATCGGGCATGGCCGAACTCAAGCGTTCACTGCGCGCCGCGCCGTCATTCGACTGACGCCGCGCCGTCGTTCAAACAACGCCACGCCTCACGCGCAACCGCGCGCCTGACCTACGCTTGCGACATGCAGGTCGTCTACACACCCAAGCACTTGTTGCATGATCCAGCAACGGAAATCGAAGCATCCACCACGCACTCACCGTTCGAACACACGGGTCGCGCCGAAACCATCAAGTCGGCACTCGCCGCTGATTCGCGTTTCAGTTTCCGCGAACCCACCGATCACGGTGTCGACCCGATCAAGGCGGTGCACGACGAAGGCCTCATCGACTTCTTGTCCGTTGCCTGGGCCGAATATCAGAAGGTGGTCGGAGACCGTCGTGAAGTGGTGCCCGACATGTTCTACCGCGACGACTTGCGCAACCAGATGGGTGGCACCACTGAGCCCGAGTCGATCACCGGGCGACTTGGTTGGTGGTGTTTCGAAACCACCACACCGCTCACCGAAGGCACGTATCACGCGGCTCGCGCTGCCGTCGACACGGCACTCACCGCCACCGACGCGGTGTTGGGTGGCGAACGCGCGGCGTACGGACTGTGCCGCCCGCCGGGGCACCACGCCACCCGCGATTTATACGGCGGTTATTGCTTCTTCAACAACGCGGCCATCGCAGCGCACGACATCGTGAAGCGCACCGGTGGCAAGGTCACCGTGCTCGACGTCGACTATCACCACGGCAACGGCACGCAGGAAATCTTCTACGACCGCGACGACGTGCAATACGTGTCGTTGCACGGCGACCCGCGTCGCGCCTACCCATACTTCACCGGTCATGCCGACGAGACGGGCACCGGCAAGGGTCTCGGCAGCACGTTCAATGTTCCGCTTCCCAAGCGCACCGCCGATGATGCCTACATCTCTGCATTGTCGACGTGTGCCGAGAAGATCGCCGCATTCAAGCCGACTGCGCTCATCGTGTCGCTCGGCCTCGACACGTTCATCACCGACCCGATCGCCGATCTGGCGGTTACCACCGAGGGTTTCTCACGCAGCGGGGCGTTGCTCGCGCAACTCAAACTGCCCACCATCGTGTTGCAAGAGGGCGGCTATGACGTGCAGGCGCTAGGCCGCAACGTGCACGCCTGGCTCACCGGCTTCGGCGCGTAACCGATTAGTCGCGACGCTGATCGCGCAGGTATGCCTCGAACTGCGCCGCCAACTCGTCACCCGACGGAATCGATGCGGCTTGTTCATCGCGTTCGTGCGCCACGTCGTAGGCCGATTCCAACTGACTGAGCAACTGGGCGTGCTCGGGGTTGGCGGCGACGAGACCATCGAGTCGTTCGCGATGCGCGACGGCTTCGGCGCGTACGTCGCTCACATCGAGTGACACTCCGCCCGTATCGCACACGGCGCTGAGCAGGGCGACGGTGGCAGGCGGGTATGGCATGGTCGTCGCATAGTGCGGCACTTGCGCCCAGATGCCGACGCTCGGAATTCCGCGTCCGGTGAGCACGTGTTCGAGCACGGCCTCGATGCCGGCGGGCACGTCGACAGAGCTGCGCACGTAGGGCAGCGATGCAATGGCGTCTAACGATGGCGACGTGCACGAGAGATTGACCGCCCGCGTGTGTGGCGTGGCGAACGGGTAGGCACCGAGCCCGATCATCTTGCGAACGTTCAGTTGCGTGGCGAGGTCGCTCACCACTGCAGCGAAGTGATTCCACTTCGAATCGGGTTCGTGTCCGGTGAGCAGCAGGATCTCTTTGTCGTTGATGTCGTGGCCGAGCATCAGGTCGATCGACGGCCAATCCAGACGGGTGTTGATGCCTTGGCGCAGCTCCATGGTGGGTCGTCGCGCCCGAAAATCGAGGAATTCATCGGCATCGAACGTGAGCAGCGAGGTAGCCCCGGTTTCTTTCACCAGACGCGTCATGGCAAAGTTGGCGGCCGAACTTGCGTCGATCCAGCCCTGCAGCATCACCACCAAGAGCGGCGACGAAAGTCGCGGCAGAAAGGTGTAACTGTCGTGGAGGCGATACGACATCTGGACGGTCAGTGTAGGCGCGTCAGCAGGCGGTGAGCGCTGGTGACGGCCGACTCAACCTGTGCGGCAAACGGCGCAAGTTCGGCGGCGTTGCGATCGCCAAGTGCGCCACCGAGGTACCGCGCGTACACGCCCTCGATGATGCACGCCAGCTTCCAGAATGCAAACGACGTGTAGAAGTCGAGTTGTGACACGTCGCGTTTCGTCACACGCGCGTATCTCTCGACCAGATCAGCGCGGTTCAAGAACCCCTTCACGCGGTTTGCTTGGCCTTGCCACGCCGAGCCCTCGTCGTCTGGGCCGGTGTAGTACGCCATCAACAAGCCGAGATCGGCCAGCGGGTCTCCGAGCGTGCAAATTTCCCAGTCGAGCACTGCGACGATGTGACCCGAGTCGTTGACGATGCAATTGTCGAGTCGATAGTCGCCGTGCACGATCGTGGCCGGCCCTTGTTCGGGGATGCGCTTGGCAAGTTCGTCGTGCACTTCGTCGAGTAGCGGAAGATCGCGGGTCTTCTGCGCGTTGAACTGTGTGTACCAGCGCTTCAATTGTCGCGCGATGTAGCCCTCGTGTCGTGCGAGGTCGGAGAGTCCCACCTTCTCCAAGTTGACCGCATGGATCGCCGCCATCGTGTCGATGAGCGATTCGCTCGCCGTGCGCCGCGCGGTTTCGGTGAGCACGCGTTCGGCGATCGTGGCGTCGCGCACCACATGACCGTCGACGAAGCCCATCACATAGAACGGCGCTCCGTTGACCTCGGGGTCGTTGCACATCGCAAGCGCCGGCGCGACGGGTACATCGGTGTCACGCAACGCGTAGATGATTCGATGTTCGCGGCCCATGTCGTGGGCGCTGGCCAACGTGTGCGAGAGCGGCGGTCGCCGCAGCACGTATTTCACACCATTCGCATCGGTGAGCCTGAACGTGAGATTTGAATGACCACCGGCAATCACCTCTGCAGTGAACGGGGGAGCGAACCCGGCCACGTTCGCCGCAAGCCACGGCGTCACCGTCGCGGTGTTGATGCCGTCACGCGCTGCATCGACCATGCGATGAAACTACTCGCTGTTTGCAGCGGTATCGTAAGCGCGTGAGTTCTGTCGCCAGCGTCATCGACGTCACCGACGCTACGTTCCAGCGCGACGTGCTCGACCGCTCGAACACCACTCCGGTGGTCGTTGATTTGTGGGCCACGTGGTGTGGTCCGTGCAAGACGCTCGGGCCGATCCTCGAGAAAGTGGTGAAGGCAACGGGCGGCAAGGTGGTGCTCGCCAAGATCGACGTCGACAAGAACCCCGGCGTGGCGCGCGCATTCCAGGTGCAGTCGATTCCGGCGGTGTACGCGCTGAAAGACGGCCAGGTCGTCGACGGTTTCATGGGTGCATTGCCCGAGCATCAGGTGAAGGAGTTCGTCGGCAAACTCGCACCGGGTACCGACATCGTCGACGTCGCCACGTTGTTGCAGCGCGGTGACGAGGCCAGCCTGCGCGAAGCCTTGAAGATGGAGCCCGCGAACGAAGACGTGGTGTTGGCGCTGGCGGTCGTATTGCTGCAGAAAGACGATGTGACGGGCGCGCTCGAAATCCTGCAGAAGGTGCCGCAGACCCCCAAGGTCGCTGCACTCGTCGAGCGCGCGAAGGCAATGTTCGTGCCCGACGACAACTACGCCACTCAACTCGATGCGCTGTTGCCGCTCGTCAAGACCGACGAAGATGCGCGCAAGCGATATCTCGAGATCTTGGACACGATGGGTTCGGGTGATCCGCGCACCGCGATCTACCGTCGCAAGCTCACCGGCGTGCTCTTCGCCTGATCCCGTCCTCTCGCTAACAGCGCGCACTTCCGCGCTCGTTCACACACTCGGGCGTGGAACGCCTGCGTCACTTCATCGCCTGGGTCGGGCCACGCCGTCTGCTCACCGCAGCGGTGGCATCACCGTTCATCGCGGTGCTTGCCGTGTGGGTGTTGCGGGTGCCGCCTCCGCCGATCGAGAACATGATTCCGGTCGCACCGACCGTTGCGCCTCAATCAGTTGCTCCGGTGCTGCTCGACCCCCTCGGCACCGTGCCGCCCACACGCATCGCCGTGCATGTGGTGGGTGCGGTGCGCAACCCAGGCGTGTTCCATCTCGAGCCGGGCTCGCGTGGTGATGATGCTTTGCGCGCCGCCG
>JBJTOX010000037.1:0-7556 GCA_046074785.1 Actinomycetota bacterium
CCACCGACAAATCGGTGACGATGTCCCCGTTGGCCACGACGAACGTTTCGCCGCGTTCATGCAGTCCGACACTTCGTGCAGCGAACCCGATCGCCCCGCCGGTGTCGAGCGGTGAATCTTCGATGGCGTACGACAAGCGAACGCCCGCGCACATCGCATCGGGGAATGCTTGCAAGAACGGCTCAGGTTTGAATCCGAGTGCCAGTACGGCATGCGTCACGCCGCCGCGCGCCAGGTGCACCATCAGCCACTCGAGAATCGTGCGCTGCCCGAGCGGCAACAATGGTTTGGGCACCGAATTGGTGAGCGGCCGAAGCCTGGTTCCGAATCCTCCGACGAGGACGACGGCGTACATGCCGCGCGCGGCTTATTCGCCCGAATTGACGAGGAGTGCGACTTCGCTGGCTGCCGGCGGCTGGTCGACTTCGGTACCGTCCGGCGCGAAGACGAGTGCGACCGCGAGACCGTCGTTGTTCAATCGCACAGCATCAAGATTGGCGATCGACGTCTTCTTCGTTGGATCGGTGCCTTCGACATCCCACGTGTTGACGAAGAGTGAGCCACCCTTGCCATCACAGGCGGTGGTGCCTTCTTCGAGGTTGGCACCATCGTTGATTGCCTCGGGGAACGTGATTCCGGTTTCCGACACCTTGATTGAGTAGAGGTCAAGTACGGCTGAGAGACGGGCGCGACGCTGGCCGCTCAAGACCTGGGGTTGCCACTCGACGACGCCTGGCTTGCCCGAGACGAGTGCAGCACCCTCGCGAACTTCGGCGAGGTCAGTGAGCACCGCAGTGTCGGGCAGCGTGATCCAGTCGTCGCACACGTAGACACCGAACGAGAGGTAATACGTCGCGTTCGTGATGTCGGATGCAGTTCGGTCTTCGAGCGTCTGTCGGGCATACGCGATGAGCGCACCACCCAGGGCGAGCACCACGATGATGACCGTCGGGAAGAGCGAACCGCCACGCAGACGGACACCACGGGGACCACGGGTCTTGCTCTTCTCGGCAAGCTTGGCGATTTTCTTGGCAGACGACGTCACGAGTTGGTCAGGCTATCGGACATGAGTCGCACGTAGGACTCGGCGACATCCCGCGCAGTCGGATGTCGTTCAACGAAGGCTCGGCCCGCTTTGGCACAGGTGTCGCGACGAGCCGAGTCACCGGCCAGTGCATCGATGGCCGCGACGAGAGCGTCGATGTCACCCGGTGCGATGCTTTCGCCTGCCCCGGAACTCCTCACAATCCGGTCAACCTCGGTTCCGGCATCGACCATCGCAACAACGCAGCGACCTGCCGCCAGGATCGAATAGGTCTTGGAGGGAACACTGGCGCTGGCAAGACCTTTGCGTAACGGCACGACATGGATATCACCAGTTGCGAGAACTTCCGCGAGGCGTTCTTCGGGCTGATAGTCACCGAAGCGCACGTTCGGAATGTCAAGAGCCTGCGCTTTGAGCAAGGTGAGGGCGGAACCCGAGCCATTGATGAGGAAGGTCAGTGTTGGCAGCCGACATGCCGCTTCAATCACCACGTCGAGCGACTGGGAGAAACCAACGTTGCCCGCGTACATCACGACGACTTCATCACCGATACCGAGTTCGCGACGGTACGACGTCATGCGATCTCGTGGAGCGATGTTGTGTACATCGACGAAGTTTTCGATGACATGCACCCTGTCGGCGCAAGCATCGGGCAATTTCGCGCGCACGTTGCGCTGCAAATCGTTCGACAACACCACTACTGCCGCGGAACGACGGTACGTGAACCGCTCGAGCCATGAAGCGACGGCGATGACCACAGGGTTGCGAACGGCACCGGTGTGAACCGCCGCATCGGGGAATACGTCCTGCACATTGAAGATGAGTCGCGAGCGACGAGCAAGCGCCACACACCAGCCGACGATTCCCAGCGTGAGGGGTGGCGACATTGCGATGACCGCATCGACCCGCTTGCGGCCACCCGAGAAAATGGCGCAGGCCCCGGCTACGACGCTGAACACCACGAATGCAGCGGCGCGGGCGACGAGGTTTGCCTTCGACTTCGATGCGAAAGGGTGAATGCGCGTTATCGAACCCCACGTCGTGGTCTCCCGACGCACGATTCGACCGGTCCACGACGGCTCAACACGATGTTCGCGATACCACGGCAATGACGTCACCACATGGACTTCGTGACCGAGTGTCGCCCATTGCTCGACGATCTGCGTCATCACTCTTCCGGTCGGGGCAATGTCGGGCGCAAAGTGCGGACACAACACGACGAGTCGCCTTCGCTGCGACACAGCCATCACGTCTTCTCCATCGTGCAGCGATACGCGGCGGCCAGATCACGACCCGAGTCGACCGAACGGAACTGGCTGGCGCGAGCCACACCACGACGCACCCACTCGTCACGACCGCGCACGGCGCTTTCGATTGCGGCAGCCCACGCCTCGACGTCAAGCGTGACGACTTGCCCTGCATCTGCGACGACCTCGGGCAACGCCGTTCTGTCGGACGCGATCACTGGCGTACCCAGCGCCATTGCTTCGATGACCGGAGCCCCGAAGCCCTCGTACGAGCTGGGAAAGACCAGCGCAGTCGACATGGCAAGCAGGCCATCTCGCTCTGCGTCGTTCAGTCGCCCGACAAGTTTCACTCGTTCATGCAACCCTTCATCGGCGATTCGACGCCTCAGCGCGTCGTGGGCGCGACCCTCTCCACCGGCACACACGACTTGCACGTCGGCGTTGCGCAACGGACCAGCCAACAATTCGCACAGGAACTGGTGGTTCTTGTGTGGATGCGTGATCGCCGGATACGCAAGAACGCGCGCCGCTGTCAGACCGAATCGCGAACGTAAGTCGGCTTCGCTCGTGCGATGACCACCGAGCGACGCCTCGACCCCGTGGCGCACCACACTGACGTCGTCGCTCGCGACGGCAAGTCGGTCGATGACCGTTTGTCGCACGTATTCGCTCGGCACGACGATGTGGCGCGCTCGGTGTGCCGACGCCGGAACTCGTGCCGATAAATAACGCAACTTCGCGGACGAAAAATACTGCGGGTATGCGAGGTACTGCAGATCGTGAATCGTAAGCAGAGCGGGTTGCGGACTGCGCGGTGGCACGGTGCCTCCCCCGTGGTGCACGAGCGCAGCCCCACGAGCCCCTGACACGAACCATGTCGCCTCACGAAGTACGCGGAGCGGTCGCACGTGCGCGCTGGATTGCGATTCATGGACGACGACACTTGTCGCGAGCCGCGCGTGCGCATCAACGAACCCGCGCGGAGCAAACACCTGCACATCGAACTCACCGGCGCTCGCTTCACACAAGCCGGAGAGTTGGCGAACGAGATACTGCTCGGAACCACCGACACGACCCGGCACGCACCACAGCATGTTGACGGCGACACGCGGTGTCATTGAACATCACCCCACACCGAGACGCAGGTCATTGGCGAGCCCCGATCCGAATCGCGTCTCGGTATGCACGAACGACGAGGCTCGCCGTGCTCTCCCACGACGCGCCTTTCGCGCGTTCAATACCGAGCTGCGACAGTTCGCTGCGTCGGGCGAGAGCGTCACGAATTCCCTCGGCAATCGACTCGGTCGAGTATGGATCCACCAATACTGCGGCACCACCGGCAACCTCTTCGGTCGACGTGCCGACGCTCGTCACCACGGGCGTGCCCTGAGACATCGCTTCGAGAATCGGCAAACCAAACCCCTCCATGATCGACGGGTAACACAACGCATGCGCCCCCGCATAGACGGCAGGCAGGTCGGCTTCGTCCACGTGCCCGATGAACACCACGTTGCTGGCCGACGCGACTCGCGCCACCAGATCATCGTCGCCCCAACCCACCGATCCAGCCACCACCAGTGGAGGCACCGACGAACCCAGCGATTGATGGGCATCAAGCAAACGCGGCAAGTTCTTGCGTGGCTCGAGGGTTCCGACGAACAACACGTACTCGCTTGGCAGCGCGTACTTCGTTCGCGCCAAAGCGATGTGACCGGCATCGGCAGCACGAAGTCGCACACCAAGTGGCACGAGACGCAGTCGGTCTTCTTCGATGCCGTTCGCCGAGCAATCTTCGAGCGTGGCCCGCGACGAGCAGAGCACGAGTGTGGCCTGCTTGCGAACCAGGGCAAGTGACCGCGCGAACACACCACGACCCCGTGCCGTGAAGTAGTGAGGGTGGTGCAAGAACGCGAGATCATGCACGGTTACCACGAGCGGTACTGCGGCGTCTGCTGCGAGCGGAATGATGCTCGTTGCATGCAACACGTCAATCGGACCGGTAACACGCTCGACCTTCGGCCACCCGAAGCGAAGCGTCGATTCGACCAACAGCGCACCGGCGATCGGGAGCTGGGTCATGGCGACCGTCGGTTCATAACCCGCGGTGGCCGGGCGCAGGTGACGTCCGGCGACTCCGATGACCTCCGTATCGTCGCGCGCCGAGAGTGCGCGCCCAAGTTCCACCGAAGCGATGCCCGTACCGCCAGGCGCTTCGCGCCAACAGTGCTCAAAGGTGAGCGCCACGCGCACACGACTCATTGCCTCCATTCTGTCGGTCGTTCTCCGCATACGCTGGGCTCCGTGAACGCGCCGCAAACCGACCCGACTTTCTGGCGCGATCGCGTCGTTGTCGTCACTGGCGGTGCCGGATTCTTGGGTAGCCACGTCGTGCAACGATTGAGCGACGTCGGTGCGCGCGTCGTCGTGCCGCGTCACGCCCAAGACGATCTCACCAAACACGGTGTGGCAGATGCGTTCTTTGCCAAGCACAAGCCGACCCATGTCATCCATCTCGCAGCACGCGTCGGCGGCATCGGGTACAACCAAGTCGAGCCCGCTCCACTCTTCCTTGACAACTTGCAGATGGGAGTGAACGTCATCGAGGCGGCTCGCACAGCGGGAGTCGAAAAGACCACCATTCTCGGCACCGTGTGTAGTTACCCGAAATTCACACCGGTGCCGTTTCGTGAAGAGTCGATCTGGGACGGCTACCCGGAGGAAACGAACGCACCGTATGGCATCGCCAAGAAGGCGCTCCTCGTGCATGCGCAAGTGAACGGGCAGCAATACGGCCAACGGTTTGCGTTCGTGATTCCCACCAACTTGTACGGTCCGGGCGACAAGTTTCACGAATCGGTGTCGCATGTGATTCCCGCGCTCATCAAGAAGTGCGTTGAAGCGAAAGAAAAGGGAGTCGACAAAGTGCACGTCTGGGGCACCGGTACGGCGAGCCGCGACTATCTCTATGTTCGTGACGCCGCCGCAGCCATCGTGCTTGCTGCAGAGTTGCACGATGGAACCGAACCGCTCAACCTCGGCAACAACCGCGAGATCACCATTCGTGAGACAGCAGAAACGATCGCTCGCATCGTCGGATTCGAAGGCGATCTCGTATGGGACTCGACCAAACCCGACGGTCAGCCGCGTCGACGCGTCGATGCTTCGCGAGCCGAGGCTGCGCTTGGCTGGCATGCCCACACCACTTTTGAAGACGGGCTCCGAACGACCGTTGAGTGGTATCTCGCGAATCGCGCGATTGCCGAGGCCGCTCCGCGGTGAGCCTGCCGCCACCACAGTTTCCGCCACCAGACCCGAGTCGCGATCTGCCTGAAGCCATCGCAGACCGCGGCGAGGTCGCGCGCGAACCTCGGGTGCCGTTCGAGCTCCATCGACCCTCGACGCATTTTCGCAACGCACCACCGTTCGTGGTGAGCAATGCCCTCATCGCAATCAACGTCGGGCTGTTCATCTGGATGACGCTCGGAGAGTTCGGTTCGGTGATGTTCGGCAGCACCGAGAGCGATCGGACGATGAGTTTCGTCATCTCGCGAGTGTTTCTCGAACAGGGTGAGTGGTACCGCCTCATCTCCTGCGGATTCGTGCACTTCGGTGTGATCCACGTCGGCTTCAACATGCTGCTGTTGTACCAACTGAGTCGGTTGATTGAGCCCGTCATCGGTTCGTTCCGCTTCGGTCTGTTGTACTTCGCCTCGCTGCTCGGCGGGTCGCTCGGTGCGCTCCTGCTCTCCCCTGATGCGGCAACGGGTGGAGCGTCGGGTGCAGTATTCGGGCTGATGGCCGCCAGTGTCGTTGGGGTCGGTCAGCGGGGGGTCAACCCACTGCGCACCGGACTCGGTGTCACGTTCGCGATCAACGTGTTGTTCACCCTCGCAGTACCGGGTGTGTCGGTCGGTGGCCATTTCGGGGGCGCCGCAATCGGGGCGCTCGTTGGTGCGCTCACCTTGGCCCCACGATCATGGCGCGTGCCGGCGTGGGCAAGCGTCGTCACGCCAATCGTGACGAGCGCAGCGTGCGTTGCCGTCGCCGTTGCCTTCGTGCAGGGATGATGATTTCGCACGTCGCAATGAGCAGCCAAACCGCCGATGCCGTCGAAACGCGACACGAGCATGTGCCTCACACCAGCGAACCCGAGTGCGCACACATCGTGAAGACCGACGGCGACGAGTCGGCGGCAGCAAAGGTGTTGCAGGCACGCATAGAGGGCACACCGCTTGAGGCGTTGTGCGGCCACCGCTGGATACCGTCACGTGATCCGAAGCAATTGCCGCTCTGCGAAAAGTGCAAAGAGATCTACGAGATGTTTAGGCTTTGGAATCCTGATCTTCATGGCTCGCCACGCGAGTAACGGCCCGTGACCTACTACTACTTTCTCGCCCGACCGCGTAACGATGTCGCAACGACGATTACCGTCACTCGATTCGTACCCAACTCGCTCGGGCGACAAGTGCGCACGGTTCCTTTTGCCGTTGCCGTCTACACGCTCCACCGGCGTGACGGCTCGTGGTGCCTCCACGACACGGTCAACTTCGGTGAATCTCAGCATGTCACGGTCTCGTCGGAGGAAATCGGACTGGATGTTGGAGACATCGCGGTTGCGCTACCGGTGCAGCCAGATTCCCCTCCGCCTGCACGCACACAACTGCTTCCTGCGCCAGCCTCTCGCACTGTTGACGGCTCGCCCGTCGCGACTCGGTGCTCACTGCGCTTCCATTGGTCGGGTGTCTCGAGCAGCTATCAGTCCGAGTATCCACTGATCATGGCCGACCGAACGAACGGGCCGATCAATTCGTTCAATCTGTCCGCCTTCCCGCAGGGACGTGGAGCGTCCGTGTTGTTCTGCGCCGTCAATATCACTCGCGACGCAGGTCTGTCAGCTCGCGACTACTCAATTCATCACGTAGGTCACGACGGCACCCCTCGTGGATGTGCGGCTTCGAACGCACGGCGTAACGCCTGCACCGTCATCGAAACGGATTCCATCGAAGCCGCGACCCGACTCGCCTATGCAAGCACCGATGCCGTGTTTCTGCCGATCTACATCACACTCAGCAACTCACAGCACGGACCCGAGATGAGCGTCGAACATACGCACCCACCTCACGAAATGTTTTGGCGACGTCCGTCACAAGGTTTCTGCATGCCAAAGCTCCGGGCCTCCTGGGTACCGGACTGAGCCATGCTCACTATCCCGCGAGCCCGTGATGTGCTGTCGCAGATCAAGCACTTTCGCAACAGCACGTACG
>JBJTOX010000038.1:0-3451 GCA_046074785.1 Actinomycetota bacterium
CCCAGCCGGCGGTCGCCGCTTCCCACGTCTGACGTCATGGCCCGCCGCGACGGTGACGGTTTTGTCCGCTGCCAATGCGGACACGCGCATTGGGGCCTGCACGGTGCAGCAGGTTTGCTCGTCGTGCGAACCGACACGGCAGAGCCGAGCGTGCTCTTGCAATTGCGCGCCGAGTGGACGCACGGCGGCGGCACGTGGGCACTGCCCGGCGGAGCGCGCGACTCGCACGAGGACGTCGTCACCGCCGCGATGCGGGAGGCGGAAGAAGAAGTCGGTGTCGACTCGTCGCGACTCGACGTTCGCAAGATTTTCGCCGATGACCACGGCAACTGGCGCTACGACACCGTCATCGCCTTCGCGCAGGACGATGCCGGCATCTACGCCGCCAATCATGAAACGTCGGGCTTCGAGTGGGTGCCTCTTCCACTCGTGTCGTCGTATCAGTTACACCCCGGGCTCGCCGCCCATTGGACGGCCATCGCCGAATTGGTGCGAAAAGAACTCGCGATCTAATCGGCCTCGCTGCTCACGTCGCCGCGAGCATCGCTACCTCTGATCTAGAGCGCGCGGGCGTACAACTCGTGCACGTCGGCGCGAGTCGGGTACTTGGGCGTGTTCAGGATGATGAGGTCGCGCAAGGCATCTTGCGTCAGGTCGTTGATGTTGTCATTCGACGCACCGAGCTCGCTCAGTTTCTTGTTGGTGCCGACCGTTGCCGACAACTTCTCCACCGCGGCGATACCAGCCTCGGGGTCGTGCTCTGAACCGAGGGCCTCGCCGACATCGGCATATCGCTCAGCGACGACGTCACGGTTGTAACGCATCACGTGCGGCAACATCGTGGCCAACGTCTGGCCGTGCGCTTGGTGCAACTGTCCGGAGATCGGGTGACCGGTTGCATGCACGAGGCCCAGCAGTGGGCCCGACGAGAACGCGCGGCCGGCGAGGTGCGACGCGATCTGCATCTGTGCGCGTGCCTCGAGGTCGCTGCCGTTGGCGACGGCCTTGGGCAACCACTGACCCGTGAGACGAATCGCGTGCAGTGCGAGTGCATCGGCATACGGGTTCGAGTTCGCCGACGTGTAGCACTCGATTGCGTGCGTGAGCACGTCCATTCCGCACGCCGCTGTGCCGCGTGCGGGCATACCGACGGTGAGCGTGGGGTCGAGCAGGATCGCCGCGGGTGCAACGGTCGGGTTGCTGAAGGTCAACTTGCGGTGCACCTTCGGGTTGGTGGAGGTGTCGGTGATGAGACCGCCGCCGTTGGTCTCCGACGCCGTACCCGACGTGGTGGGAATCGCAATCGTCGGCAGACCGGGCTTCGACGCTTGCGCCTTAGGTGCGAGCGTGCCGAAGTCGATGCGGTCGTTGGCGTCGAGGTTCGGTGCGAACGCGAGATTGAGATTGTCGATGCCGTTCGGTGCGGCAAGCGCGATGTACTTGCCACAGTCCATCACCGAGCCACCGCCGATGAAGACGACGACGCTGCCTTCGACACCGAACTTGTTCAACGCGGCAACGCCGGCTGCGACGTTCACGTCGGTGGGGTTCGGTGACACTTCATCGAACACGTGGGTCTTGACTCCGGCCTTCTCCAGCGCTTCAACGATCGGGGTGACGATGCCTGCACCGCACACGCCTTGGTCGGTGACGATGAACGCCTTCTTGCCGCGCGCCAACACATGCTGCGGAAGCGATGCCGCGACTCCCGGACCCGAGACGGTCTCCGAGAGCGCCGACAGGTTGAACATTCGCTGGGCTGACACCATGATTCCCTCCCGAGGGTGTGCGCGGGTGACACCACCCGACGCGGTCACGGTAGCAAAGGTGCCGCCAAACCGCTCAGGCGGGGCCGGAGAACTGAAAACCCTTGCGCTCGTAGTCGGTTACGGGCACGACGTCGTCTTCAAACCGCGAGATTTCGGCTCGACCGACCACGTGCCAGTGCACCTCGTCGGGGCCGTCGGCCAGGCGCAAGGTTCGTTGTCCGGCGTACATGCGGGCGAGCGGAGTCCACTGCGAGATACCCGTGGCACCGAACACCTGAATTGCTTCGTCGATGATCTTGCACACTCGCTCGGGCACCATCGCCTTGACGGCGCTCACCCAAATGCGGGCTTCTGCGTTGCCCATCGTGTCCATCGCTTTGGCGGCACGCAACACCATGAGTCGCATCGCTTCAATCTCGATGCGTGCCTTGGCGATCACCTCGGTGTTCTTGCCGAGTCGGGCGATCGGTTTACCGAACGCCTCACGCGACAACCCACGACGCACCATCAACTCCAGTGCACGCTCCGCTGCGCCGATCGAACGCATGCAGTGGTGGATGCGACCGGGCCCGAGTCGCACTTGTGAGATCTCAAAGCCGCGACCTTCGCCGAGCAGGATGTTGGAGTACGGCACGCGCACGTTGTTGAAACTCAGATGCATGTGGCCGTGCGGTGCGTCGTCTTCGCCGAACACTTCCATCGACCCGAGAATCTCCACGCCCGGGGTATCCATCGGCACCAAGATTTGCGAATGTCGCTTGTGCGGCGGCGCCTCGGGGCTGGTGAGCAGCATGCAGATCATGATCTTGCAACGCGGGTCGCCGGCACCGGAGATGTAGTACTTCTCGCCGTTGATCAACCACTCGTCGCCGTCGCGTTCGGCACGGCACGCGAGGTTCTTGGCATCCGAAGATGCAACGTCGGGCTCGGTCATCGCGTACGCCGAACGAATCTCTCCGTTCAAGAGCGGCTTCAGCCAGCGCTCTTTTTGTTCTGGCGTGCCGACGCGCTCGAGCACTTCCATGTTGCCGGTGTCGGGTGCACTGCAGTTCATCACTTCTGATGCGATCGGGTTCTTGCCGAGTTCGACGGCAATGTACGCATAGTCGAGATTCGAAAGACCTTCGCCCGTCTCTGCGTTGGGCAAGAAGAAGTTCCACAGCCCGGCTTTCTTGGCCTTGTTCTTCAGCGTCTCGAGCAACTCGAGTTGACCGACGCCGTATCCCCAGCGTTCGGCACGACCCTCACCCAACTCGAAGTACTCGCGGGTGACCGGTTCGATTTCGTCGTCGATGAACTTCTTCACCTTTTCGTACAGCGGCACCGCTTTGGCCGACATTGCGAGATTCATGGCGTCGTCGGTGGCGACGCCGGAGTACATGCCTGGACGAGTCATGCGCTTACCCTAATCGTGGTGGTCACAATACGCTGAGCCGAGAGCAGCGACATGATCGACCCGAAACTGAAACGTGCGCTCGGCCAAGCCACAAAGGGCGTCGAGGTTGTGGCGGCGACGCACGACGGCGTGACTCGTGCCTATACCTCGCACTGGGTGACGCAGGTGTCGTTCGAAGAGCCGGTCATCATGGCGAGTGTTTCCCCCAAGCACGACACGTATCCACTGATGAAGGCGAGTGGAGAATTCACGGTGTCGTTCTTGGCAGGCGATCAGGTGCACATCG
>JBJTOX010000039.1:0-16174 GCA_046074785.1 Actinomycetota bacterium
CGCGCGAAGAGATTGGTGGCGGCAACACCGTCACCGACGTAACCACCGATACGGGCGTACTTCGCGGCGCGGTCGACGACGACGCTGGGAGTCCAGTCACGCGGCACACCGAGTGGGCCACCCCAACGATGCGTGATCTTGGCGTGAGCGGCAGCCGGAAAGTGCCGGGCTATCGAGCCGACGATTCGCTGGTGCGTGGAGTCGTCGATATCGAATCGATCGCGCACGCGGGACGCGAAGTGGTACGGCGCACCGCGACCACCAAACGCAATCCGTCGGTCGTGCGTGAGTTGGGCGTAGATGATCATCTGCCCGCCATCGTTGAAGGTGGCACGCCCGTGCCAGCCGAGCTGTGCGATGGTCGCATCATCCAAGGGTTCCGTGGCCACCATCAGCGAGTACAACGGGGCGAGAACTCGCTTGGTTCGTTGAATGCGGTTGGAATATCCCTCGGTTGCCTGAACGACGATCGATGCGCGCATGACACCGTGAACGTGTGCGACGGTGCCATCGGCGATGCTGCGCACCGGGGACTCTTCCCACACGCGGACCCCAAGCGCACGCAGCCGTCGCGCGAGCCCGAGGACGAGGGCAAAGGGGTTCACCGTCGCGCAATGTGGACTGAAGATTGCACCGTGCGTCTCGGCGAGCCGCAGATGGTCAGACACTCGTTCGGCGGGCAACCACTCGAGGTCGGTCGAGGCGAGACCTGCGGCGTGTTGGGCGATTATCTGACGTTGCAATCGTTCGGCTTGCAGTGCAGTGCTCGCCGATTGCACGGTGCCTCCGCGATGCCACGCGCACTCGATGTTCTCGGCCTGCAACACCCGCTCGATTTCATCGAGCGAGTTGAAGCTCTCGCGATAGGCGGCCAAACCCGCTTCGGCCCCGAAAGTTGCGACGAGTTCGCTCGGCATCAGCGGGAAGAAGCCGCTGCACCATCCACCGTTGCGTCCACTCGCTCCGAAACCAACCCTTTGCGATTCGATGATGGCAATCGACTTCTCGGGACTCAGCATCGAGAGGTAGTACGCCACCCATAAACCGCTGAATCCGCCACCGACGATGGCGACGTCGACACGGGCGTCGGACGGAGCCTGCTCGACCACCCAGTCGTGTGCCTGCCCTTCGTGCCACACGGGTCGCAGTTGTGCACCGGCGAGTGCGCCCATGGTGCGCGAGACCTCAGGAATTCCAGAGGTCGTAAATCGGCCGTTCCGGATCGACCACGACATCGTTCTTCTCGTCGACTTGCAGCGTGGTGCGTTTGCCTTCGGTGGATTGCCATTCCACCTTTCCGGTGCGCGCGAAATCAACGAGTGATCCGGCGAGCGTGTCGGCGAGATGTCGATGTGCGGCGGACTGGCCGATGAAGAACTCCACGTTCGGTGCCGACAAGTTGTCGAAGACGAACGGGATGTCAAGTCCGTGACACGCACCGAGAATTCCGTCAAACACGGGAGTCGGCCAGGTGAAAAAGTACGACCACGTAGGCGTGCCGGCACGATCGCGCGAGTCGATGACGCGCCACGCCGGCGCGCGGAACGACTCGTCGCTCTGCAATGCAGCGAGCATCTGGGCCGGTGTTGAACCCGGACGAAACCGTCCATAGGCCTGCCACGCTTGGTCGGCAGCCGACCCGAAGCGCGCGGAGAAGTGTGCCCGGACGTCGGCCTCGCTCAAGTTCGCCGCATTGGGATTCACCGCGACCCAGAGGCGACTTTCGTCGCGCAGCGTGCCGATGACGAGTGGGCGTTCGTCGTTCGCAATTCGGGAATGTGCGTCGAGGGGGAGCACGTCACCGCCCACGGTCGGGCTGAACATGGTGACGATGTCCTTCGGGTCGCGCAACATACGAGCTTGGGACGCAACGATGTCATCGGCCGACACCCCACGCGCCGCCTCGAGACTTTCCTTCTTCAGTTCGTCGAGCAGCAGCCGCACCGACTGATCGGCGCGCTCGGTGGTACGCAACTGACCAATTGACGGGCTCATTGCCCATCCGCGGCGGAACAGATGACGGGCCGCGGGAGCCGCAAACAGTGCGAGCACGCTGCAACCGCCGGCTGATTCGCCGAAAATCGTCACGTTCTCGGCATCACCCCCGAATCGCGCGATGTTGTCGTGCACCCAGTTGAGAGCAGCGATTTGGTCCTGCAGACCAACGTCGCTGCGTCCCGCGAACCCGAGGGCTCCGAGGCGATAATTGATGGCAACCACCACGCATCCGCGAGCGGCGAGATTGCTGCCGTCATACCACGAGGCGTGAGCAGTGCCGTTGGTGAAGGCACCACCATGAATCCACACCAGCACAGGCAAACCACCGCCGCCCGACTTCGGCGCAAAGATGTTGAGTGTCAGGCAGTCCTCGTGCATCGGCAACTCGCCGGTGCCCATGGCTTGCTCGAGCAACCCCGGGATCTGTGGGCATTGCACGGTGAGGTTGGCAATACGTTCGCCATTTACCGGTGTAGGTGGAGCGAATCGATCGGCGGTTGCGTAGACGATGTTTCGCACGACCGCAACAGAAGAAGAACCCATATCGCAAGGGTACTTCTCGCATGCTTGAGCCGACCTGCCGTCAGAAGCGATTGCGCCGCAGCACTACGGTGAAACCGTGCTTCGTCGTCAACTCGATCGCCTGCTTGGACGCATCATTGCGCAGCGCTGGGAAGAGTGGCAGTTTGCGTCGGCAATCACCAAAGACACGGCGCGCGGTCGCAAGTTCAAGCACTTCGGTGAGGGATCACTGATCTCGTTTCCCTGGGTGACGATCTACAACGAGCACTACATCGAGATCGGGCGCGAAACCATGCTCGGGCCGTACTGTGCACTCTCGGCAGGCATGATGCCGGGGCAGCAGTGCGTCACCTCCCCGGTGGTGCGCATCGGAGACCGATGTCTGATCGGGCGAGGCAGTGGCATCGTCGGACACCTGGCGATCGACATCGGCAACGACGTGTGGACGGGGCATCACGTGTACATCACCGACCAGAATCACGGATACCACGACGTAACGCGACCCATCTCCAAGCAGACACAGCCCGAGAAGCCGGTGACGATCGGTGACGGGTCGTGGCTCGGTACGGGCACCGTGGTGTTGCCGGGGTCGCGAATCGGACTGCACGTTGCCGTCGGGGCGAACTCGGTCGTGACCGGCGATCTGCCCGACTACAGCGTTGCCGTTGGGGCGCCCGCGCGAGTGATCAAGCGCTACGACGCAACGTCTGGCTGGCTTCCAGCCGACGAATTTCGCGACTGACTACACCGACAAGTCGATTGGTGGCGCGCAGTTCGGCATGCGATTGTCGCCGGCAAACGTGGCGAGACGCTCCGCGAGAGGCAGACCCTCGAACGTGGTTTCTGAAAACGGTGCGTTGTCGCCGCGACGCAGTTGATCGGCGTACGCCCGACGATCTGCGACATAGGTGTCGTAGTCAGCCAACCACTGCGGAATGAGTGCCTGACCTTTCGGGTCGGTGGGCATCGAACCTCGGAGGTCGTCGAGCATTCGCGAGATGGTGTTGGTTGCCTCGTCAACCAGTTCTGCGCGGCGCGCGAGGCCACCCGTACCCGGGTCGTCGATGAGTCGGTAGTCGGCGAGTGCGAGACGCTCCTGTTTGGCGATGAGACAACGTTGATCGGCACGTTGCGTCCACGCCTCGTCACCGATCTTGTTCACTGCCTCTTTCGAGGCGAAGACGAATGCGTATACCCACATTGCCGCGATGGCCAGGCAGATGACTGACAGAATGATTCTTCCGGCCCGCCGCATGATTTCCGAGACGCTACCCCTCACCACCGAACCGAACCGCTTCGTTCGCGCCAGGAATCTGATGTGGGCAATGGTCAGTTTTCACAAGGGCTATTTCTTCACGGCGGTAGGCGGTGCAGCCGTGTTTGCCGTGGCCACGGTGCTCTCGTCGTATGGCGTCAAGTTGCTCATCGACGATGTGATCCTTCCAACGTTCGAGTCGGGGAGAGTCGGTTTTTCGACCTGGGCTGGCGCATCGCTCATCGTCATCGTGATTGGCCTGGTACGCGCCGTCGGAGTCGTCGTTCGTCGGTCGTTTGCCGGGCGGGCCAGCTCTACCACTGCCAAGACCATCGCCGACAAGGTGCTGCGACACCTCATGCAACAGCCACCAACTTGGCACCGCAGCCGCATGACGGGCGACGTCGCGGCACGAGCGAGTGTCGACACCGATGCCGCCACCCAGATTCTCAACCCGATGCCGTTTTCGTCGTCGGTCATCGTGCTGCTCGTCGTGTCGGGCATCTGGCTGATTGCCACCGACGTGTGGTTGGGCCTCTTTGCCTTCTTGGTGTTCCCGGTCATGCTCGTGACGAACGTGTTGTACCAACGCCGAGTCGACAACTATTACCGCACCGCGCAGGACGAACTAGGTGCCCTGTCGGAAGCCGCCCACGAAAGCTTCGACGGCGTACTCGTCGTGAAGGCCTTCGGAGCCGAGGAACGCGAGACCGAGCGTCTGGCCGTGATCTCGCGTCGGTTGCGGCAGGCGCGAACGACGGCGATCGGTCTGCGCAGCACGTTCGAGGCAATCATCGATGCCACACCGTCATTGGTGAACATCGCAATCATCGCCCTCGGCGCGATGCGTGTGCGTGACGGCGCGATGACCGTCGGCGAACTGTCGGCATTCGTCTTCTTGTTCACGCTCGTTTCTCTGCCGTTGCGAATCGTCAGTTTTCTCTTCTCCGAGTTGCCACATTCGGCGAGCGGATGGGATCGGGTTCGGGCAGTGCTGAGCGAGCCGCTCGTAACACCACCGCGGGAGCACATCACGAAGTCTGATGATTACGCAGTTGAACTGATTGATGTGACGGCTTCCCATGTGACCGGCACACCGACCTTGCAAGACGTCAATCTGCGCATGCAGAAGGGGAGGACCATCGCCGTCGTCGGTGCCACGGGCTGCGGCAAGACCACGTTGCTACACGTGATCGCGGGGCTCGTCCCGGTCGACTCCGGCGAGGTGCGTCTCGGCTCGCGCCGCGTGGGTTTGGTGTTCCAAGAAGCGTTCCTCTTCGCCGAATCACTGCGCTACAACCTCACCCTCGGTGCCGACGTGCCGGAGGAGAAGATTCGTCGCGCGTTGCGTGTTGCTGCTGCGGAGCAATTCGTCGACGATCTCGGGGTGAGTCTCGACACCGAGCTCGGTGAACGTGGCGTCAGCCTGAGCGGTGGTCAACGGCAACGACTCGCATTAGCCCGGGCACTGGCGGTGGGTAGCGAGTTGTTGTTACTTGACGACACGACCTCGGCACTCGACCCCGCAACCGAGGCAACGGTACTCACCAACTTGCGGTCACTGCATGACGAGATCAGCACGATCGTGGTTGCTTCCCGACCCTCGACGATTGCATTGGCGGACGAGGTGGCCTTCATGGCCGAAGGGCGCATCGTGGCCATCGGTTCGCACGAGTCATTGCTCGCCGGCAACGCCCACTACCAGACCCTCATCCAGGCGTTCGAACACGATCGCGAGGCCGACGATGTTCACGGATGACGTGACCGCCGAGGTGCGTCGACGTGGGGCCGTCGACACCATTCGCGAAGGCATCGCCCAGGCGCCGGCACTCGGACGAGGTCTTGCCCTCACGTTCTTGTTGGCTTTGTGCGGTGCCGCCGGGCGAGTGACGATTCCGATCGTCATCCAGCAGGCGATCGACAAGGGCTTCATCGATGGTGGCGTACGCATCGATTTCATCCTGAGGTTGTGCGCCGTGGCCTCCGTCATCGTGATGTTGGCGGCTGTTGCGCAACGTACCGCGGTCTACCGCCTCGGCACATCCGCCGAAGAAGGTCTCTACGGCTTGCGGGTGCGCTTGTTCGACCACATCCACCGACTGAGTCTTGCTGATCAGAACGAAGAACGTCGCGGCGCGCTCGTCGCGCGAGTGACGAGCGACATCGAGACACTCACCATGTTCTTTGCGTGGGGTGGTTTGGCGTGGATGCTCGACCTCTCGCTCATGTTCGTCGTTGCGTGCGTGATGATCGCCTACGACTGGGTGCTCGCCGTCGTGGCATTCACCGTCGTGGCGCCGTTGATCATCGTGCTGCGGCTCGTGCAGCGCAGGTTGGTGCGCGCCTACGACCGGGTCCGCGAGGGCAATGCGACGATGCTGTCGTCGATCAGCGAGACCGTGTCTGGCGTCGAGACTCTGCAGGCCTACGACGCGGTCGAACCCGCACTCCAGCGCGTGGAGGCCACCACCAAGAAGCGCGCGAAGGCATCGATTCGTGCCGGATTCCTCGGCGCGCTGCTGTTTCCGTCGGGTGAGGTGTTCAGCGTTTTCACCGTGGTGGCCGTCGTCGGCATCGGAGTCTGGCGCGGCGATGCGGCGGGGTTGACTGCCGGGTCGCTCGTTGGATTCATGTTCCTCACGTATCGATTCCTTGAACCAATCGCCGAGTTCACGGAAGTGATCGACCAGACACAAACTGCAGTCGCCGGACTAAGGCGGGTACTGGGCATTCTCGACACGCCAATCGGTCCACCGCCTGCGACAAACCCGATTCCACTGCCTGCAGGCCGACTCGGAGTAGCGCTACACGACGTGACCTTTGCCTACGAGCCGCGTGAAGACGAACCGGCCATGAACGTGCTGACGTCGTTGACGTTGACGATTCCACCGGGTCAACATGTGGCGTTGGTCGGTGAGTCGGGGGCTGGCAAGACCACGATTGCCCGATTGGTCGCGCGACTCGCCGATCCCACGAAGGGTCGCATCACCATTGGTGCAGTCAATGTGAAGCATGTGGCGAACGACGATCTGCGCCGGCGCTTGACGGTGGTGCCGCAAGAGCCCTTCCTCTTCGCCGACACCATCGCCTACAACTTGCGATTCGCAAAACCTGACGCAACCGACGCCGAACTCGAAGATGCCGTGCGCCGTCTCGAGCTCGACGACTGGGTGGCGAGTTTGCCGCGCGGGCTGAATACCGAGGTGGGCCAACGAGGTCAGGCCCTTGCCGCCGGTGAGAGGCAGATGGTTGCGCTCTTGCGGGCGTCACTCGTGAGCCCCGACGTATTGATTCTCGACGAAGCCACCTCGTCGGTCGATGCGCTCACCGAGGTACGGCTGGCGCGGGCCCTGCGCAAACTGTCGGAAGGACGAACGACGATCTCGATAGCGCATCGTTTGTCGACCGCGGCCCGAGCAGACCGTGTCGTGCTCCTGGCGTACGGTCGAATCGTGGAAGACGGCCCGCACGAGGCGCTGATGGCCAAGGAAGGGGAGTACCGCCGCATGTACGACGCGTGGCTCGCAGCCACCAAGGCATGACCACCAACCGCGTTGCGCGATGGTGCGGGCTCGTCATCCTCGTCGTTGGACTCGCATCGTGCGGCACGGAATCAGCCGGCGAGGCGTGCGCTCGCGGTCCGCTGTTTTCGAGTGCTCGCGAACGCGCCGAGCGTGCCGTCGCCGAACTCGATCGCACCACGACCGTGGAACTCGAGGAGTCCGTCTCGGCAATCGTCGACCAGGTGCTCTTGCTACGCGAAGTGTCGCCGCGTTCGTTGCGTGACCCTCTCGGTGTGCTGCTTGCTGCGTACGGTCAGCTCGTCGTGGCCTTTGACGACGTCGCCTGGAATCCGCAGGTGGCGATGGCCGACCCCGGTGTGGCGAACGCACGCGCGGCATTCGCCGAGACTTCGGTGTCGACCGCAGCCGACACGGTGGAGCAGTTCTTCGCCGATCAATGCAAACTCGCCCTTGGCGAGAGCAACCCTCTGTTTGCCGTCGTCGGCACCACGTTGCCACTGCCTGAACCCGGTGAGGAACCTCGCCTCGATGCCGCAGAAGACCCCACCGTGAGCCCGGGCGAGTTGCAGTCGGTCGGTTTTTTGATCGGCGAAACATACGGCGTGGCATTGGTGGCGCAAGAGGCCGAGTGCATCGCGCGGTCGCTTGGTGCAACGTTTGCCGACGCACGCGACGTCGATGTGAACGACGAGCAGTACTTCGCGCTCGTGACCGAGACATTCGTCTCGTGCGGTGTCACCACGCCTCCCACCACCACACCCGACAACTAGCCTCTGCGCCGTGCAACTCACGCTCATCCGTCACGCCGAGCCCGAATGGGTGAAGGACGGTCTGAGTCAGGACAATCCGCCGCTCACCTCACGCGGCCACCGCCAAGCACGTCGCCTGGCGGATCGGCTCGAGAGCGAGCATTTCGACCATGTGTACGTGTCGCCACTCCTGCGTGCGCGACAAACCGCTGCACCGATTCTCGATGCACAACGACGGGGAGAAGTCATCCAGCCGTGGCTCGAAGAAATTCGTAGCCCGATCTGGCAGGGGAATCCCGCAGAGAAGGCTGAAGCCGCGTATCGCGAAGAAAAGCGCCGACCCGCTCTCGAACGCTGGCGAGGTTTGGAAGGTGGCGAGCCGGTCAGTGATTTCACCAAGCGCATTCACCGCGGAGCGACGGAGTTTCTCGGTGAACGAGGTATCTATCGCATCGAACATGAGCTGCCGGTGTGGCACATCGAAGAACCAGGCGACCGCATCGCGCTCATCGCTCACGCCGGTACGAACAGTGTGTTCATCTGCCATCTGCTCGGTCTCGCGCCGACTCCGTGGGAATGGGAGCGCTTCGTCATCGGCCATGCGTCGATCAGTCGCATTGAAGCCTTGAAGATCGGCGATGGATACGTCTTCAGCCTCGTACGGCTGGCCGACAACTCGCATCTCGGCGCTGACGATCACACGTTCTAGCCCTCGCCGCCTCAGACATTTGCGGCCGGATTTCACTGTCCCGCGAGGCGACGTGGTTCTCACATCGCGCCGCCTCGCGGTCAGCGTGTCGGTCGCGCGTCGTCACGCGTGACCGATTCATCGGGCGGCCAGCCCTCATCACTACGGCTGCGGGAGCGGCTCCGTGATGTGGCAGGCGTTGACCGCCGCGACGATTGGTGTCGGGTCGATGGCGGCACCTCCACGCGGGTGCACTTCGAAGTGCAGGTGCGGGGTGTTCGTGTTGCCGGTGGCGCCATTCGTTCCGAGAATCTGACCCGCCTTCACCACGGTGCCGACGGTGATGTTCGGCGCGATGGTGTCGAGGTGGGCGTAGAAGAAGTACGTGCCATCAGAGGTGGTGAGGCGTACACCGTTGCCGGTGAGCGACGAGTTGTTGTACACCCTGGTGATCGTTCCATCGACGACGGCGTAGATGAGGTTGCCCTTCGGGGCGATGATGTCGACGCCCTCGTGGCGACGGCTACCACGCGACTCCTGCCAGGTGTTGGTGAACGAGCAGCGACCCTGCACAGGGAACACCGCGATGCTCGGGATGCCAAGCGACTCGAGCGACGGGATGAGACCCAGGGCCTGCGCAGTCGGGAAGTCAACGGCACGCGACTGATGCAGGCCACGAGCTGACTGGAAGTTTCCGAGTGCGATCTCGGTGGCAAGACCGTACACACCGTCGGCGCCGCCCTTCACCTCGACACCGTTGTTGATGAGAGTTTGCTGCAGGAGTCGCACGGCTTCACTGCGCTCGCCACGACGCGGAAGCGCGTTGACGTCGAGCTGCGTGAGGGGAGTTGCCGCGGGTGCGGCTTGTGCGACGGCCTGAGCAGCAACCGGCGCGGCAACGGCTACAGCGGGCTGTGCCACGGGCGCAGCTGGCTTAGCGGCCGGCACGGAGACGACGGCGGGAGGAGCCACATCGACGAGGCCCAACGAGAAGGCAGTCTCCCAGTCGAGGGTGCGCGTGACCGGCAAACCCTTGCGCGATTGGTAGGTGCCGAGTGCGATCGTGGTTGCAACACCGAACGTGGCATCGGCACCACCCTTCACGGTGACGCCGTTGTTGATCAACGCCTGTTGCACCGACCAGACCGCATCGCCGGTGTCGCCGACCTTCGGCAACGTTTCAGGGGTGAGGCGAGCGACGGTGAGCAGACCGAGGAATCGTGCGGTCGGCTCATCGACGACACCGGTCACCCGGAGTCCAACGGCCTTTTGCAGATTGCGAAGCGTGGCCTGCGTGCGTGCAGAAAAGACGCCATCGACTCCGCCTCGCAGGGTGAAGCCGCGAACGATCATCGCCTGCTGCAGTCGCACGACATCGTCGCTCTGGTCGCCGAAGACGGGCGCGCCGCCAACGGGGGACATCGACGTCGCCGATACGGGGCGGAATGCGTTGGGGGTGACGGCCGACGCCGGGGCCACGCCCTGTGTGCTCAGACCGATGATGAGTGTGGTGGCGATTGTGGTGAGAATCATTGCTGTTGCTCCCTGGTGAGATCCGCAGAAGGGATCGGCCCGGGAGGCAGGAACTTGAGGAAATTCTCACGGAAACTGGTAGCGTGACTACTCTGCGTGGTTTTCAACAACAACGAGCAGTACCTAGGTCACGCAGGGTGAAGGGTCTAGCGGGGCGTGGCCGGGCGGCGCCGACCCGGACTGCTAGTCGAGCACCTCATACCGACGGTGGGCAATGAGCCAACCCGTCGGGGTTCGTTCATAACGATCGTGCAGGGTGGCAATACGGGAGCCCAGTGCGCCGCTTTTTCTCTGGAATCGTTCGGTGACGGTGACGCGACCCGTTGCCGTGCCCGCCGCTTCATCAACGAGAAACACGACCACCTCCGGGCTCTGCAACGTCCAGCGGTCGGTCGAATAGTGCTTGGCAAAAAGCTCTGCAAGGTGGTCGGTACCTTTGGCATGCGAACCGTCGGCCATCAGAAGTTCCGCCGTTGTCGTCCAGTGCGAGAGCCAAGTGGAGGCATCCGCGCGAAGTTGTGCATCGGCGACGATTGCCAGGAGCTGCCGGAGCGCCGCATCGGTAATTGCCGTCGGTGCCGAACCTGCGGGGGCAGAGATCGGTGTCGTCGCCGAGGTGCGGGGCACGGCGGGGCGAGCGCCACTGCGGCGACCGTCACGAATGTCGTCGGGTGAGAGTCCGGTCTCGAACGCAGCGAGCGACCGAAGCGTGCGCATGAGTTCCTTGCGTTTCACGACGCCTTCGTGCGCCGCGAACTGCACGGCCAACCCGTCGATCATCGCCGTGATGCGCATCGCCGACTGGCGGGGTTGCTCGCAGCGGAATTCTCCGGTTTCATTGCCGCGCCGCAAGACCCGTTCGAGAAAACCGATGGACTGTTCGTCGAGCTGCTGACTGATGCTCTTCATCAACGGATTGCGCAATGCTTCCCCCCAGGCGTCGATCCACAGCATCCACTCCACGTCGTCACTGCCCTCCGGCACATAACTCTCGATGAGTCGCCACAGTTGAGCGGTGGCCGATTGACCGAGTTCGATGTCACGCTCCATCTCGGCCAGGTCCTTACGCGAGTAGTACTCGAACGCGGCAGCCAGCAGGGCTTCCTTGCTGTCGAAGTGATAGTGGATGAGGCTGTTCGACACGTTGAGACGCTTCGCGACATCGGCGATTCGCGTGCCGGCGAAACCTCTCTCGATGACCACCTCGCACGTGGCTTCGAGAATCTCGACACGACGAGCTTCAACGGCGTACTTCTTCACGAGGTGACATTACTCACCGACACGTTCGCCCCGTGCGCGGGAAGGCACCGACGGGGATTGCGTAGCGTCATGGGCGTGACTGCGGCAACGACGAGTGGGAGTCGCGGACGACTCACGATGAACCGTTATCGGGTAATTGCTTGGATTGCGTTCACCTCGCTGTACATCATCATCGTCACGGGATCTTTGGTTCGGCTGACGGGCTCGGGCCTGGGGTGCGTCGACTGGCCGGCTTGCAACGAAGAGCAGTTCGTCGACGTCTCGACGCCGCATGCCGCGATCGAACAACTCAATCGACTCTTCACGGGCGTGGTTGCGGCGAGCGTGATCGCAGCAATGCTGGCCGCGTTGCTCGTTCGTCCACGAGATGCCCGCGCCGTTCGACTCGCCCTGCTCCTCGTCGCAGGAACGGTGGGTCAGGTGGTGCTGGGTGGCATCGTGGTGCTCACCGGACTGCATCCGTTGTCGAACATGGGGCACTTTCTGCTGTCCGTAGCGCTCATGGCGTGGGCGTACTGGTTGGTCGACGCCATCTCGGCGCGGGGTCTCGCCGAGTCGACGAGCTATCGGCCTGGTCGACACTGGAGGGCTCTTGCCACCACCTCGGCGTGGTCGGTGCGCGCCCCACTTCGAGTGACGACCCTCAGCCGCGCAGTGGCGTTGATGACGCTCGTGGCCATCGTGACCGGCACCGTGGTGACGGGTACGGGCCCGCATGCCGGCGACGAGTCGTCGCCGAGGTTCGACTTCTCGATTTCTCACGTGGCCCGAATCCATGGTGGATCGGTCGTGGTAACGGTCGCTCTTGCTCTCGTGCTTGGTCTCGTCCTGCGACGTGACGGCGCCACTCGCGAACTGCAGAACGCCTTCGAGGCGTTCCTCTTCTTGGCCGTGCTGCAGGGTGGTGTCGGTTATCTGCAGTACTTCACGGGCGTGCCGGTGTTGCTCGTGGCGATACACATCGCGCTCAGCGTCGCCGTGTGGTTGGCGGCACTGAACCTCGTCACTACTTCACGTCGTTCGTCGGTTGGGCAACATTTGGTGGGTATGGCACACTAGGCGGGTGCCATTACGGGGTTGGCGAGCCTGGATCGTCCTTGCGCTAGCGATGCTCGGCGCAATAGCCGGTGCCCAATCGGCGGCAGCCCAAATTTCCGACGACCTTGGAGTGATCGGCCAGTTGCAGTACCAGGATGCCAACGGCAACAAGGTGTTCGTCGAAGGAGTCGACCTCTCCATCGACGATGTCGGCGGCGCAACGACCGATAAAGAAGGAAACTTCCGTATTCCCGTGGAAGCGCCCGGGGAATACACCATCAACATCGACCCCGCCACGCTGCCTGCAGGTGTCACCTTGCGCGACCCGGATCGGGCCTCGCTACAAGTCGTCGTCAGCGAGAACGGCGACCAGCGGATTATTTTTCCGCTCGTCTCGGGTGACGCAGTCGCGGGAGGTAGCACGGGCAACGACTCCGAAGGCAACTGGTCGGTGCGCCGTGTCAGTCAATTGACGCTCGAGGGCATCAAACTCGGTCTCTACCTCGCGATGGCCGCGATCGGTCTCTCGCTCATCTTCGGCACGACGGGTCTCGTCAACTTCGCCCACGCCGAACTCATCACGTGGGGAACGTTGATGGCGTACTTCTTCAACATCTACGGCTTGGTCGGATTCCTCGGATTCATGGGTGGATGGCCGGCTCCGTTCGGCGGAGGTGTGAACTTCATCATCGCAACGGTGTTGAGCATGGTGATGGGTGGCGTACTCGGTTACGTGCTCAATCGCGTGATCTTCCGCACCGCGCGCAACACCGGTGTGTCGTTGCTCGCCCAGATGGTGATGACCATCGGTCTCTCGATCTTCCTGCGGTACGTGTACCTCTACTTCTTCGGCGGGCGCTACCGCTCGTACGGCGACTACGCGTCGCAACGCGCCAATGAATTCCTCGGCATGGAGCTCACCACCCGGGACGCGGTTGCGATGCTCGTGTCCGTCATCATTCTCGTCGGCGTCGGCGTCGGCCTCACACGCACCCGTACGGGCCGCGCGATGCGTGCCGTGAGCGACAACAAGGATCTCGCCGAGTCGTCGGGCATCGACGTCGAGAAGGTCATCTCGCAGGTGTGGATCTTTGGTGGAGCGCTTGCCGCATTGGCCGGCACGTTCTTCGGCTTCGATCAGGTGAAGTGGGACATGGGCACCCGCATCCTGCTCTTGGTCTTTGCGGCAGTCACCTTGGGCGGTCTGGGCACCGCCTTCGGAGCGCTGGTCGGAGCGATCATCGTAGGTATCGCCATCAACTGGTCGACCCTCGTCATCGACAGCGAGTTGAAGAACATGACCGCGCTCGTGGTGTTGATCTTCGCCCTGCTACTGCGCCCGCAGGGCATTCTCGGCAAGAAGCAGAGGATTGGCTGACCATGGACTGGGGCTTCATCCTCGAGCGCACCTTCTCGGCCATGATCGGCCCGGAAGTGATGATCTATGCGCTCGCGGCCGTCGGGTTGAACGTGCACTTCGGCTACACGGGACTCATGAACTTCGGTCAGGTCGGCTTCATGGCGGCCGGCGCCTACGGCGTCGGCGTCACCGTGTTCTGGCTGAACTGGAGTTTCTGGATCGGCATCATCTTCGTATTCGTCTATGCAGCAGTGTTGGCCCTGTTGCTCGGCATTCCAACGTTGCGGCTACGTGCCGACTATCTCGGTCTCGTCACGATTGCCGCGTCGGAAACCATCAGGTTGTTCGCGCGATCGCGCGTGATGAAGCCGATCACCGGCGGTGTGGAAGGCATCGACAAGTTCGCCGAGCCGTTCTACAACTTGAGCCCGTTCGAACTGGGGGAGTTCTATTCGTTCGGTCCGTTCAAGTATCTCGGTCGCGACGTGTGGGTGTTGATGGTCGGCTGGACGATGCTCATCCTCGTCACCTTGATGGTGCAGCAGCTCATGCGTTCGCCGTGGGGACGAACGCTGCGCGCCATTCGCGAAGACGAAGACGCGGCGCGTGCGCTAGGGAAGAACGCGTACTACTACAAGATGCAGTCGTTGATGCTCGGCGGCATGATCGGCGCGCTCGCTGGTCTCATTCAGGTGATCCAGAAGTCGTCGGTGCAAGCCGACACCTTCAACCCGGTGATCACCTTCACCATCTGGACGATCCTCATCATCGGTGGGCCCGGACGCGTGTGGTCGCCGATCGTCGGTTCGTCGATCTACTGGACGCTCATCGTGTTCGTCGAGAACACCCTGCGACAATTGCCCTCGGGTGCGCGTGACACGCTCGAGCGCACCGTCGAGCTGTCGGACTTCAACATCGGCATGCTGCGCTTCATGCTCGTCGGGGGCGGACTCCTATTGTTGGCCCGCTACCGACCACAAGGCATCTTCGGATCACGAGAGGAGATGGCTCTTGACCGCCGTTGACCCCGTCGTGACGAACTCGGCCGATGCACCGATCATCACTGCCGCCGGCGTGGTGAAGACCTTCGGTGGTCTTCGCGCGGTCGACGTGGAGAAGGTGGAGATTCGCCGCAACAAGATCACGGCGCTCATCGGGCCGAACGGCGCCGGCAAGACCACCTTCTTCAACCTGCTGACGGGTTTCGATCAGGTCGACTCGGGAGTCATCACACTCGACGGCGAAGACATCACCGGCACGCCGCCGCATCGCCTGGCAGCCAAGGGCATGGTGCGCACCTTCCAGTTGACCAAGGCGCTCGCCAAGTTGTCGACGATCGAGAACATGAAACTTGGCGCCCTCGACCAGCGCGGTGAGAAGTTCTGGTCGGCGCTGATCCCCGGAACCTGGAGCAAACAAGAACGCGAGATCGAGGCCCGCGCCGATGCCATCTTGAAGCGCTTCAACCTCACGCACATGCGCGACGAGTTCGCCGGCACGATGTCGGGCGGTCAGCGCAAACTGCTGGAGATGGCCCGCGCGTTGATGACCGACCCGCGCGTGGTGATGCTCGATGAGCCGATGGCCGGCGTGAATCCGGCGTTGGCGCAAAGCCTGCTCGAGCTCATCAAGATGCTGCCCGGCGAAGGTCGCACCGTCATCTTCGTCGAGCACAACATGGACGTGGTGCAGGAGATCTCCGACTGGGTGATCGTGATGGCCGAAGGTCGCATCATCGCCGAAGGCACACCGGCGGAGATCAAGAGCAACAAGGCCGTGGTCGATGCCTACCTTGGTGCGCACCATGGTGAAGACCTGTCGAAGGTGGAACTCTCATGACGAACCCCACCAGCACCGGCGGTGCGCGCGAGGTGCTGCTCGAGGCCAAGGATGTCACCGCGGGATACACGCCGGGCGTCAACATTCTCACCAACTGCTCGCTCACGTTGCACAGGGGAGAGATCGTCGGCATCATCGGCCCCAACGGTGCGGGCAAGAGCACGTTGTTGAAGGCACTTTTCGGCTTGCTCTCGGTGCAGTCGGGCAGCATCACACACCGTGGCGAATCGATCGTCGCCCCCACCCGACTCGTCCATGACAAACAGGACAACCGGTGCATTGAGGATAGTGTTGCTTCCGAATCCGGAAACCGCCAGTAATCAGCCTTCATGAAAGCTTCACATGCATGAAACCGTCGCGTCATGAAGCCTTCCTAGTCTCGCGTGATCCCCCCAAACGGAGCGTAGA
>JBJTOX010000040.1:0-18535 GCA_046074785.1 Actinomycetota bacterium
GTTGACCCCGCCACGGTCGTGAATGCCAGCGAGTCCACCTATGGCGCCACCAGAACAACCTCCTATTGTTGATCCATCGATCGAAAGTCACGTTGAATCTATCATGCAAGAGCTGATGGAAAAGACTGATCAAAGTCAAATCTATGGAGACGCGAACAAGAGATTCAGAGGAATTCGCGTTTCTCGCTGAAGCACGGCTTCGTCTTGCAGAATAGGCTTTCCATTGTGAGGCAGAGCAAAACGAGTTTTTGGCCGGCATGGCGAAAGAAGTTTCTTCGGGATCAGTCACCCGAATGATGCAAATGGAAGACACTCTTCAAAGGGAAAGAGCCGACAAGACACGACGATTTCGGGCAGAAACGCTTGGGCGGACATGTCGAAAAGGACCTCGCACACCGCGATGCACAGCACCACCAACAACAGAATCCAGATGGTGATGCGATCGCCGAGAACGAGCAACGAGAGTGTTGCGAAGAGAACCGCCCGAACCACATTTGCCGACGACATGATCGTCTTTCGTGAATGTCGATCGATGTAGACACCTGCGGGAAGCGTCAGCACAAGCCAGGGGAGCAGCGCGGCAAACGAGACGGCGCCCAGCAGGCGGGTGTCGTTAGTGAGCGATAGCGCGAGGAGCGGTGCGGCTGCGGCAATGACGCCGTCCCCGAGGTTCGAGGTAGTTGATGCCGAGAAGTGACGCCAGAACGAAGAGGGAAGCTTCGATCGCCGTCGCGTCACGTGGCAAGCTCGCTTAGGAGCGGTTTACCGAGCGCGTTGCGCGGTATTGCATCCACGAACACGACCTTTCGTGGCGCGCAATACGAGCCGAGGGTTTCCTTGACGTGTCCGCGCAACGACTCGAGTGATGGAGCAACGCTCGCACCGATCGGTACGACATACGCACAAACGATGGATCCCCACTCGGGGTCGGGAACGCCTCGAACGACGACGTCCTGTACGAGCGGATGCTCGCGTAGCCGTTGTTCGACCACGTAAGGCCACACCTTGTTCCCGCCCGTGATGATCAGGTCGTCCTTTCGACCATCCACTCGCAGGACACCGTTCTCGTTGCGACCGAGATCGCCGGTGACGAGCCAGCCTTGGTCGACGGTCAGCGGTCCGTGACGATATGAGCGCGCCATAGACGGGCTCTTCAGTCGTATCTCACCATTCGCAAGAGAAACCTCGACACCGGAGAGAGGCACTCCGTCATAGACGACGCCACCACACGTTTCTGTGAGTCCATAGGTCGAAATTGCGTTGTCGGGTAGCGGGCCGCTTGCGGCTCCACCCACCAGGATGACACGCCAACCATCAAGCGGATGGCGAGCAACGAGTGTCGGCACCATTGCGGTGTGGGTGGCGCCGTCGCGGAGGGCAGCCTGAATGCTTGCCGAGTCGGGGTGTTCGTTGAACGAAAGAGTGCTCCCAAAGCGCATTGATCGCGTGATCACTCCGAATCCACCGATGTGCGCTGCAGGCAGACACAGCCACCAATGCGCGTTCGAGTCAAGACCTAGTCGTTCACCCACCATGTCGGCGTGAGCGTTCAACGACGCATGGGTATGTATGACGCCCTTTGGTTGCCCAGTGGAACCGCTCGTGGCAACCACGACTGCATCACCCGCGACCAGAGGTTCGCACATGGGCATCGCATCGGGGCGCATGATCTCGCGACCCGCGGTTGATACGAGCAATTCCGCGCCGAACAGGAGGGCCAACCGCCGACGAGCTGCCGGCATCATTCGTTGATCGAGCGGTAAGACGACGTCTCCTCGTTCCCATGCAACCTCGATTTCACTTCGCAACTGGGGACTTGTCGGCAGGTCGAGTGCGATGAGTTTCGGCACGAGGGTCACGCTAGGCCTGAAGCGCACTATCGTGCGGGGTTGATGACGACGATTGCACAGTGGTTCAGCGGAGCGCGTCCTCGAACCCTGCCCGCTGCGGTCGTCCCGGTGGCAATCGGTGCAGCAGTGTCGAATCGCGAGCAGTTCGACACAGAGACGTTGATTCTCCATGGAGCATTGTCGCTCGTGGTGAGTCTTGCGCTTCAGGTTGCAGTGAACTTTGCCAACGACTACTCCGATGGAGTACGGGGAACGGATAACGCTCGTAGTGGTCCGCTACGGCTCGTGGGTTCAGGCGCTGCGACGCCGTCAGCGGTACGACGAGCGGCATTCGTATCGTTCGTTGTTGCGGCAATCGCGGGCGTGATCCTTGCTGCCATGACGACGTGGTGGCTGATAGCGGTTGGATTGTTGTGCATCATCGCCGCTTGGACCTACACGGGCGGACCGAAGCCGTATGGATATGCGGGCTTTGGCGAACTCTTCGTCTTCATCTTCTTCGGACTCGTCGCTACCGTCGGAACATCGTTCGCTATTGCGAATGAGATCACCGTCATCAGCCTGCTGGCGGGTTGCGTTGCCGGCTTCCTCGCGGTCGCACTTCTCGTCGTAAACAATCTTCGGGATCTCCAATCCGATGCAGCGAGTGGAAAGATGACACTCGCAGTGCGTCTCGGGGCACGCGCGACTCGAGTCGTCTACGTCTGCTGCTATGTCGGTGCAGCGCTCGGAATCCTGATCTCGGCACTAATGCAACCCGGAGCATTGCTCGGACTCGTAGGGCTCTTGGCAGTGCTTCCGGCAGTATCGACGGTGCTGCAAGTGCGAGAGCCTGCGAGTTTGATACCCGCACTTGCGATGACCGCTCGCGCTCAATTGGTGGTTGGGGTGCTGTATGCGCTCGGATTCGTCATCCAGTCGTAGATCACTTCGGCAACGATGTCCGGACGCTCCAGTGCCGCACTATGACCGGCATCCGGAATGACACAAAGGCGTCCGTGTGGTGCCGTCGCGGCGATTCGCCGGGCGAGAGCCACGTACTTGACATCCCGCGCTCCAGCTACGGCCAAGATCGGCACCGTTGATGTCGCGAGTCGTCTCCAGAGTGGCTCCTGATTGCCTTGACCACAAAGTTGCAAACTCTCGGCAAGACCGCGCGCGGTGTTTCTCCGTCGGTCGTCGATCATGGCCATCTCGGCGGTGAGATCGCTGAACAGCGGCTGGGCAAGCCACTCTTTCAGGAATGCCTCGACTCCGATTGAAATCAGTCGATTCGCGAGCGCAGCGTCGGACTTCGTTCGCGCAAGTCGATCGCCCTCATCCTCGATGCCGGCAGTGCCGCTGATGAGCAGCGCGCGACGCACCTGCGCAGGGTGATCGATGAGCAACTGCATGGCAACTCGAGCACCGAGCGAATATCCCACGTACGACGCAAACCCGCATTGTGTTGCTATGAGTTCGGCTGTCCCACGAAGATCGGCATGCACCTCCGCCGAATCCCCGTGCCCAGGAAGATCGACCAGCACACTGCGAACGTGCGGAAGGACCTCTGCAAGTTTTTCGACGATCGGAACCCACGCGCGGCCGGTTTGGGTGAATCCATGGAGGAACACCAGCTTCTCGGCGCCAGTGCCGAGCTCGGTGAGCGCGAGTGACGTCACTGAAACCGACCCAAGAGTCGTGCAAAGGTCGAGGCATCCTGTGCGCCTGGAATCGCGAAACTGTCGTTGATGACGAACGTTGGTACGGCAGTGATGTCGTGCTGCGAGACCCACTCGAGGTCTGACTGCACCGCACGAGCTGATTCGCTACTGGGTGAATCATCGGCAAGCTCGAGGGCGAGTTCATGGCTGTCGAAACCGTGTTGGGTGGCTAGCGCGACGAGAACGGTGGTGTCGTTGATGTTGAGGCCCTCAAGGAAGTAGGCCCTCATGATTGCTTCATTGATCGAAGCCTGCAGTCGGGGCGCCTCACGCTCGACGATCTTCAAGAGACGATGCGCTCGAACCGTATTCGCACGGATTGCTTGGTCCATGCGAAGCTCCAATCCTTCATTGGCGGCGACATGCGTGACGCTTCGGAGGATCTCGGCTGCCTTCTCGGCTCCGCCGAACCGTCTGGCGTAGGCATCACGAACGGGTTGCACTTCGTCGATTGGAGCGGACGGATCGAGGATGAATGCGCGGTAGCGAACCTCTATGTCCAGAACCCGGCCCTGGTCTGCGAGTTGCCTGACAGCAGCCTCAAACCGCCGTTTTCCGATATAACACCATGGGCAGACCACATCGGAGGCGATTTCGACGCGCATTGCTGCCACGATAGAGGAATGCAATCAGCGGACGTGACGGCCACCTTCTGTGCGACGTTGGTGGACGAGTGGCTGTCGCTCGGGGTGAAGCTGGCGATCGTCTCGCCAGGTTCTCGTTCGACACCGATGGCACTTGCACTGGCGGATCGGAGCGACCTCCGGTTGGAAGTCGTTCACGACGAACGAAGTGCTGCGTTCTTTGCGCTCGGGGCGGGAAAGTTGTCGGGCACACCGGCAGTCCCGCTCTGTACTTCGGGAACGGCGGCGGCGAACTTCTTTCCGGCAGTCGTCGAGGCATGTCATGCTGACGTGCCGATGCTGGTGGTGACAGCCGATCGCCCTCCCGAGTTACAGGGCGTTGGGGCACCCCAGACGATTGATCAGCGAGATCTCTATGGCTCGTACGTGAGACGTTTCGTGGATCCGGGTGTAGCGGATGACGATCAACGCAATACCTGGCGTCGAGTAGCGCGACGCACGTTTCGTGCAGCCGTCGGGGATCGACCGGGCCCGGTGCATCTCAACCTGCCGTTTCGCGAACCGCTGGTTGGCGTGGCTGGCACACTCCCGCCCGAGGAGGGAACCGACAGGCCGGTTGCTCGTCGCCGACTTGGCTCAGAGCAGCTGGCGAAACTTACGGTTCGCGTGGCGAACCGCCGAGGAGTCATCGTGGCGGGACAAGGGAGCCCTCAATACGATCGACTAATCGCACTCGCGCGACAGCTCTCATGGCCCGTGCTTGCTGATCCATTGAGTGGCATTCGAGCAGATGACGCGTTCGTCATTCGGCATGCCGATGTTCTCCTCAGAGACTCTGATTTGGCAGCGCGCCTGACTCCGGACAGCGTGTTGCGCTTCGGAGCCCTACCCGCTTCGAAGGTGCTGTGCGGTTGGTTACGAGACTGTGGTGCGGAAACCACCACCGTGACGGATGGACCGAACTTGGTCGATCCCGATCGACGAACTTCACTTCATCTCGTGACTGATCCCGACGAAGTGTGCAAAGACCTCGTCACCACCGCGCGAGGTGGTGGAGCGGAGTGGCTGAGCGATTGGTTGGTGGCCGAAGACGCCGCACGAGGACAGATCGCTCGACTGCTCGATGATGAGGACGTACTATCCGAACCCGGTATCGCTCGCGCAATGGTCTCGGGTATGCCCGCCGGGTCCGCCGTCGTGCTTTCTTCGTCAATGCCGATTCGGGATGTGGAATGGTTCTCGGGAGCCTGCAACCATCTGAAGGTGCTCTCCAATCGGGGAGTGAACGGCATCGACGGTGTCGTATCAACGGCGATCGGAGCTGCGCTGGCCGGCGACTCTCCCGTGGGTCTGCTGATCGGGGATGTCGCGTTCCTGCATGACTCCGGGGCCTTGGTTTCGCTGGTGGAACGCAAGGTCGACCTCAGAATGGTCGTCGTCAACAACAACGGTGGGGGTATCTTCTCGTTTCTGCCACAGCGGGGCCGTCTGAGCCACAACAGTTTTGAAAAACTGTTCGGCACTCCGCATCGCTCCAACATTCCCGCGCTTGCAGCCGCGCATGGCGTGGTGGCAGTTACGGTTCGATCGACCAAAGAACTACAAGCGCAGTTGGCGAAGCCGGGACCTTACGTGGTTGAAGTGTCCACCAACCGAGATGCCAATGTTTCTCGCCACGAAGAGATCAACCAGGCCGTCGCCGTGGCGGCACGCGAGGCGCTTTCTTAAGGGCGCACGATCGCAGCCAGCATCGCTTGAAACTTGGCTTGTGTTTCAGCAAGCTCAGCCTGTGGGTCGCTCTCGGCGACGATTCCACCTCCGGCGAATAGTCGTGCGGTTCGCCGGTCATTGCTGAATTCTGCGCATCTGATTGCGACGGCCCAAGTGCCGTTTCCTTCGCGGTCGAACCAGCCAACGGCACCGCCGTACCGCCCGCGCTGCATTCCTTCGACTCTGGTGATGAGATCGATGGCTTCCTTGCGCGGGTGCCCACCGAGTGCCGGTGTAGGGGACAGCGCCTTCACGAGCTCGAGCACATGCGGCAATGGTTGCGAGAGCGTGCCTTCTACTCGGGTTCCGAGATGTTGCACGTTGGCGACGGGAACGACCTCTGGCTCGGGCTGCCAGTCAAGATATGAACACCACGGCAAGAGCGTGTCGTGCACCATGTCGATCACCACCCGATGTTCGATCTGGTTCTTCTCGCTGGCACGCAATTCTGATGCAAGTCGTGAATCGGTGTCGGGATCGCCGGTTCTCGGTGTGGTACCTGCCAACGGATGACTCGACACCGAATCTCCGCGTCGCTCAACGAGTAGTTCGGGAGATGCACCAACGAATCCATCCAAGCTGTATCGGTAGCTCGAACCGAAAGAAGTCCTCAAACGGCGTAGCAATGTGGAGATGTCGATGGCTTCCGACGACGTGATGACGATGTCGCGTGCGATGACAGCCTTCGTAATCACTCCCGACTGCACCGCATCACGCGCCGCTTCCACGGCCCGGAGATAGTGATCGACGCCCACCCCGGGGGAAATCGCGTAGCGCGCAGGAGCGGTGATGTGGGACACCGATGGTCGAAGAGCCTCTTCCACTGCATCTTCGTGATGCTCGACATAACACACCCATGTCGGGTGCCCTGCCGTCTTGCCAACGATCACGCGAGGAATCACTGCTTCACCGGCAACACCGTCAAAGGGATGCCAACCCAGCGCGATCGGCCCCGCACCATCGAAATCGGCAGAACCAGCGACCGAGGACGCTTCGAGCCAGCGCACAGCCTCGTCGATTGGAAGCCTTGCGGCCTCACCGACCCCGGCAAACCCGGCTCCGTTTCGTACGAAGAGATAACCGTGTGATCCGGCAACTTCGTTGAGGTCTGGATCTGCTTCCGAGAAATCAGCGAGCGGACGAACGACGAACCGACTCATCGGCGGCGCGTACCAACGAGAAGTTGGGTGAGACCGCCCGACAATTGCGAATGTTCGACTTCTACAAATCCACTCTCTTCAAACATTCGTACGAGTTCGTGCGCAGCCGGTAGATAAGAGACGCTGCGCGGTAGGTACCTATAGGCAGGCGCGTCGGACAGAATCGCACCGATCAACGGAACGACTTTTCCGAAGTACACGTTGTTGCCGGCCCGAATCAGCGGATTCTTCGGTGTCGAAACGTCGAGTAGGGCCACGCGTCCGCCTTCACGTACTACTCGCGCGAGTTCCGCGAAGAAGATGCGGAGGTCGACGAAGTTTCGCAGGGCAAAGCCGCAGGTGACTCCGTCCGCTGATGCGTCGGGGAGTGGCAATGTCAACGCATCAGCCTGCACTCGTGGTGCGCCGCTGTGGTCGGCAGCAAGCATGCCAAACGAGAAGTCGAACGAAAGGGGCTGATAACCCGATCTCGTGAGTTCCCGGCAAAAATCGCCTGTACCGCTCGCCAGGTCGACCACGAGAGATTCGGATGGAAGACGAAGTGCGCGAACCGTCCGACGTCGCCAGCGCACATCGAGTCGGAAGGTCATCACCCGATTCACGACGTCGTACCTGGGGGCTATGGCGTCGAACATGTCTTGAACCGCTCGGGCCTTTTGTTCGCCGGTCGGCAGTTTCGCAGTGTCCCAGCTGCGCATCTTCGGAGCCATTGGGGCAAGGCTACGGTGAGCCCGTCTCGTCTGAGAGGTGCAGAATCGGGCACACTGGTCACATGATCGACTTCACGTTTTCCCCTGATGTCGAGGACGTTCGGCTACGCGTGAGAGCGTTCATGGACGAACATGTTCGAGCCCGCTGGGAGTCGATCGACCAATCCGACCGCAAGCAGGTGGTCAAGGCCATCGTTGAACTTCGCGCGAAGGCTCGCAACGACGAACACTTGTGGTTGCCACACATGCCAAAGGAGTGGGGTGGCATGGGATTGGGGCCAACGGCCATGGCGGCAGTATCGGCCGAGGCTGCGAAGGTTGGAATCGGCCCCTTCGTTCTCAACGCACAGGCGCCGGACGAAGGCAACCAGCACACACTTTTGCACTGGGGTATACCCGAGCAGAAAGAAAAGTATCTTCGCCCGCTTTGCGAAGGTACCGCTCGCTCGTGTTTCGCCATGACCGAGCCGGAGGTTGCCGGCAGCGATCCGACGCTGATTCGAACGTTTGCCTACCAGGACGGCGACGAATGGGTGATCAATGGTCACAAGTGGTTCATCTCTGGTGCGCGGGGCGCGCAGTTTGCGTTGCTCGTAGCCCGCACGGAGGAAGACCCGGAGATTCCCCAAGCCGCAAACTCGTGTTTCATCGTCGACATCCCAAGCGAGGGCTTCAACATCGTTCGGGATATCGAGACCATGTCGGGCAGTCACAACCACTGCGAGATTGAGATCAAGGACCTTCGTGTTCATCATTCTCAGATGCTCGGCGGCCGTGGACAAGGCCATCTCTTGGGCCAATACCGACTCGGACCTGCGCGTCTGGCGCACTGCATGCGTTGGATAGGTCAGGCCGAGACGGCGCTCGACATGATGGTCGAGCGATCCCTCGATCGCTACTCACACGGATCGGTGCTTGCCGAGAAGCAGGGGATTCAATGGCTGATTGCCGACTCCGCCGTGGAGCTGTACCAATGCAAACTGATGGTGTTGCACGCCGCGTTCAAACTCGAACATGGCCTGCCGTTCACCTCGGAAGTCTCGATGGCGAAGCACTTCGTCGCGAACAGTCTGTGGCGCATCGTCGATCGGGCGATCCAGGTCCACGGTGCATTGGGGTACTCCAACGACACTCCGCTTGCACATATGTTGCAGCAGGCACGCTGGAGCCGGTTTGCTGACGGTGCCGACGAGATTCATCAAATGCGCATCGCGCAGCGAACCATCGCAGCCTTCAAGGATCACGGAACCACCAAGTCGGCAACAGGGGATTTGCCCCTGTGAGACGACGACAATCATGAAAGTGAGGCGAGTGTCATGAGCAAGCCAATATTCGGAGTCTTCATGCCGCAGGGTTGGAAGATGGAGCTCAGGAATATTCCCGATGATCAGGCAAAATGGGCAAAGGCCGTCGAGATTGCCGTTCGTGCGGAGCAACTCGGTTTCGACTCGATTTGGGTGTACGACCACTTCCATAACGTGCCCAAACCAGCCCACGAAGCGGTGTTCGAGTGCTGGACCACCATCGCGGCGATAAGCCAACGAACCACACGAATTCGGCTCGGGCAGATGGTGGGCTGCAATCTCTACCGAGAGCCTGCGTTACTCGCAAAGATCACGTCGACCGTCGATGTCATTAGTGGTGGACGTCTTGACTGGGGTATCGGTGCCGGCTGGTACGAGAACGAGTGTCGGGGCTACGGATACGACTTTCCGGTGCCCAAGCAGCGCATTGCGATGTTGCGGGAATGCGTCGAGATCGTCAAGTCGATGTGGACGGAGACCGAGACCACCTACCACGGCGAGTACTACACGCTCGAGCGAGGCAACTGCGATCCAAAGCCGGTGCAGAAGCCTCGTCCACCGATCTGGATCGGTGGCGGGGGCGAGCAGTTGACACTCCGAGTGGTCGCACGCCATGCCGACTATGCCAACTTCGGTGGAACCGTCGAGGACTTCAAACGGAAAAAGGACATTTTGGCCGAGCACTGCAAGTCGGTGGGACGCAACTTCGAGGAGATCAAGTTGACGTGGTCGCCCGAAATCTTCATCAGGGAGACCCAGCGAGAACTCGATCTTGCTGGTTCGCAGAGTCTGTGGGGTCATCCACTCGAGCAGTGGAAGGCGTCATCATTGGTGGGAACCCCGGAGCAGGTAAGCGAAAGGATCGCCGCGTACCTGGAGATGGGGTGCGTCGGCTTCGTTCCGTGGTGTGCCGACTATCCCGACACCACCACCCTGGATCTCTTCGCCGAAGTAGCGGCGAATTTTCGTTAGGCGAAATACGTCCGAAACACGAGTTCGGCCACGCAGCTCGGCTTCTTGGCGTTCTCGATTTCGAAGGTTGCCTCCAGCGTCATTTGGATGCCGCCGGTGACGTCCTCGACGGAGAGCAATTTTGCTCCCACCCGTAGGCGGGATCCGACGGGTACGGGGGACGGGAATCGAACCTTGTTGGTGCCGTAGTTGACGCCCATAACGGCACCTTCCACACCGTAGATCTGTGGCAATAACGAAGGTCCGAGTGAGAGCGTGAGATACCCGTGTGCAATCGGTGCTCCGAACGGACCCTGTTTTGCACGCTCAACGTCGACGTGAATCCACTGGTGATCACCGGTCGCATCAGCGAAGGTGTTGACCATCTCTTGCGTGACGGTGATGTAATCGCTGTAGCCGAGGTGCTGGCCGATGTGCGCCTTGACGCCGTCGGCACCCTTCATGATGGTTTTTGTCATGACTCAGTGATACCAGATTCGCTGGTGTTCCTTGCTTTGCGGGTGGAGAAGCAGTGCCAGGACGGCCACATCAAAGGCAAATGAAAGCAGGCTTGCACCAAAAAGCCGGTACCGAAGCGGGGCGTCAAGCTGCGTGTAGGCGATGAACGTGAGAACAAAGGGGGAGGCTGCAGTAGCGACCGCGATGCGCCAACCCAGCCGACGCTCGTTGGCCATCAGATAAGCGCCGGAAACATATCCCGCCACGATCAAGAGCCCCAAGAGAAGCCCGAACGTGTATCGGTTTCGAAAATAGTGCAACACGCCGCCACCGTCGACGATCTCGACGAGTGCAAAGAAGCCATCGATGTACAGCAACCATGTCGCGATCTGGAGGGTCTGAGGCTGCATACGATCGAACCATTTTTTGCGATTGAGCATGGAATGATTCTTGCAGATGCGTCATCTCGTTCGGACTGCAAGAGTCGGTAGCGTCGCCGTGATGCGCAGCGGATTCGTGAGCTTGATCGGGCGGCCGAACGTGGGCAAGTCGAGCATCATCAATGCAATCTGCGGACGAAAGGTAACGATCGTTTCCGACAAGCCCCAAACCACGCGGACGCGCGTACGTGCCGTGCTGCATCGACCCGACGCACAAATCATCTTCGTCGATACCCCGGGAATCCATAAACCGGTGAGTGAACTCGGGAAACGGATCAACCTCACGGCCAGTGACACCATTCGCGAAGTCGATGTCAACGCCCTCGTCATTGATGCAACGATGCCCTTCGGCAAGGGTGACCGATTCGTGGCTCAACGCCTTGACATGAAGAACTCGATAGTCATCGTCAACAAGATCGATGTTGCTTCCCGCGAACGGACGATGAAACAACTCGCAGCTGTTGCCGAACTCGACGCCCTGGCGTACTTCCCCGTTTCGGCGAGATCCGGTGAGGGAATTCCAGTCCTTGTCGACTGGCTTGCCGCACATCTGCCCGAGGGAGATGCCCTGTATCCGGCAGAGATCGTTCGAGAAACGCCCGACACCGTCTGGGTCGCCGAATTGGTGCGGGAGCAGCTTCTTGCACGAATGCGCGAAGAGTTGCCGTATTCAATCGCCACTCGTGTCACCGAATACGAATGGCCCCGCGTTCGTTGCGAGATCGTCGTCGAGCGCGAAAGCCAGAAGGGAATGGTCATCGGCAAGGGTGGTCAACTCTTGAAGGAAGTCGGGACAGCGGTGCGTCAGCAGTTGAACCCGGGCGCATTCGTCGAACTCCATGTCGTCGTTGATGACAACTGGCAGCAGCGAGTTGACCGTATAGAGCGTCTGGGCTACTGAGCGACTCGCCGTCAGTCGCGGGCCGAGAGCACCGCAAGGTAATCGTCGTAGGTCACCGCGGCGCCGGGGGCCGTCAGATCGCCGCCCCCACGCGGTACCTGGATGTCTTGTCCGTCAACATTGAAGACGACCTGACCGATTCCAGGACGTCGCGTGATCGTAAGGACGATCTGCGCAATTGCCAATCGTTGGTCCAGGGGCTCGAGTTCGGAAAGAAAGGGTGAAGTTGCGGCGATTCGAGCGACACCTCGACGAACCTCAATGGTGGCCGCGAGTCCGCGAGGCAACGCACTCCGCAACCCCGTACTCTCCGTACCGGATTCCAAGCCCGCCAGCAGGGTGTCGAGCACCTGTGTCGGCGTGGCCGGACTCACGATCAGACGTTCCGAACGCACCACTCGATTCGCGCTGACGAAATAGAACTCCACATTGTCGTACAGGATCTCCGTGACCGTCGTCGTCGTGTTCTCGGGTTCGGAAGGCAACGTGCTCGAGGTTGAAGTTGAGGTGGTTGCGACGAGTGCCCCGGGAATTTCGCTCTGATCGAGCGGAACGAAGCGGCCCTCCTCGGGTACGCCGCAAGCCGAGGTGAGCACCAATAAGCAGATCAACGACCGCTTCATCGGTGCTCCCTGGGTATGACGATGACGAATCGAGCGCCACCGCTCGGTGAAGTATCGACATATGCACGACCGCCCAACGCCAACGAATGCTCGGACACGATCGCCAAACCCAGTCCACTTCCGATGCTGTTGCGAGATGCCGTACCACGGGCGAAACGTTCGAAGATACGTAGCCGCTCACTCACGCTGATGCCAGGACCGTTGTCATCGACGATGAGCAGTAGGTTGCCGGATTCGTCACTGCTAATGAGGATCTCCGATGCACCGCCGGCGTGGTCGCGAGCGTTGTCCAACAGATTCACGAGAATCCGCTCGACACGACGTCGATCGAGCACCACGATGTCGTCATCACCCAAATCCGAGACGACGAGCACGTCGCTGTAGCCGTGTCGTGCGGCGATTCGCTCCACCAAGGATCCGAGATGTAGTTCTTCACGATTGTCCTGACCGGCGCGAGCGTCGAGGCGACTGAGTTCCAACAGGTCGAGCACGGTGCGGTCGAACCGTCGCACCTGGGTGGCGATGATCTCCAGTGCCTTCTGGTTGCGCTCGGAAAGCTCTTCCGAGCGACCCTTCAGCACGTCGACTGCGGCGCCGAGCGAGGTGATCGGTGAGCGCAGTTCGTGACTGACGTCGCTCGCAAAACGCTCCTCACGTTCGATGCGCTCCTGCACGGCATCTGCCATACCGTTGAAACTCTTCACCAGCTGTTGCAGCTCCGGGTCGGTCTCGGATTCGAGTCGCGTGGTCAGTGATCCCCGGGCAATCGTCGAGGCTGCCTCCGTGACACGGCGCAGCGGTACCAGCACGCTGCCGCTGAACAAGAAACCAAGCGCACCCGCCACCGTCGTAATCGCCAAAACGGCAACGATCAACGTCGATCGAATGGTCCCGAGTGTGTCGGCGACGTCACTGATGGGGAACACCTCGAAATACGTCGCATCAATGGCCGGAATCCCAATGGCCACGGCCTCGTAGGGGCGACCCAGGAAGTCGACGCGTTGTACGCCGCTCGTTCCCTCAATCGCCGCACGAACGAAATCCGCCGGCAGGTTCGACTGTGTAAATCGGAGGGGTGCTTGCGCATAAAAGAGATTCTCTCGCCCAAGATGCAGAACCGCGTAGCCACCCGGCTGGGTACGCAGGTTGGTGACGAATTCGCCTGCTTCTACGCGAGAGGTGCCGACGAGTGTTCGAACGAGTTGAGCATTCGCGAGCGCCTGCTCACGGGCCGATGACGTCGCGTTGTCGACAAGGTAGTTGCGTGTCGCAGTAAATGTCACCACACTCAGAATGAGAACGCCCGTGAACGTGGCGAGCGAGAAATAGGCAACGATGCGCGCCCGCAGCCCGGGCCGCAGGGCTCGTAGGGCCACCTTCCCCTTTGACGTTCTGGAGTCGTCAACCACACGTACAGCATGGCGCAGGTACGAGATGAGCCGGCGGGGTCAAGGGGGAGCATGACCCACGCCGGCTCGCACCTCGATGTTGGTGCGGCCAGATGACGGGCTTCCTGCGGAAGTGTGCGTTTTGTGTAACGATTCCGAATGGTTTGGCAGACTGCTGTCCGTGGCGAACATTTTGCTGGTGGAGGACGACTCCAGCATCCGCGCGGCACTCGGTCTGGCGCTGGAGGATGAGGGCTACACCGTCCAACAAGCCGCAAATGGCCGAACGGGGCTCTCCATGGCGGCGTTGGACCAACCTGATCTGGTGTTGCTCGATCTTCGGTTGCCCGACGTGTCCGGTTTTGAGGTGTGTCGAGAGATTCGACAGCGTTCGAATGTCCCCATCATCATCGTGACGGCACAAACGGATACGCACGACCTGGTTGCCGGATTGGAGGCAGGCGCGGACGACTACGTCACGAAGCCCGTCAACACCAAGGAACTGGCCGCCCGAATTCGAGCGGCATTGCGACGTCTAGTACGAGAAACGAGCGGCAAGTTGCCGGACATCACGCGATTCGGAAAAATTGAGGTTCGGCGAGATGCAGGCATCGTTCTTAGGGCGGGCGAGGAGGTTGCCCTCACCAAAACCGAACTTCGGCTGCTGTTTGAGTTCATCGATCATCCCAACATGGTGTTGAGTCGAGACCAACTGTTGGAACATGTCTGGGGCTATGACTACCTCGGAGATAGTCGTTTGGTAGATGCGCACATCCGACGGCTTCGCGTAAAGATCGAGGACACTCCCAACGATCCGCGGTTCATTGTGACTGCGCGCGGGCTTGGTTATCGATTCACGCCCGACGCTTGAGGAAGAATCTTTCGACTTCTTCCAACGAGGTGGTCTCCGGCATGTGTTCGACACCTTGGAGCACCCGCTCTTTGTAGCGCTTCGTGCCCAGTCGTGGATCGAGGATTGCAACCACGCCATGGTCGGAAGCTGTTCGGATGAGTCGCCCAGCGGCCTGTGCCAAAGCCGCCGCAGCAATGGGCACATCGATGCTCATGAACGCTTGCTGACCGGCAAGTTCTCGACGGGCGTCAAGCAGCGGGTCTCGCAGCGCGGGGAAGGGGACTTTGTCGATGACGACGAGTCGAAGCGCGTCGCCAGGCACGTCGACGCCTTGGAAGAACCCGCGGGTGGCAAACAGGCACGACTTCACGTCGCTACGAAAGGCCTCAAGAAGCGCCTTCTTCGGCATGTCGTCTTGCGCAAGCACGGTGATGCCAGAACCGAGTGATCCCCGCAGCTGAGCAACGGCATCGTTCAGTGCGCTCCAACTCGTGAAGAGGACGAGCGCCGAACCATCCGACATTGACACAAGTTCGGCGATGCGCTGATGTACCGCAGGAGCGCGGTTCGAGTCGTTCGGCTCGGGCAGGTCATTGGCGAGGTAGAGCAGTGAGTGTTTCTGATAATCGAATGGAGACTTCAGGCGAATGATGTCGTCGTCGTCAGTCGAAAGTCCCAGACGATGGGGAAGGCCCGGGGGAATCGTGGCGCTCGTCAGCACCGCCATGGTGTCGTCCCACACCGTCTGCATCACCCAATCGACTCGCATCGGTGCCGCCGTGAGTCGTGCGGCGCCGCGCGATTCGCTGACGAACATGACCATGCTCGTCGGGGACTCAATGAGCGTGTTCACATCATCGTGCAGTGCCTGAAGGAGATTCGTCGATCGAAGTACATCGGGTGATTCGTCACGTTTGGCCCGAAGCTGCTCGAGAATGAGTTCGGTTTGAGCCGATACTTTCCGAAGAACATCGGACAGATCCCATGGAAATTCGCTCTTGAAGCGATCGCCGACGTGTCTTCCCAACACTTCGTCGAGTTCTTTCGCGGTGGTTGCGAGGGCATTCGCAACCTTTTGTGCCTTCAGGGCCTTCCTGGCTGCTTCTGCCGCCGTCGCCAACGATCGTGGGGTGAGCACCACTGATGCGGTATCACTAATGACATCTTCAAGTTCATGCGCCTCGTCAAAGATGACGACATCGTGCTCTGGAAGAAAGCCACGATCGTGCTGCAGATCGAGTCCGTACAGGGTGAAGTTGACGACCACGACATTCGCGGAGCTGGCCCGCTCTCGAGCGAGCTCTGTGAAGCATGTCTCGCCGTATTGACACTTACTTGCACCAGGGCACTCATCCGAGCCCAGACTGACTTTGCGCCATGCGGCGTCACTCACCGGGAACGGTGCATCGGAAATGTCCCCGGACTCGGCCGCGTCTGACCACTCGATGAGTGCCTCGACTTCGCGGTGTACATCGCTGGGCGCATCGCCGAATTCGAGTTGGGAGCCGCGGCCCTGGATCTCTGCAATCCGCTGACGACAGAGGTAGTTGTTTCGACCCTTCAGTACGGCCCACGTGAAGCGCAGGTCGTCATCGTCCTGTACGACTGATTCGAGTAGGGGAAGATCGATGGAGGCGAGTTGGTCCTGCAGGGCCTTGGTGTAGGTGGCGACCACTGCGGTCTGTTTGGCGGCTATGACGGGCACGAGATACCCGATCGTCTTGCCCGTGCCCGTGCCTGCCTGAATGACGAGCGGCTCGCGCCGAGCAATGGCGTCGGCAATGTGCGTCACCATTTCCGATTGCCCTTCGCGATGTTCTGCTGTCTGCAGTGTGGCAACCACCCGTTCGAGGAGATGGAGTGCCCGCTTTGCGGCGGGGCTCATGCGACCGAGGAACGAGCCAGCGCTATGGCTTCGTCGAGTTGGCCGGGACCGAAATCCGGCCACGATGAGTCAGTGAAGTACACCTTGGCTCCTGCCGCCTGCCAGAGCAAGAAATTCGAGATGCGAGTCTCACCCGAAGTCCTGACGAGTACGTCAACCGGCGGGAGGGATGGATCGTACATTTCCGAGGTGATGGTTGCGACGTTGGGGGTTCCCTTGCGACGGGCTCGCTGCACGGCACGCGCGATTTCGGCACGGCTTCCGTAGTCAAAGGCAACCGTGAGCACCATGCCGGTGTTTCCGCTGGTATCAGCGATTGCCTTGCGGATGGCTTTCTGAATGTTCGCTGGAGTACGCGAGCCGGGTTCGTCGAAGGGACGACCAATCCAGTTCACTCTGACGTTGTTGGCATTGAGTTCGTCAACGCGTCCGAAGAGCTTGCGATGCAATCCGAGGATGTGCCGTACTTCTGATGGTGGTCGCACCCAGTTCTCGGTGCTGAAACCGAACACCGTGAGCCAGCCGATGTCGCGGCTTGCGGCTTGCCGAACGACATCTGCAAGTGCCTCTTCGCCGGCCGTATGTCCTGCAGTTCTCGGAAGGCCGCGCCGCTTCGCCCAACGACCGTTGCCGTCCATGATGCAGGCCACATGAAGTGGCTTCGACAATTGCTCCTCGGCCGCCATGGTGTCCATCAGAAACTACTTCTTAGTGAGAGGATGTAACGGTGGCCGCGGCATCCAATCTGACGCACATCCTCCTCTGTGGCGGCGCGATCAGCGAATGGGCGTCGACCAATTCCGACGAATGGCGCGCACGAATCGAGCTGGTCGCCACGGCTGCGCACAACGGCGGGGCTGCCTGGGCGACGATCATTCCCAACGGTGACGGAAGCGAGGCAGATGCCGAACTCATCCGTGAGCGGCTGGTGACCTCATGCGATGGTGTTCGGTACGCGGAACGCGTGGTCGTGCTCGCCCGCAATGGTGTGACCGTGATCGTTGACCCGTTGGCGGACGGGCAAGCGCGGATTGCCAAGGTTGCTGCACGTGTCACGACATCCGAGGTTTCCGAGCAACATCTTGGAGCAGCAGTATCCGCACCGGCACCTGGAGAACCCGATCTCGTCATCGTCCTGGGAAGTGCAACGACATTGCCTCGTTCTTTGGTGTGGGAACTGGCCTACGCAGAGATCGTCTTCTTCGACGCGCCGTGGCGAAGCCTCGATGCCGAGCATCTCGAGATGTCCATCGACGATTTCACCCGACGTGACCGACGATTCGGTGGGGTCGATTCCTGATGCCGCTCTACAGCGATGTGGGCATCGTGCCGCGCACGCACAAGTTGGGCGAAACCGATCGAATCATCACGCTCGTTACGCAGGACTCCGGCAAGGTGCGTGCGGTTGCCAAAGGCGTACGCAAACCCGGATCCCGATTCGGATCACGTCTCGAGCCGATGAGCCACGTGCAGTTGCAGTTGTACAGGGGGAGAGACCTCGACATCGTCAACCAGGTGGAGCTCGTCGAAGTGTCATCGAACGTGCGCGGGAACCTCGAAGGCACAACGGATGGTCTGGCGATGTGCGAGATCGTAGAACAGCTGGCAGAAGAGCGGTCACCGAGCCCGCATCTCTATCGAATGCTCGTCGGGGCACTTCGTCAGCTGAACACCTCGTATTCGGTTCTGGTGCTTCCGGCGTTGCAGCTCCGACTGTTGGATGTGGAGGGAGTCGGGCCCTGTGTCGATCGATGCATCGTGTGCGGAGGCACGGAGGATCTCGTCGCTTTCGACGTCACGGGCGGCGGTGTGCAGTGTCGAGCGCACCGACGTGGGCTGACCTTGTCACCCGAAGGTCTCGCAATCATGCAGGAAATTCAAATTGGAAGGGTTGCCACTGTGCTCCGTAGAACCGACATCGCACAGGATGTCGTACGCGAGATCCTGATGATTG
>JBJTOX010000041.1:0-17702 GCA_046074785.1 Actinomycetota bacterium
GTCACCTGAAGGTCTCGCAATCATGCAGGAAATTCAAATTGGAAGAGTTGCCACTGCGCTCCGTAGAACCGACATCGCACAGGAAGTCGTACGCGAGATCCTGATGATTGCGCGTGCGGCGATGGAGCACCATCTCGAACGTCGCATACGCGCATCGTCACTCTTCGAGGTACATCGCACTGCTTGACGGTCTCGAGTGATGACGCATCACGAGTAGTCTGAACGAGGTGCCCGCGAAAGATCTGGATCAAATCGTGAATCTCTCGAAGAGACGAGGTTTTGCGTTTCCAAGTGCCGAGATTTACGGAGGCTTCCGGTCCTCTTACGACTACGGCCCGCTCGGAGCGCTGATGCTACGGAACGTAAAAGACGCGTGGATCCGTGAGATTGTGCAGCAGCGCAACGACGTTGTGCTCATCGACGCCGCCATTTTGAACCCACCCCAGACCTTCGAAGCCAGCGGGCACTTGGCGAATTTCAGCGATCCACTCGTCGATTGCACGGTGTGCAAGAGGCGATTTCGACAGGACCAGCTCGAGTCCCGGGACTGTCCCCAGAAAATGAAGGGTTGTGCCTTCACCGAGGCCCGCGCTTTTAACCTGATGTTCAAGACCCACGCCGGCCCGATCGAGGGTGCCGGTACCGAGGTGTACTTGCGTCCAGAAACGGCGCAGGGCATGTTCGTCAACTTCGCGAACGTGCTCGCAACGAGTCGAAAGAAACCCCCGTTTGGCATTGCCCAAGTCGGCAAGTCGTTCCGAAATGAGATCACCCCCGGAAACTTCATCTTTCGAACCCGTGAGTTCGAGCAAATGGAGCTCGAGTTCTTCGTACCACCGAACGAAGGTCCGCGCTGGTACGACTACTGGAAAACGGCTCGCCTTGACTGGTACGTCAAGCACGGAATTCCGAGGGAGATGCTGAGGCTGCGGGAGCACGACAAAGACGAGCTCTCGCACTATTCGGCAGGCACCTGCGACATCGATTTTCTCTTTCCATGGGGTTGGGGAGAATTGGAAGGCATCGCGCAACGCACGGACTACGACCTCACACAACATGCGACCCATTCAGGTCAGCGGCTCGACTACTTCGATTCAGCGACCAACGAACGTTACGTGCCGTACGTGGTGGAACCGGCGGCAGGAGCGAACAGAACGATGGCTGCTTTTCTCCTCGCCGCCTACGACGAGGACATCGTCAACGACGAGCCTCGTACGGTGCTTCGTTTGCATCCGCGAATCGCACCGTTCCAAATCGCGGTGCTGCCCCTGTCGAAGAAAGACACACTTTCGCCTCTCGCCGAGAAGGTCTTCGACATGTTGTCGAGGCGCTATATGTGCGACTTCGACGAGACACAGGCGATCGGTCGCCGTTACCGACGCCAGGACGAGATCGGTACGCCATACTGCGTCACCGTCGATTTCGATTCTCTCGAAGACGGGGCGGTCACCGTTCGCGACCGTGACACCACCGACCAGGTGCGGCTACCAATCGACGGTCTCGTAGCTCACTTCAGCGAGCGCTTCGGTTTCTGAGGGCGTGACGTACCTCGATCAGATTCTGGCTTGGCACCGACGTCGGGCTGAGTCTGACGAGCGCGACCCCGTTGACCTGCTCACTCGAGCGCAGACCGCCGCCTCGTCGCGGGAGGCCAACCAGTTTGTCGAGGCGATCAATTCTGGTTCGCAGTTGAACGTCATCGCCGAGATCAAACGACGCTCACCGTCAAAGGGTGACATCGCCCTGGGGCTTGATCCAGCGAGGTTGGCGCGAGAGTATGCGGAGGGAGGCGCGGCTTGCCTATCGGTGTTGACCGATGAACCGCACTTTGGTGGCAGTGCCGACGATTTGATCGCCGCACGAACGGCCACAAGATTGCCCGTACTCCGGAAGGATTTCGTCGTTGACGACCGAGATGTCATGGACGCCTGCCTCATGGGTGCCCACGCAGTACTGCTCATCGTGTCGGCGCTCACCGATCGGCAACTGCATGACCTGCTCCGCTTGGCGGAGTCCCTCAAACTCAATGCGTTGGTTGAGGTACACGACGCCGACGAACTCGCCCGGGGTATCGATGCCGGGGCCACATTGCTCGGGGTCAACCAGCGCGACCTTCGTTCGTTCGTCGTCGACACGCATCGGGCCGAGGAGCTAGCTCGGCACTTCCCGGCAGGTATCACGGCAGTGGCCGAGTCGGGCATAACCGGAGCCGATGACGCCGTACGTTGTGCGGCGGCGGGCTACCGCGCCATCCTCGTCGGAGAACACCTCGTTCGACACCACAACCGAGCCGGTGCATTGTCGGAGTTGCGGGTCGCACTACCTTCATAAACGAGATGTTCGTCAAGATTTGCGGCATCACGAACGAAGAGGATGCGCTGTTCAGCGTCGCCATGGGAGCCGATGCGCTCGGCTTCGTCTTTGCACCATCAAAGCGCCAGATCAGCGTCGGCAAAGCTGCCGACATCATCAAACGGCTTCCACCGGGCATTCTCACCGTCGGAGTCTTCCGTGACCATGATGTCAGATCGATTTCACGAATCATGCGCGAAGCAGGACTGCGCGGGGCACAGCTGCACGGTCGAGAAACGGTCAGCGAGGTCGATCAAATCACGGCAGAGTTCGGCTGGGTGATGAAGGCAGTGGTGGCGGGATCCTCGGACGCCGAACGATGTGATCGGTACCGCACCGATCTGATCCTTGTGGACGCTGCGCATCCGGGATCTGGTGCTACCTACGACTGGTCACTACTCGGCGGTTTACCGAAGGGCATTCGCTGTGTCGTCTCGGGTGGTTTGACCGCGGAGAATGTCGGCGAACTGATCGGTCTCGTGCGCCCTTATGGTGTCGACGTGAGCACCGGGGTAGAGCGTGAGCCGGGTCAGAAGGATGCAACGAAGGTTCGTCGCTTCATCCAGAACGCGCGTCAGGCATTTGATGCACTCGTAGAGTGACGGAGTGACTGCGTTACAAGACCCGAGCCTTGATGGCCGCTTCGGTGAATTTGGTGGGCAGTTCGTTCCGGAGACACTGGTTCCTGCCTGCCAGGAGCTTGAGCGAGCATTCCGCGAGGCATGGGCCGACCGCGGTTATCGCGATGAATTGCAGAAATTGCTGCGTGAATACGCCGGGCGGCCATCGATCCTGACCGAGTGCCACAACCTGTCACGAAAGCTCGGACTTCGGCTGATACTCAAACGCGAAGACCTGAACCATACGGGTTCGCACAAGATCAACAACGTGCTCGGCCAGGCGCTCCTTGCCAAACGCATGGGAAAGAAACGTTTCATCGCCGAAACCGGGGCCGGTCAGCACGGTGTCGCGTCAGCCACGGCTGCGGCACTACTTGGTTTGGAATGCAAGGTCTACATGGGTGCCGTAGATGTCGAACGTCAAGCGCTCAACGTGTTTCGTATGCGACTGCTCGGTGCCGAGGTGGAGGCTGCCCAATCGGGGAGTCGGACGCTGAAGGATGCGGTGAATGAGGCGATGCGAGACTGGGTGGCATCAGTCGAGCACTCCTATTACTGCATTGGTTCGGTGATGGGTCCTCATCCGTATCCGTTCATGGTGCGGCAGTTTCAGAGCGTGATCGGCGACGAAGCCCGCGAGCAAGTGCGACAACTCACGGGGGGAGATCCGGACGTCGTAACCGCCTGTGTCGGTGGGGGATCGAACGCAATCGGGATCTTTAGCGGGTTCGTCGACACCGCGGCTCGATTGGTGGGAGTGGAGCCAGCCGGTGGTGCCGCCGTTGGACGCGGAATCCCCGGGGTGGTTCACGGCATGAAGAGCTTCTTACTGCAAGACGAGGAGGGGCAGGTGCAAGAGGCCCACTCGATCTCTGCCGGTCTCGACTATCCGGGGGTTGGACCGGAGCACTCCTATCTCGCTTCGATCGGGCGAGCGGAATATCCGAGCGTAAGTGACAGCGAGGTCATCGAAGGATTTCAACTCCTCGCTCGTTCGGAAGGCATCATTCCGGCGCTGGAGTGCGCACATGTCGTTGCGTGGATTGCGCGTGAGGCGCCCAATCTGCAGGGCCAAACCGTGTTGATGAACCTCTCCGGCAGAGGCGACAAGGATGTGGCGCAAATGATGAACGTGCTTGGATCCTCGCTGCACCAGCACTAGTGGATGCATAAACGATGAACCGAGTAGACCTTGCCACTCATTTGCAGTTGGTGCTTCACGACCAACGAAAGATTCTCGTGCCCTACATCACGGGGTACTCGCCGCAATGGCTGGAGGCAATCCAGGCAGTCGTGGCCAACGGCGCTGATGCAGTGGAGGTCGGGATTCCGTTCTCGGATCCCGTGATGGACGGCCCGGTTATCCAACGCGCTTCTGCTGAGGCACTGCGTCAGGGCGCGACGCTGGCCGGGATTCTCGACGGAATTCGTCACATCGACGTACACGTTCCGATCATCGTGATGTGTTACTACAACACCGTGTTCCGTTGTGGGCACGAACGGTTTGCTTCACAATTGGCGCAAGCAGGCGTCTCAGGTGTCATCATTCCTGATCTCCCTCTCGAGGAGTCATCGGAGTGGTGCGCAACTGCGGATGACATGGCGCTTGCAACGGTGATGTTGGCCGCGCCAACCGCGTCCGATGAACGGTTGGCGAGAATCGCCTCACGATCGAGGGGCTTTCTCTATGCAGTTGGTTTGTTGGGAGTCACGGGGGAGCGGGAAACGCTTGCCGAGAGCGCGGTCGCAATTGCGCGTCGGGCCAAGCAGGCGACCGAGTTGCCGGTGTTGGTCGGAGTCGGTGTGTCTGATGCCGAACAGGCGCGGACGGTGTGCCAGGTGGCGGATGGTGTCATCCAGGGTGCGGCCGTGATGAGGCGCCTCCTCGACGAGGGGGTGGAATCGGTGGGAGATTTCGTGGCCGATGTTCGCCGAGCGATCGACGAGTAGTTTTTGCACATGCTGAAGCCCGGTGACAAAGCTCCCGCAATCGCGTTGCTTGACCAGCATGGCAAGAAACGAACGCTCAAGGAGTTCGCCAAACGGAAGGTGCTCGTCTACTTCTATCCGAAGGCGGACACGCCAGGATGCACCCAGCAGTCGTGCTTGCTGAGTGAGATCAAGGATGACATTGGGCGAACGGTCATCATCGGCGTGAGTCCTGACCTGCCCGTCAGGCAGTTGAAATTCGACCAAAAATACGAGCTTGGGTTTCCGTTGCTCTCCGATTCGGAACACACCGTCGCCAAGGCCTACAAGGTGTGGAAGAAGAAGTCGATGTACGGTCGCGAGTACATGGGCATCGAACGTTCGGCTTTCCTCATTGACGGAAACGGAAAGATTCTGCAGGCCTGGTACAAGATTTCTCCGAAGGACACACCGAAGTTTCTGTTGCAGGCGCTCGAGGCATGACGAACTTCAAGGCTCCGATTGATGTGCTGCCGCACAGACAGCCGTTCCTCTTCGTCGACGAGATAACGGAGTTGACGGTTGGTGCTCGCGCAGTCGGACGGTGGAAACTCCGTGGCGACGAGTGGTTCTTCCCCGGACACTTCCCTGGGCGACCGACGCTGCCCGGAGTGTTGATGTGTGAGGCCATCGCACAGGTTGGTGCTTACGCTCTGTTGTCCGACCCGACGAGACAGAACAAGCTTCCTTTGTTCGGAGGCTTGGATGCTGCGCGGTTTCGGCGACAGGTCGTCCCAGGTGACGACTTGATCATCACCGTTGAGATCGGGCGAATGAGTGCTCGCGCCGGAAAGGGCAGTGGTTCGGCGACGGTTGGTGGTGAAATTGCCTGCGAATGCGACCTGATGTTCGTCTTGGTCGACCGCTGATTTCACGCAGGGGCGAGAATCACCGAACCGTTATGACCGCCGAACCCGAAGTTGTTGGAGATCGTTGGTCCCGGAGTCCACGGGCGGGGTGACCCGACAACGACGTCACAACGAATGTCGTCACCGAGTGTCGTTGTGTTCGCCGTGGGCGGAATCAGCGAATGCTCGAACGACAGCAGCACGGCTGCGGCCTCGAGTGCACCGGCTGCACCGAGAGGATGACCCGTCACACCCTTGATCGAAGTGACCGGTGGGGTCGGGGTGCCGAAGAGTTTTGCGACGGCGTCCGACTCGGCCTGGTCATTGAGGGGAGTCGACGTTCCGTGCGCATTGATCTGCTTGATATCGCTCACTCGGAGGCCTGCGTCGTCAAGTGCTTGTTGCATGCACGCCACCGCGCCGACGCCGCCGGGGGAGGGCGCAGTGATGTGATGTGCGTCGGCGTTGCTTGCTGCACCGAGCACTTCGCCGATGATATTTGCGCCTCGTGCCACCGCCATGTCCCAGCGTTCAAGAACGAACACGGCGGCACCTTCGCCGAAGACGAATCCGTCGCGCGTGGAGTCGAATGGTTTGCTACAACCGGAAGAAGAAAGCGCAGTCATGTTCGCAAACCCCGCCACCGCGGTGATGGTGGCAGCAGATTCTGCACCTCCGGTAACGACCGCATCACAGCGGCCCCATGCGATCAATCGGGCCGCGTAGCCGATGGCATGAGTCGCTGCGGCACACGCAGTGCAGATGGTTTCTGCTGGTCCCTGCAGGGTGTAGCGCATTGAAATCGCAGCGCTACAGGCGTTGGCCATCATCATCGGCACGAGGAACGGCGAGACACGACGCTCACCCTTCTCGACCCGGACGATGACTTGCTCCTCGAGCGTGCGAAGGCCGCCGATTCCCGTGCCGAGAATGCTTCCGATGCGAGCACGGTCGTAGGGCAGCTCGCCGGATTGCGCGAACGCCTCACCTGCGGCGGCCAATGCGAACTGTTCGACACGATCGGCGCGCCGGGCCTCTTTCGGGTTGGAAAAATACGGCTGCGGATCCCAATCGGCGATTTCCACCGTCTTTTTGCCCGCGATTCCCGGGCCGAGGAGGCCATTCCAGAATGCGCTTTTACCGATTCCGCACGGCGCTACGACGCCGTAGCCAGTTATGGCAACTCGATATCCCGCTCCCTGCATGGGGAGGGTTACTTCGACTTGGCGGCGATGAGGTCGAAGGCTTGGCCGACGGTCGTAATGCCCTCGAGCTCCTGTTCAGGCACTTCGATGCCGAACTCGGTCTCAAGTTCCATGACGAATTCGACGAGATCGAGGCTGTCGGCCTCGAGGTCTTCCTTGAAACGAGCTTCGCGAGTGACCTTGCTGGCATCCACCGACAACATCTTCACCGCACACTGCGTGAAACGATCGAACTTTTCTTGGCTCACGATTGCCTCCTTGTTTCCAGCATTCTACTCGTCAGTGGCCCATCCCAAGACCACCGTCCACGGGCACGACTGCGCCCGTGATGTAGGCAGCATCTTCTGATGCGAGAAACGTGATGACACCGGCAATCTCGTCAGCGCTCGCAATGCGACCAAGTGGAACGAGATCGGCAAACAGCTTGAGCTTGTCTTCGCCCAGCGCTCGTGTCATGTCGGTGTCGACAGGACCAGGGGCCACGACGTTCACGGTGATGTTTCTGCTGCCCAACTCGCGAGCAAGCGATCGCGCGAATCCGACGAGTCCTGCTTTTGAGGCTGCATAGTTCGCTTGTCCTGCCTGGCCGAGCAAACCGACGACACTCGAGACGAGAATCATGCGTCCCTTTTTCGCGCGCAGCATGGACGATGTTGCCCGCTTGCACACTCTGAATGCTCCAGTGAGGTTTGCATCAACGACGTCAGCGAAGTCGCTCTCCTTCATTCGTAGGAGTAGGCCGTCTTTCGTGACGCCCGCATTGGACACCAGCACTTCCACCGGACCAAGCCGCGATTCCACTTCCTCGAAGGTCCTGTCGATATCAGCCTGTTTCGTCACGTCGCACTGCACGGCCATGAAACCACCGGATGGCTCGTTGGTGTTGTACGTCACGGCAACTTTGTCGCCGAGTGCGACGAATCGTTTGGCCGTGGCGAGACCGATCCCGCGACTGCCTCCGGTGATGAGGACGACACGGCTCATGGGTTCCTCCATTCGATGACTGCACTTGCCGCGGTCATTCCGGCACCGAACCCGACGAGCAACACGATGTCTCCGTTTCGCAGGCGACCGCGATCAGCCGCATCGAAGAGAGCAAGAGGTATCGATGCCGAGGAAGTGTTCGCGGTCTCGTGCAGGATGATCGCAGTTTTCTCGATCGGTATTCCCAGCTGGCGACAAGCAGCGTCGATGATTCGAAGATTCGCTTGGTGGGGGACGCACAGAGCGACGTCACTGCTGGTGAGACCTGCCTTGGCGAGTGACTTCGTCGCGGAGTCCACCATGATTCGCACGGCACGTCGAAAGACTTCCTTGCCATCCATGTGGATGTAGCCACCAACCTCTGCATAGAGCAGACGCTCGAGCGAACCGTCTGCATCGATGTCCCAACCGAGGAGCTGACCGGCGTCGGGGGTGGTTTCAACGACTGCGGCACCAGAACCGTCGGCAAACAGGATCGCGGTGCCCCGGTCGGACCAATCGGTGATGCGCGAGAGAGTGTCGGTACCAATCACGAGCAATCGCTGGGCACCGATCGCGGCGAGACCATTGGCGGTTATGTACGCGTAGACGAAACCAGAACAGGCGGCGTTCACGTCGAATGCCCCGCAACGCAGTCCAAGTGCGTCCTGCACGGTTGCCGACGTGGCCGGAACGGTTCGATCGGGGGTCGTCGTGGAAAGAATGAGTCCGTCAATCGATGCCGGATCCACACCCGCCATCGCAATGGCGCGGCGACCGGATTCAATCGAGAGTGAAGCCGTGCTGCCGCCGACATGCCGACGCTTGATGCCCGTTCGTTCCGTGATCCATTCGTCGTTGGTGTCCATCATCGACGCAAGGTCGTCGTTGGTGAGCACCTTGTCTGGAAGGGCAGTTCCCCAGCCGGTGATTCGAGTTCCGACCATCAGTGCGTCCGCAACCATGCCACGGGTTCGCGGAGCGCGAGGCGTTCTCCGCTGTGGGCAATGAAACTCTGGAGGATTCCCGCGAATGGCGACCGCACTTCGGTATCTCCAACTCTTCCGAGCACCGTGCCGACGTCGATGCGTGCGCCATCCTGGAGATCGTTGCGTGGTTCAAAGAGCCCTGCTGCCGGCGCAACCACCAGTCGCTCGACGACGAAGAGATGTTCGCCTTCGTGCATTGCCGGGGCTGGCGTCACCTGGCTCACCCATTCGAGGAGAGCATTGAGTTCTTCGGGCGTCGAAACACTGATGGATCGTGCGCCATCGATGGTTCGCTTCACCATGCCGGTCAGCACTCCGCCGGGTCCGAGTTCCACGTATCCGGCGACGCCTTGTTGCTGCAGATGGAGCAGGGATTGCTTCCAACGCACGGGGCTGCAGAGTTGGGCAGAGAGCAAGCCCGCCCACTCGTCACCGGTGTGATGATTGAGTGCATCGACGTTGGAAACGATCGGAACGTCGGTGTCGCGAGGACGTGCTGCGGCGATCGCGGCTCGCAAGCGTTCGCGGGCTGGGGTCATGAACGGCGTATGGAACGCTCCCGATACCGGCAGTGACATCACCCGCTTGGAACCCAAGTCTTTGGCATGGTCGGATGCTTTTTGCACTCCGGCGGGTGATCCGGCGATGACCACTTGGCCCGGTGCGTTGTAGTTGGCAACCCACACCTGGTCGTCGGCACGGCGGCAGGCCACCTCGACATGATCGTCGTCGAGCCCCAGCACCGCAGCCATCACGCCGGGCGACTCGACCCCCGCCGCGTGCATCGCATCGCTGCGCTCGAGAACGAGACGTACGCCGTCATCGAATCCGAGCGATCCGCTGGCGGTCAGCGCGGTGTACTCGCCGAGACTGTGACCTGCGCAGATGCTCGGCTCGATGCCGAGTCGCTCGACTGCGTCGAGCACCATCAGACTGCTGACGAACGTCGTGAGTTGGGCGTTGCGGGTGTCCTTCAGTTCATCGGCGTCGGCATCGAGCAAGAGTCGACCGACATCACGACCGGATATTGCCGAGGCCTCATCGACGAGCTCCCAACTTTCGTGATGCGCCCAAGGACGCCCCATCCCGGGACGTTGCGAGCCCTGACCAGGAAACAAGAACGCGAGCAACGAAACGACCTCCCTGTCGGCGCGTGAGCGTCGAGCACAGGCTACGAGAAAGCATCGTGATGGGCTCGCACTCGTCAGTAGCCTGACGACTCAGCGTTGCCCGAGTGGCGAAATGGCAGACGCGACGGACTCAAAATCCGTTGCCTGGTAAGGGCGTGTGGGTTCGACTCCCACCTCGGGCACAATGCATCGCTCGTAGGCTGATGCCTCCCATGAGCGTGCAGTTACCGATGGGTATCAACGAACGCCTCACTCGTCATCGTTTGGCACGCTGCGGTGCAACCTTGCGCGAGTTGCGCGAGGAACTGCGGGTGAGCAAGGAACAATTGGAGGTGGTGAGCGACGATGCCGCCGACGCAGAATTGCGGGCGATTGTCGCAGAGACGCCGAGCGCCGAAGCCATTCATCGTGAGTCGCAGGGTCACTACATGGCGTTGGCTCACCATGTGCAGCACCTTGAGGCGAGAATCACCGACTTGGAGCGGCAACAGGACGAACTGCTCGACCGTCTTGGTCGCGAGAAGTTCTAGAGTCGCTTCGTGACCACCATCGTCATCGCCGAAGACGAGGCGATCATCCGGCTGGACCTCCGCGAACTACTCGAGGAAGAGGGTTACTCGGTCGTGGGTGAGGCAGGTCGGGGAGACCAAGCGGTCGAATTGGTGAGAAGTCTTCGTCCGGATCTCGTCATCCTCGACGTGAAGATGCCGGGATTAGACGGAATCGAAGCCGCCCGCCAGATCACGGCAGAAGGGATTTGTGCGGTCTTGATGTTGACGGCGTTCAGCCAACGGGAAGTTGTGGAGCAGGCTCGTGATGCAGGCGCGGTTGCCTACCTCGTAAAGCCGTTCCAAAAATCCGACTTGGTTCCGGCGATCGAGCTCGCGACTGCTCGATACGCAGAAACGAAGGCACTTGCGGCGGAAGTTGGCGAACTCACCGAGCGTCTCGAGGTGCGCAAGTTGATCGACCGAGCCAAGGGTCGCCTCATCGACGTGCATGGAATGAAGGAGGCGGACGCATTTGCCTTCATCCAAAAACTTGCCATGTCGAAGCGAACCACGATGCGCGAGGTTGCCGAGTCGGTGATGAAGGGCGAGACCGTACCTACTCCATGAAATTGATGGCCCTCGACGGCAATTCGCTGGCGTATCGGGCCTTCTTTGCGTTGCCCGACACCATGGCAACCGTTCATGGTGAGGTGACCAACGCCGTGTTCGGATTTTGTTCGATGTTCGCGACCCTGATGAAGGACCACGCACCCGACGGCATAGTGGTGGTGTTCGATCGAAAAGAAAAGACGTTCCGTCACGAACAGGCACCCGAGTACAAGGCGCAACGCGAGAAGCAACCCGACATCCTCTACTCGCAGTTGGATGTCATCAAGGAAGTGCTCTCTGCCGCCGGTGTGAAGACCGTCGACTTCGTCGGATACGAAGGTGATGACATCATCGCGACCATCTCGGAGCGTCTCGCCGATGAAGATGAGTTGCTGATCGTCACCGGCGATCGCGACTCGTACCAACTGGTGCGCGACCCGCAGGTACGTGTGTTGTACAACAAGCGCGGCGTATCCGACTACGCGTTGTATGACGAAGCGGGAATCCTGGAGCGAACCGGGGTAACCCCCGCTCAGTACGCCGACTACGCGGCACTACGCGGCGACCCGAGTGACAACCTCGAGGGAGTTCCCGGGGTCGGCGAGAAGACCGCCGCCAAACTCATTACGAGTTACGGCAATCTCGACTCGGTGTTCGATCATGCCGACGAGCAGACACCCAAACTCAAGGAAGCGTTGAAGAAATCCCGTGAACGCGTCGTTCGCAATGCGCAGTTGATGAAACTCGTTCGCAACGTTCCGATCGTGCTTGAGCGTCACGATTATGTTCCGAAACCGGACAAGGCAGCCTTGGCCGCGCTCTTTGAGCGACTCGAATTCACTTCGATGCTCAGTCGTTGGCGACCGCTTCTCGACCGGTTCGCAACGACGAATCACGACACTGCGACGAACGGCGCAGGGCAGGACTCTTCGTCTCGGCCGATCGACGACTCGTCAACTGAACTTCGTTGTCGACTGGTCCCCATTGAAAGCGCCGCAGACCTTCTCGACGCTCTCACGCACGACGATCAGTCGGTCGGCGTTGCAGCCGCGTGGTCGGGCCAAGTAGGCCGAAGCGAAATGAGCCATCTCGTCATGTCGCGCGGGTCGTTCAATTCCGAGGGAGAAGTTGAGTGTTTGGTCGTCGACATCGGATTGCTCGCCGAGCAACCGCTCCGGGACTTCGTTGCAACGTCACGCAGACTCGTGATGAACGATGGTCGCAATGTCATGCGAGGGTTGTTGAACAGTGGAATGGACGTTCGTGGATTGCGTTTCGATACGGCGATTGCGGCCTATCTGGCAGAAGCAGAGAGCGGCACCTACTCTTCGCCTGACATCGCCAGGCGTTGGCTGAAACGTCGGGTCATCGAAGCAGATGCGACCAGCGAGGGTGAATTGAACTTTGACTCTTCGATTTCGGAGATTTCGCGCCACGAGGCCGCCGTGGGTGCTGCCGTGGCTGTACTTGCCGAGCCCGTGTTGCGCGGCGCACTCGCCGAAGCGAGCTTGCTCGATCTCTATCTCGAAACCGAACTCCCACTCGTTCGCGTGTTGGCAAAGATGGAGCATGCGGGGATCGGAGTCGACCGAGAGCGCCTGACTGCTCTCGAGCGCGAACTACGCACCAAGAGTGATTCGCTGGTTGCATCGCTGCACAAGACCGCCGGCCGAGAGTTCAACGTGAATTCGACCAAACAGCTGATACAGATTCTCTTCGAAGAGCGCGGTCTGACAGGTGGCAAGAAGACGAAGACCAAGAAGCTCAGCACCGATGCAGCAACCCTGGAAAAGATTCGCGACGAGTGGCCCGAGTTCATCGATGCCTTGTTGGAGTACCGAGAAACCGAGAAGCTACGGGCAACGTATGCCGAAGGTTTGTTGTCGGCGCTCGGGGCCGACGATCGTATTCACGCCAGTTTCAACCAGACGGTTGCGAGAACCGGACGATTGTCGAGCGACCAGCCGAACTTGCACAACATTCCGGTACGCACCGAGGTCGGACGAGTGTTCCGAGAGGCGTTCGTTCCCAAGCAGGGGAGCGAGTTTCTCGTGGCTGATTACAACCAGATCGAACTCCGTTGCATCGCACACCTTGCACAAGATCCAGGTCTCCTGAAGGCCTTCAACGACGGAGTCGACATTCATCGCGCCACGGCGGCACAGGTCTTCAACGTGCCGTTGAATGAGGTGAACGGTGAGCAGCGTTCGAGGGCAAAGATGGTTTCCTACGGCCTGGCCTACGGAATGGAGGCATACGGGTTGTCGCAACGACTCGGAATCGAGGTTGGCGAGGCCAAGGCGATACTCGACGCGTACTTCGAGGCGTTCCCCCGGGTGAAGCTGTACATGGACCAAGCCGTGGCATCGGCGCGGAGAACCGGCTACACGACGACGCTGTTCGGACGACGTAGACAGATCGAAGGATTCGGCGGAAACCGGAACGTCGATGCCGCCGCTTCCCGCATGGCGATGAACGCCGGCATCCAGGGTTTGGCGGCCGACATCTTCAAAATCGCCCTCGTCGCCATCGATCGCCGTCTCGAGGAAGGCTCGTTCGAGAGTCGCATCGTGCTCCAGGTGCATGACGAGGTGATCGTCGAAGTACCGACGGCTGAGCGCAGCCTCGTTGGACCCCTGGTCATCGATGCGATGATGAATGCGGCCCGACTCGATGTGCCGCTCGTGGTGAACGCCTCCTGGGGCGCAAGTTGGGCGGGAGCGAAGGTAGCCTGACACTTCCGCCGTTATTGGCGGAATGTCCTATCCCTACTCTCACATCCACCGAAAGTCACCCGTGTCCGACACCACTCTCACCCCGTCATCCGCGATGGGAACCTTTGATCAAAGCGGAAACTACATTCCTCGCAAAGTAACGGAGCGCGATGCATCGTTCGCCGACGAAATTGCCGGCACCTTCGTTGAAATCAAGGAAGGCAAGCTCGTATCCGGCACCGTGGTGCGCATCACTCGCGAAGAGGTTCTGCTCGAAATCGGTTACAAGACCGAAGGTGTGATCCTTGCCCGAGAACTCACGATCCGCCAGGACGTCGACCCGAACACCATCGTGAAACTCGGCGAGAAGATTGAAGCCCTCGTTCTCACACTCGAAGACAAAGAGGGTCGTCTGTTGCTGTCCAAGAAGCGTGCGCAATACGAGCGCGCGTGGGGAGATGTCGAGCGAGTCAAGAACGAAGACGGCATCGTCGAAGGTCTCGTCATTGAAGAAGTCAAGGGTGGTCTCATCGTTGACATCGGATTGCGCGGTTTCTTGCCGGCCTCGCTGGTCGAGTTGCGACGCGTCAAAGAACTTTCGCCGTACGTCGGTCAGAAGATTCAAGCCAAGATCCTGGAACTCGATCGCAACCGCAACAACGTGGTGCTGTCGCGTCGGGCAGTGCTCGAAGCCACCCAGCGCGAGAGCCGCGATGGCTTCCTCGTCAACTTGAAGGTTGGCGAGACGCGCAAGGGTCGCGTGTCATCGATCGTCGCCTTCGGCGTGTTCGTCGACCTGGGCGGCATGGACGGTTTGATCCACGTGTCAGAACTGTCCTGGAAGCACGTCGACAATCCGGCGGACATCGTGAAGATCGGCGACGAAGTCGAGGTCAAGGTGCTGGAGATCGACAACGAACGTGAGCGAATCAGCCTGTCGCTCAAGGCCACGCAGCAAGACCCATGGCAGGCATTTGCCTCGACGCACGCGGTGAACCAGTTGGTCTACGGTCGAGTCACGAAGATCGTTCCGTTCGGTGCCTTCGTGCAAGTCGGCGACGGCATCGAAGGTTTGGTGCACATTTCGGAAATGTCGACACACCACGTGGAGGCTCCGGAGCAAGTGGTGACGCCCGGCGAGGAGTTGTGGGTCAAGATCATCGATCTCGACCTGGCTCGTCGTCGTATCAGCCTGTCCATCAAGCAGGCGGCCGAGGGCGGCGAACTCGCGCCGGAATACCGCGATCAGTTCAAGGCAGACGAACAGGGCAATTGGGTGGGTGCAGACGACGCAACGCGCGAAGCGGCGTGGGGTGACATGTACCAGGCCGAAGGTCAACCAAACACCTGAACGTCGTAGCCGCGTGGTGATCAGCAGATCCGCGTGGTAACAGCATGATTCTCGTCGGTCTCACTGGCGGCATCGGTTCGGGAAAATCCGTGGTGTCGTCGCAGTTGGCGACGCATGGTGCGGTCGTCATCGACGCCGACCTCATCGTTCGGCAATTGCAGCAGCCCGGTCAGGACGTGCTGCGGTTGATGGTGCAACGTTTTGGGAGTGAGATTCTGCTGGACAGCGGACACCTCGATCGCACCCGTCTGGCCGAGCGAGTCTTTGGTGACAAACAAGCGTTGGCCGACCTCAACGCCATCGTGCATCCGGCGGTGGGACGCGAGATGATGCGACAGATCGAAGAGCGTCGCGAAACTCGTTCCGTCGTGGTGCTCGACGTTCCGCTCTTGGTGGAGAATCCTCGGGTCGGTCTCAGCGGTGTACTCGTCGTTGATCTCGACCCCGATATTGCCGTTCAACGCCTGGTGTCACAACGAGGATTCACCGAGAGCGACGCGCGCGCACGAGTGGCACGCCAAGCCAGCCGGTCAGCGAGGCGAATCGTTGCCGACTGGATAATCGACAACTCCGGCTCTCGACTCGACCTTGCTCGTCAAGTGAGCAAAGCCTGGGCGTGGATGTGTTCACTGCCACCGGCTGGCCCCGGCGCCGGTCGGGTGGTCACATCACCCGACTCGTAGCCTTGCCGCGTGGTGGATACCCGCGCCAAGCACGCGTTCAAGGTGGAGTCGGAGTATCAGCCGGCGGGTGATCAGCCGAAGGCCATCACGCAACTCGCAGAGGGCATCGAGCGAGGTGACCGCTTTCAGACGTTGCTGGGCATCACCGGCTCCGGTAAGTCGGCGACAATCGCCTGGACTATCGAGAAGGTGCAGCGACCAACGCTGATCCTGGCTCCGAACAAGAGTCTTGCTGCCCAGCTGGCACAAGAGATGCGCGAGTTCTTCCCCAACAATCGGGTCGAGTACTTCGTGTCGTACTACGACTACTACCAACCCGAGGCATACATTCCGTCGAGCGACACATACATCGAAAAGGATTCATCGATCAACGACGAAATTGATCGTCTACGCCACAGCACCACGGCCGCGTTACTCACTCGTCGCGATGTCATCGTCGTGGCCTCGGTGAGCTGCATCTACGGAATGGGCGACCCCGACGAGTACCGCGGGCACTTGCTCGAACTGCATCAAGGAGTCGACTACGACCAGCAGAGCATCCTGCGACGATTAGTGGACCTGCAGTACGAACGAAATGACACGGCGCTGGGTCGCGGCAATTTCCGCGTTCGCGGCGACACCATCGAACTGCATCCCGCATACGAAGAGTGCGTTACCCGAGTTGAGATGTTCGGCGACACCGTGGATCGCATCACCATCGTTGACCCGGTCACCGGCGAAACACTCTCATCGCCCAGTGAAGTTGTTGTGTTTCCGGCCACCCACTACGTGGCCGGTGAAGAACGCATGCGTGCGGCCATCGAACGCATCGAAGCTGAACTGGCTGAACGTCTGGCGCTCTTCAACGCCAACGGCAAGTTGTTGGAGGCCCAGCGTCTCGGAATGCGAACTCGGTACGACATCGAGATGATTCAAGAAATGGGATACTGCAACGGCATCGAGAACTATTCGATGCACATCGATGGTCGCTCGTTCGGGCAACCGCCGTTCACCTTGCTGGACTACTTCCCGGACGATTATCTGCTGGTTATCGACGAAAGCCATGTTGCGGTGCCGCAGTTGTACGGCCAATTTGCCGGCGACCGAGCCCGCAAGGGCACTCTGGTAGAACACGGTTTTCGTCTGCCGAGTGCGATGGAGAACCGACCGCTGAAGTTCGAAGAGACGCTCGAACGTGTCAACCAGTGCATTTTCATGTCGGCCACACCCGCCAAGTTCGAGCTTCAGAATTCTTCTCATGTGGTGGAGCAGATCGTGCGCCCGACTGGACTCGTGGACCCCGAAGTCATCGTGAAGCCGACCAAAGGTCAGATCGACGACATCATCGTCAACGTTCGGCAGCGTGTCGAGAAGGGCGACCGAATTCTGGTGACCACCCTCACCAAGAAGATGGCGGAGGATCTCACCGAGTATCTGCTCGAGCAGGGTTTGCGCGTGCGCTACCTGCACTCCAACATCGACACAATCGAGCGAATCGAGATTCTGCGGGCGTTGCGACTCGGTGAATTCGATGTGTTGGTGGGGATCAACTTGCTCCGCGAGGGCCTAGACCTTCCCGAAGTGTCGTTGGTGGCGATCCTCGATGCCGACAAGGAAGGCTTCTTGCGAAGTGAGACATCGCTCATTCAGACCATTGGCCGAGCCGCCCGCAATGTCGATGGGCAGGTCATCATGTATGCCGACAAGCGCACGGCGGCGATGGAGTCGGCGATCGCGCTCACCAATGCCCGTCGCGACAAACAGATTGCGTACAACAAGGAACGGGGCATCGAGCCCAAG
>JBJTOX010000042.1:0-13632 GCA_046074785.1 Actinomycetota bacterium
CGTGACGAAGTTCCGGCCGACGTGGTGGCCGCCGAGCGCGCAACGCTCGAAACCGCCACCCGCAACGAGGGCAAGCCCGAGGCGGCAATCGGCAAGATCGTCGACGGCAAGTTGAACGGTTTCTTCAAGGACCTCTGCCTGCTCGAGCAGCCGTACGCCAAGGACGACAAGAAGTCCGTCCAGCAAGTCATCGGCTCGGCCACCATCGTGCGGTTCTCGCAAATCGAAATCGGGTAATCTCAAGGACGGCATGTCACCACGCACCCAGCCCCGCTGGAAGCGCGTGGTATTGAAATTGTCGGGTGAGGCACTCGCCGAAAAGTCGGGCTTCGGTCTCGACAACGACGTTCTGGCGCAACTCGCCGGCGAACTGAAGGACGCCCGCGAAGAGTTCGGTGTCGACATCGCCGTGGTCGTTGGCGGAGGCAACTTCTGGCGCGGTACCAAGGGCAGTGGCCGCGGCATGGATCAGGCGCAGGCCGACTACATGGGAATGATCGCCACGGTGATCAACGGTCTCGCATTGCAAGATGCGCTCGAGCGCGTGGGTCAGCACTCGCGCGTGATGACCGCCGTGGAGATGCCCAAAGTTGCCGAGCCATACATACGTCGTCGATGCGAGCGTCATCTCGAGAAGGGACGCATCGTCATCCTCGCTGGTGGAACCGGCAACCCGTTCTTCACCACTGACACTGCAGCTGCGCTGCGCGCCGCTGAAATCGAAGCCCAAGCAATCCTGAAGGGCACCCACTCCGGGGTAGACGGTATCTACTCCGCCGATCCGAAGCTCGACAAGACGGCGACTCGTTTCTCGAAGTTGTCGCACCTCGAAGTCATCAACAAGGGTCTGCGCGTGATGGATTCAACCGCGATCACCTTCTGCATGGACAACAAGCTGCCCATCGTGGTGTTCAACCTTCTGCAGAAGGGAAATCTGCGCGCGATTCTCAAGGGCGAAGAAATCGGTACGCTAGTCGCGTGATCGACGAGACGTTGCTCGAGTCGCTCGAGATGATGCAAAAGGCAGTCGAGCACGTGCAGCATCAATTCGTCGCCGTGCGAACGGGACGTGCGTCCGCCGCCCTCATCGAGAAGATCAACGTCGACTACTACGGTGCTCCGGTGCCGCTCCAGCAGCTCGCCAGCTTTCAAGTACCCGAGGCCCGGTTGCTCGTGGTGAAGCCCCACGACCGCACCGCCATCGCCGCAATCGAAAAGGCACTCGGCGCCGCCAACCTCGGAGTGAACCCGAGCAACGACGGTCAAGTCATACGTCTTGCATTCCCGGCGCTCACCGAAGAACGCCGCAAGGAGTACGTGAAGGTCGTAAAGAACATTGCCGAAGAGGGAAGGGTTGGGGTGCGCAACGCGCGCCGCGACGCACGTAAGGCATTGGAAACCGCCGAGAAGGATGGTGACATCTCCAAAGATGAACTCGAGCGTGCCGAGAAAGATCTCGAAAAGATGACGCAGGAGAACGTCGACGCGATCGACAAGGCGGCAGTGCGCAAAGAACAAGAAGTGATGGAGGTCTGACAATGTCTGACGATCGACGCGACGACACCGGGTCTGACGAAACCACGGGAGAAATTCGTGACAACACCCGTGACACCACGCGAGACAACACGCTCGACTTCGGTGAGGAGTTCGGTGTGGTGAAGTTCGCCGACTCCGACGATTCGGCGCCGGCAATTCGAGTGGATTCCACCGACACCGCCCAACTGCCGCACTGGAGCGAGGCCCCGACGGGGGAGTCACCGCGTTTCGGCGTGCAGCCGCGTGACCCCAGCCGTCCATCACCGCGCGACCCGAGTCGCCCGACTCGTGACGCAAGCCGCCCGACTCGCGATGTGTCGCGTGATGCAAGCCGCCCGACCGCCGCACCACCGCCCGTCAGCCGGCCCCCGGTCGATGGCCGCATTCGCATCGGTAGCGACCCCAGCGACTCGCGGGCACGTCGTCCTTCCGACACGCATCCGACGATGCGCCCCGCCACCAGCGAAACGCGTCGTCCGAGCGTTGGTGACCGTTCACCTCGTCGACCCGCCGCAGTGCGTCCGGCGCAAGTGCGTCGTCAGCGCCCGGAGCGCAGCGACTCGGGTACGCAGCCGCGCCCTGTCGGCAACGATCGCAATCTCAGTTCGGCGGTCATCGTCGGTGCGATACTCGCCGCGCTGTTCGTAGTGACCTCGTTCATCAGTCCGGCGGCAGTGATGGCGCTCGTCATCGTGGTGATTGGCTTGGCCTCACTCGAGTTCTTCACACAGTCAACCGCCAAGGGAATACAGGCACCGATGATCGTCGGCGTTGTCGCCTGCCTGCTTGCGCCGCTTGCCGCTTATTACATGGGCACCGTCGCAATTTCGTTGGTCGTGGCATTTGCGTTCTTGGCCGGGGCCATCACGCTCGTCGGATCGAACGACGACCAGGCCGGCGCGGTCACCAGCATCGGAATGCTGATGCTCGGAGTTGCCTACGTCGGCGTTCTCGGCAGTTTTGCAGGCATGATCCTGCGCATGTCCACCATCGACCCTGCACTGCCCAACATGGGAACCGACACCTTGTTCCTGGCCGTGATGGGTATCGCCGCCAATGACATTGGCGCCTACTTCGTGGGTTCGGCGATCGGTCGCACTCCGCTGCGCCCGGCAATCAGCCCCAACAAGACCGTCGAAGGTCTCATCGGCGGCACCATCGCCACGTTCTGCGTGGTGATCGTGCTCGGCATGCAAAGCGACACCTGGGAGACGCTCATGCACTGGCTGCTGCTCGCCGCGGTGATTTCGATCATGGGGCCGCTTGGCGACTTGTTCGAGTCGTTGCTCAAGCGATCGCTCGGCGTGAAGGACTTCGGCACGTTGCTGAAGGGCCATGGCGGTGTGCTCGACCGTTTTGACGGAGTGCTCTTTGCGCTGCCCGCGGTGTACTACCTCGCAGTAACGCTCGCTCCCTGGGCGAGCTGACTCGCGTACACCGTGACGGTGAAAGTTGCCCTCGCGGGCAGCACTGGTTCGATCGGTCGCCAGACGCTTGATGTCGTAGCAAGTTCGAGCGGTCGTTACGAGATCGTTGCGCTTGCTGCGTCGTCGAACGAGCAAGTGCTTCGCGAACAGATCGCGCTGCACAAGCCGCGAGTGGTGGCCGTGGTCGACGAAGCAGTGCGAAGTCGGTTGGCGGCCGAGTTTCGCACCGTGCAGTTCGTCGCCGACGTTGCCGACATCGTCGCCGACGCCGACGTCGTGGTGAATGCGGTGGTGGGTTTCGCAGGGCTTCCCGTAACCCTCGAGACGCTGCGTCGTGGCAAGCGTCTGGCCCTCGCCAACAAGGAGAGTTTGATCGCCGCCGGGCCGGTGGTGCAGCCGTTGCGCAAGACGCCTGGCGCAACGATCGTGCCGGTCGATAGTGAGCATTGTGCGGTGCACCAATGCCTGCGCTCGAGCGAGTCGCCGGGTCGCGAACTGCACCAGTTGTTGCTCACGGCGAGCGGCGGACCGTTTCGCGGCAAGACCCGCGCCGACTTGGCAACGGTCGATGTTGCTGCTGCGCTCGCTCACCCGACATGGTCGATGGGCCCGAAGATCACCGTCGACTCATCGACGCTCATGAACAAGGGTCTTGAAGTCATCGAGGCGCACGAGCTGTTCGGTGTCGCCTACGACCGCATCGATGTGGTCGTGCACCCGCAGTCGATCATTCATTCGATGGTCACGTTCAGCGACGGTGCCACCATCGCACAGTTGTCGCTGCCCGACATGAAGCTGCCCATTGCCTACGCCATCGCTTGGCCCGAACGCTTCGACGTGCCCTTCGGTCTCATCGATTGGAAACAGTTGCAGCGTCTCGACTTTGAGACTCCCGATCGCGCGACGTTCGGCTGTCTCGATCTCGCCTATGCAGCGGGACGCTCGGGTGGGTCAGCCCCCGCCTGGCTCAGCGCGGCGAACGAAATCGCAGTAGAGGCGTTCCTCGAAGGACGAATCTCCTGGCTGCAGATCGCCGAAGTGAACGATGCCACCTTGCAGCGCCACGACCGGGCTCCGCTCAATTCGGCTGACGATGTGTTGGCTGCCGATGCCGAGGCGCGACGCATTGCACGCGGCATCGTCGATTCTTTCGCACACGCGGCAGGTACCGTAACCGCGTGAGCAACTTCTACTCCCGCGTCCGTGACGATCTCGTCGGCGGTGGTGGCGACCCCACCAAAGATTCAGGAGAACGAGTCCCTCTCTCCACCTCTGTGCTCGGCATCGGGGTCATCGTTGCGTTGCTCGCGTGGCTAGGGTTCAACAACGTGTGGACTCTGGTGTTCGTCATCGGACTCGTCATCTCGGTGTTCTTGCACGAAGTGGGGCACTTCTCCACGGCACGCCTCACCGGCATGAAAGTGACCCAGTTCTACATGGGCTTCGGTCCGCGCCTGCTCGCATGGAAGCGCGGCGAAGTCGAATACGGCCTTCGTGCGTTCCCGGTCGGTGCGTTCGTTCGCATCATTGGCATGAACAATCTCGACGAAACCGATCCGCAAGATGAAGATCGCGCCTACTGCTCGAAGTCGTTCCCCAAGCGACTGCTCGTCATCACCGCCGGCTCGTTGATGCATGCAGTCATCGCGCTCGCGTTGTTCGCAGGTGTCTATTCCACTGCGGGCCGTTACGGCGAAACGGGTCGTGTCGAAGTCATGGATCAGCCCTACACCGGCAGTGCGGCAGAGTCGGTCGGCATTCGCGCGGGCGACATCATCGTGTCGTTTGACGGGGTGCCGGTTGCAACCTCCTCTGATTTCGTGAGTGCAGTACGTGCGAATCGTCCCGGTGACACCGTCACGGTGGTGGTCGATCGCGATGGCGAGACATTCACGGTCTCACCCACGCTCACCACATTCCCCGGCACCGAAGACACCCCCGAGGCTCGCGCATTCTTTGGTGTGGCGGGTTGGTCACGTGACTACGTGCAACTCGGTGCGGGCGAGGCCGTGGTGCGAGCCGTACAAGATGTCGGCTCGACCGCCGCGCAGTCGGTACGTGGCGTGTTTACGGTGCTCAATCCGGTGAACATCGCTAGGAACGTCACCAGCGAAGAAGCCGACCCGATGACCCGCCCCAGCACCGTGGTGGGTGCCAGCCAGGTGGGCGGCGAGATCGGTCGTGAAGAAGGGTGGAAGGGCGTGCTGCTCTTGCTCGCAGCGGTGAACGTGTTCGTCGGGGTCTTCAACATGTTCCCACTCCTGCCTTTCGACGGCGGACACGCGGCCGTAGCGATCTATGAACGCCTGCGGTCGACCCGCACCACCCGTTACCACGCCGATGTGCGCAAGTTGGCCCCGGTAGCCACGGCCGTTGTGGCACTGCTCGTCATTCTGCTCGTGGCAGGCTTGTATCTCGACATCACGCAACCATTGTTCTGATCGAGCACCTGCCACTCCTTTCCACCTACCGACACACCGACACCAGCCCGCATGACGAACCAACCTGCAGTGCCGTCGCAGTATCCACGGAAAAAGACGCGACAGATTCACGTCGGCAAGGTTGCCGTCGGTGGCGACGCATCCATCAGCGTGCAGTCGATGACCATCACCAAGACCGCCGACGTCGAGGGCACGTTGCAGCAGATTTATGCGCTGGCAGCTGCCGGCTGCGACATCGTGCGCTGCACCTGCAACGAAATCGAAGCCGCCGAAGGTCTCGCGCAAATCGTTCCGCGTTCGCCGATTCCGATCGTTGCCGACATTCACCACCAGTACAAGATGGCGCTCGCCGCGCTCGAGGCGGGTGTGCACGGCCTGCGACTCAACCCCGGCAACATTCGCAAACCAGAGCACATCAAGACGGTGGCCAAAGAGGCTCTCGACCGCAACGTTCCGATTCGCATCGGCGTGAACGGCGGCTCGCTCGACCCGGCGTTGTACGAGAAGTACGGCGGACTCACCGCCGATGCCATGGTCGAGTCGGCGCAAATCGAGATGCGTTACTTCGACGAGGTCGGTTTCGACCAGATCAAGATCTCTGTGAAGGCGTCGAATGTGCCGCTCATGGTGGAGGCGTATCGCAAGTTGAGTGAAGTCACCGACCACCCGCTGCATCTCGGTGTGACTGAAGCCGGCCCGCTACCCGGGGGGTTGTTGAAGGCCACTGCCGGCATCGCCACGTTGTTGCTCGAAGGCATCGGCGACACCATTCGCTACAGCCTCACCGCCGACCCGGTCGAAGAGGCGCGCGCCGGTCGTCAGTTGCTCGAGTCGCTCGGTTTGCGCGAGCGGAAGAACGTCGACCTCATTGCCTGCCCGAGTTGCGGTCGTGCCGAGATCGATGTGATCGAGGTGGCCAAGCGCGCTCAAGACGCATTCGACGACAAACAACTGCCGTTGCAGATTGCAGTGATGGGTTGTGTCGTCAACGGCCCGGGTGAAGCGCGCGAAGCCGACCTTGGTATTGCCGCCGGAAACAAGCGCGGTCATTTGTTCGTGAAGGGTCGCAACGTTGCCGTGGTGCCCGAGTCGGAGATGGTTGAAGCACTCGTCGATTGGGCCGGGTACATCCACGAGCACGGTGTCGAGGCGGCGTTGAAGCGCGTCGACACCACCATCGCCGAACGCGAGGCGGCTCGTGACCGTTCGGCGTTGCTCGACGAACAGGGCGCTGACGCCAATCACTCGACCGAAAAAATCGTGGAGATCCGAAAGACAGTCGACGGCTGAGGCCGTGTCTTAAGGCGCGACGGTCGTTGCCGGTGGCAACGTCGTCGTAGGCGACGTGCTCGGCGGTGTCGTCGTTGTTGGAGCGGTCGTCGTGGTCGTCGTCATGTCGACTGCCCGTTGTGCGAGTGTTCCCGCGATGGCGAGGTAAGCCTTGGTTCGTGCCTCGTGGCCGGCATCGGTGAGATGAATCTTGTCCCACGCCGTCAGGTTCGGCGTGGTCTGGGCCAATGTTGCCCAGTCGAAAACGCTTGCGAGCGGATACTCGGCAAGCACGCGTTCCAACGTGGTGTTGAAGATGGTTGAACGTCGCTTGGTGGTGGGTGATTCGACTCGGTGCACGTTCACCCACACCACCGGTACGTTGCCGATCGTGTTCATCAGTTCTCGGATGAGCGTTGCATATTCGCGCGGGCGCGAGAGAAAGAACACGTCGTTCGTGCCGAGCGCGACGATGACAGCGGTGGGCTTCAAGCCGCCGCCGACGAGTTTCTTGTAGGTGTTGGTTCCGGAGTACGTGGTGGAGATGATGCCGCCGATGCGCCGTGACCACCATCCGTCGACCACCACGCTTTGAAACGTGCCGGACGAGGCGAGTCTCGACTGTGATTTCGAGAAATAGTTCGAGCCCCAGGTGAGGCTGTCACCCAGCACGAGCAGTGTCGTCTTTGGGGTGGTTGGCGTGGTGGTGGCCTGCGCACCGGTCGCCAAGCAGGTGGTCGCAAGCAGTGCGCCAATGACGTGGGCGACGCGATGTCGCAACGTCACGCGCTCACCGTGTACAGCGTTGCGGTGCCGTCGAGTGCCACCGACTCACCGCGTGCCACATAGGCGGCGGCACCAGGTGTCAATGAGCCTGCGCGGCCCGAAGCACACACCACCATGGTGTGCTCACGATTGGCCGTCAAGGCGAACGTGCCGTTGACTTCGTGGCGCATCACGGTAAACGGGGCAGCGCACTCGTATTTTGACGACATCTCGTTGATGCGCGACGGCGTCACGCGCGGGTCGGTGATTGCCGCAAAACTCGCCACTCGGAAGAACTCGTCGACGTCGATGTGTTTGTCGGTGAACGCCGCTCGCACCACGTTGTCTGAGCTGCCCTGCACTTCGAGTGCGGTGCCGTACAGGTACGTGTGTACGTTGCCGGCATCGAGATACAACGCCTCGCCAGGCGCCAACCGTACGTGGTGCATCAACAACGCGATGACCGATCGCGCATCGTCGTAGTGCTCGTTGAGTTGGCGCATCGCTTCACTCGGGGTGGTTGGTTCGGCGAACTTCTCTCCGCGCAAAATTGCCTGCGCAGTCGCGGGCACACCATCGCGACCCACGCGCTCGGCAACGTCGGTCGCCCCGGCTGCGTTGCACGCGGCTACCGCTTGATCCTTCGACACGAAACCGCACAGTGCTTCGAATGACGTGAGCGCCACGATCATCTCGGGTTTCGCGCGATCATCGGCGTACACGCGGTGCTTTGCATCGTGCGGCACGCCAGCCTTCTCTTCGCGGGCGAATCCGGCGACGGCCTGTTCGGTCGACGGATGCGTCTGCAACGACAATGGTTGGGCGGCAGCAAGCAACTTCACGATGAACGGCAGTTCACCGACTTCGTCGGCGAGATACGTGGGTGCCGGCGTGTGCAGACTCTCGTCGATCTGTGCGGGTCCCCGCGGGTGGGTGCCGTACCAGATCTCGGCCCACGGACGGCCGTCGGCGGTGATTTCGAGCATCGTGGGCAACGCGTAACGATCGCCCCACGAATAGTGCTGTGTCACGCCCTTCAGCCGAAGCACGACGCCTCTATGCGCAGGCCGCAATGACGTGCTGTGCGGCATCCGCGATCGGCACTTCACTCGTGGTTCCGGTGATGCGGTCGCGCACTTCGAGCACGCCCTTGGCGACGCCACGTCCGGCAATCACGATCATCGGCATGCCGAGCAATTCGGCGTCTTTGAACCGCACGCCCGGCGACACGCCGTCGCGGTCGTCGAGCAACACGTCGAGCCCGGCTGCAGAGAGCTCTGCGGCCAGCTTTTCGGCGGCAGGAGCCGTCTCGTCTCCGGGCTTGCCGGCAATCACCACGTGCACGTGCATCGGGGCAACGCTGCGCGGCCAACGCAATCCGAGTTGGTCGTGCGACGCCTCAGCAATCGCCGCCACTGCTCGCGACACACCAATGCCGTACGAGCCCATGGTCACGGTGCGCTGTTTGCCCTTTTCGTCGAGCACGTTCAGGCCGAGTACCTCGGCGTATTTGCGGCCCAACTGGAATACGTGACCCATCTCGATACCACGCTCGATGCTCATCTTTGCGCCGCACTGCGGGCACGGATCATCGTTGCGCACCTCGGCGACGTCGGCAATGCCGTCGGCAGTGAAGTCGCGACCGCACACGAGGTTGACCACGTGACGACCCTGCTTGTTGGCGCCGGTCACCCATGCGCTTCCCGTCACGACGCGCGGGTCGAGCAGGTATCTGACTCCCGATGCTTTGGCCGCGCCGAGCACGTCTGGCCCCACATAACCCTTCACCAATTCGGGTCGCGCGGCGAAGTCGCCTTCTGCGAATGGTTCAACTTCTGCGGGGATGACGAGTGCTTCGAGTCGCTTCATGTCGACTTCGCGATCACCCGGCACTCCGATGGCGAGCGCTTCACGTCGACCGTCGGGGTGGCGCAGGGTGACGATCACGTTCTTCAACGTGTCGGCGGCGGTCCACGGTGTGGCGGCGCGTTGAAGGTCGGCGCGCGAGTTCAACAAATTGACGAGCGTCTCGATGGTCGGCGTGTCCGGCGTGTCGACCACTTGAGCAGCGGGTGCTGACGTCGTGTCGCCGGCGGCCGGTGCACCGATGCGCACGGCTTCGGTGTTGGCGCGATAGTCGCAACTCGTGCAGCGCACGAACGTGTCTTCACCCGAAACGCATGGTGCGAGGAATTCTTCCGACGCCGATCCACCCATCGCGCCCGACATCGCTTTCACGATCACCACGTCGAGACCGAGTCGTTCGAACACCCGCACGTATGCCGCGCGGTGCGCGTCGTAACTGCGCTGCAGTCCGTCGTCGTCGAGGTCGAAACTGTACGAGTCCTTCATCACGAACTCGCGTCCGCGCAACAACCCGGCGCGTGGTCGCGCCTCGTCGCGATACTTGGTCTGTATCTGGTACAGCCACACCGGCAGGTCCTTGTAACTGCTGTACAAATCCTTCACCAACAGCGTGAACATTTCTTCGTGCGTCGGGCCAAGCAGGTAGTCGACGCCGCGACGGTCTTGCAGGCGGAAGAGATTCGGGCCGTAGTCGGTCCAGCGGCCGCTCGCGTCGTACGGTTCGCGCGGCAACAGAGCAGGGAAGTGCACTTCTTGCGCACCGATGGCGTTCATTTCTTCGCGCACCACCTGCTCGACGCGCTGCAGCACCCGCATGCCGAGCGGCAGCCAGGTGTAGCCACCGGGGGCGGCTCGCCTGATGTATCCGGCACGCACCAACAAGCGGTGGCTGGGCACTTCGGCTTCGGCCGGATCATCGCGCAATGTGCGCACAAAGAGCGTTGATAGGCGATGAATCACGCAAAGAGAAGGTTACTGAGCACGGCTACAATGAAGAGGTCCTTTTACGTTCAGCATGAGTGCAGACCGCAAAGGCGTGGGTCACCACCCACGCCTTTTTTTGACTCATGTTTCGGACGTAATGGGGTGAGAACGAGTACGAAGCAACAACACGAGGAGACCGAGAGCACGATGAGCGCAGACACCGTCGTTGACCGAGTGCGGGCACTCGCCGCGCCGGTCGTCGCCGACCTCGGCCTCGAGATCTACGACATCGAGATGGTGTCGGGCGTGCTTCGGCTCAGCATCGACACGCCTCCCGGCAAGCCCGGCGGCGTCACCCTCGACAACATCGCTCTCGTCAGCCGTCTCGTGTCGCGCGAACTCGACCACAACGACCCGATGCCCGGCCGCTACACGCTCGAAGTCACGAGCCCGGGTCTCGAGCGTCCGTTGCGCACACCGCAGCACTTCCAGCGCGAGGTCAACAAGCCGGTGTCGGTGCGCCTGCATCACGCCGTCGATGGTCGCCGCCGCCTGCAGGGCACGCTGTTGCGCGCCGACGAGCGTTCGATCGTCGTCTGCCTCGACGACACTGGCACCGAGTTGAGCGTGGCCTACGACGACATCGAGCGCGCCCGCACCGTCTTCGTGTGGGGTAGCCCCGCCGAGAAGGGCGCCAAGGGCAAGCACGTTGCCTCGTCAGATCGTTCGAACCAAGCCGACCGAATCACCAAGGAGGTTGCATCGTGAACCAGTCAGACATGAAAGAAGCAGTCCGCATGATCGCCGCAGACCGCGGCCTCTCTGTCGACGCGTTGCTGCAAGTGCTCGTCGAGGCACTCGCCACTGCCTACAAGAAGCGTCCGGGCTCGGCAGAGGAAGTGATCGTCGGTCTCAATCCCGAGACGATGGAAATCACCTTCACCGCCTACGACGTCGATGCCGACGGCAACTGGACCAACGAGCGCGACGACACACCGAGCCGCGACGAACTCGGTCGCATCGCTGCGTCCACCTTCCGCACCGTGCTCAGCCAGCGCATCCGCGAGGTGGAGTATCAGGGCAAGTACGACCAGTTCAAGAACAAGGAAGGCGAAATCGTCGCCGGTCGTATTCGTTTGATGCCCGATCGCGGCGCCGAGCGCAAGTACCTCATCATCGACATGAGCGGCGGAGAAGGCATCATGCCGCTCTCCGAGCAGGTGCCCAACGAACTGCGAGGTTCGAGCGATGGCACCTTCAAGGTGTTCATCGTTGAAGTGCGTCAAGACGACCGTGGCACGCAGGTCGTCGTCAGCCGTAGCCATCCGGGCCTTGTTTTCAAGCTGTTTCAGATGGAAGTGCCCGAGATCGTCAACGGTCAGGTCAGCATCATGGCCATTGCTCGCGAGCCTGGTCAGCGCTGCAAGATCGCGGTTGCATCGAACGATCCGCGCATCGACCCGATCGGCGCCTGCGTCGGCGGTCGAGGCGACCGAGTCAAGCGCGTCGTCACCGAACTGCGTGGCGAGAAGATCGACATCGTCACCTTCAGCGACGACAAGCGTTCGATGATCATCAACGCGATGTCGCCGGCCAAGGTCACCGACGTGAAGATCAGCGACGACGGCACGCAAGCCGATGTCATCGTCCCCGACTTCCAGTTGTCGCTTGCCATCGGTCGCGCCGGTATCAACGCCAAGCTCGCCGCACAGTTGTGCGGTCTGCGTCTCGACGTGAAGAGTGAGAGCGAAGCCGCTGGCCTCACCGTTGAGAACACGTCTGCTCCGGTATCCGACGGAGGTGCCACCGCTTGAGCGGTAAGAACGTACGCGTTTCCACGCTCGCCAAAGAGCTCGGGATGTCCTCGAAAGAGGTCGTCGATCTCTGCAATTCGATCGGCATCGGTGCATCATCACCGTCGTCGAGCATGGTCGAAGCGCAGGCCGATCGCGTACGTCGCCATGCCGAAGAAAAGGGTCTGAAGCGCGAGCCGGCACCCGACAAGCCGAAGAAGACGAAGAAGGCAGCCGAACCGGCTGACGGTGAAGCAAAGGAGAAAAAGGCGCCGGCCAAGTCGCGCGCCAAGAAGAAGACCGACACCGCCGAAGTCGCTGCGCCGGCCGCCGTCGAAACCGTTTCTGCACCTGCTACACCTGCGCCGCAACCCGAAGCACCAGCACCGGCTGCAGCGTCAACTCCCGCATCTACTCCTGTTTCTCCCACGCCGCCGTCGGCACCGAGCGAACCCGCTGCTCCTGCTGCGCCAGCTGCACCGACCATCTCTTCTGCACCGCGCGTCGTGTCGTCACGTCCTGGTGCAAGCGTCACGAGTCGACCTCCCGCACAGCGTCCGACCGGCACCGCACCCGGCACACCGGTGCCACCGCCTGGCACTCCGCCGAGTGGCCCGCGCGTCGTGCCCGCTGGTGGGCGAGTGATTCCGCCGCCGCCAGGCAACAATCGTGTTCCACCACCGCCCGCTCGTCGCCCAGGTGCCGGCGATGCGCGTGGTCCGCGTCCAGGTGGCGGAGCGCCACGTTCTGGCCCGACGGGTCGTATGGGTCGTTTCTCGTCATCAAGCCTTGGTCGTTCGGCCCCGCGTCCCGGTGGCCCAGGTCAGCGCCCAGGCGCCCCGAGCGCTCGTCCTGGTGGCGGTCGCGGTTCGGGTCTTGGTCGCCAAATCGGTGGACCACAAGGTCGCGGCCCTGGTGCCCGCGGTGGCGGTCAACGTCGTGGTCCTCGCAAGAAGACGCGCGAACAACGTCGCAAAGACATGGAACAGCTGCAGGCACTGCAGCCAACCCAATACGTTCCGAGTTCTGCTCCGGTTCCTGAAGGTCCGATCGTTGTCGAGCGTGGTTCGTCGGCACAAGAGTTCGCACCAAAACTCAACCGCGGTGCAGCCGATGTGGTGCGCTTCTTGCTCGAACAGGGCGAGATGGTCACCGCCACGATGTCGCTGGCCGACGAGCAGATGGAACTCTTCGCGCTCGAGGTCGGCGCCGAACTCATCCTCGTCGATCCGGGCCAGCAAGAAGAGATGGAACTGCAGGCGCTCTTCGACGACTCCGACGACGATGATCCGACGATGCAGCAGCCGCGACCCCCGGTCATCACCGTGATGGGTCACGTCGACCACGGTAAGACGACGTTGCTCGACCGCATTCGCGAGGCGAACGTCGTCGCCGGTGAAGCGGGTGGCATCACCCAACACATCGGCGCATACCAAGTCGAAAAGAACGGCAAGATGATCACCTTCATCTACACCCCGGGTCACGCGGCATTCACCAAGATGCGCGCACGCGGTGCACAGGTCACCGACATCGTCGTGTTGATGGTCGCAGCCGACGACGGCGTGATGCCACAGACGATCGAGGCGATCAGCCACGCCCGTGCGGCCGAGG
>JBJTOX010000043.1:0-21258 GCA_046074785.1 Actinomycetota bacterium
GTTGACCAGCCGTGACACGCCATCACTCACGACGATTGCCGAGTCGCCGCCGGGGCCATCGGTTACCGATGACTCGATATGAATGGCTACCCGCAACCCGTCACCAAGGTCGAGCTCCTCAGCATCCTTTGTGACGATGAAATTGCTGAAGCCAAGCCGTGTCAGTCGTCTGCGCAATTCGTCGGTGGGGAAGTCGGGGAGCAACACACGCGTCGATTTGTCGACCTGTTCGGCGAGAAACGTCTCGTCGAAGTGGTCGCCATGCAAGTGGGAAATGTACAGGTAGTCAGGTTTGCGAACTACCGCCATGATCTCGTCGTCGAGACGGTCGTTGCGCGGGAAAGGAAACCACGATCCGAGGAATGCGGGCACGAACCAGGGGTCGCACACGATTGACGCTTGGCGGCATCGAATGAGGATCCCGGCGTGGCCGAGAGAAGTCGCCCGCATGGGCGTATCAGGCAACTGGCGGGTCCGTGAACTGCTGACCACCGCGTGCGACGTGCTCGGTCCACGTGGAGCCGTTCCAGTAGCGAAGTTCGTATCGACCGGATGGGTCTTTGTACCACGCCGCTGGCACGGTCGGATTCGCTGCGCCTGTGACGGTTGCGGAACCATACCCGGGCTCGCCCGCGGTTACCGGTGTCGCAGTGGTCGCAGACGTGGTCGTGCGTTGCGCTGCTGGTCTTCGCAAGAACGCACAGAATCGTCCGTCATTGGTGGTGGTGATTGACACGACTTCCCAGCCTTCGGCCGACTTGCGTGTCAGCTCAGCGGCCAGACCCTCGGGGCTTGCGTTGAACGGATTGAACGCCGCGTATTCGAACATGAGTGGCAGGCTATCGCTGGCTCGTAGCCTTGGACGGGTGACGAAAACGCGTCGCATCGGCTATTTCGGGCCCGCTGGCACGTTCACCGAGCAAGCTCTCGTCACCCAGCCCGACCTGGCGGTGCTTGAGCGCGTGCCGTTTCGAACGGTGCCCGACGTGCTCGATGCCGTCGCAGCAGGTGAAGTCGATCTCGGGTTCGTACCCATCGAGAATTCAATCGAAGGCACGGTGAACTTCACCCAAGATGCATTGGTGTTCGACCACGATCTGCTCATCCAACGAGAAGTGGTACTCGACATCCAGCATTGTTTGCTCGCTCGTCCCGGAACGAAGATCGGCGACGTCAAGACAGTGCTCTCGATTCCCGTTGCGACTGCGCAATGTCATGCATTCCTTCGCAAGGAACTACCCAACGTGGAGATTCGCGCGTCGCATTCCACGGCCGAAGCGGCACGACAAGTGGCTTCTCATGATGAGGTTGGAACTGCGGCCATTGCGCCCGAGGCTGCAGCCCAGCTTTACGGCCTCGATGTCTTGCAACGCAACATCGCCGATCACGACAACAACCAGACGCGGTTCGTGCTCGTTGCCAAGGATCGAATTCCGCCTCGTACAGGCAATGACAAGACCGGCATCGTCGTATTTCAACGGGCCGACGAGCCCGGCAGTTTGGTCGGGATTCTGCAGGAGTTCGCAGCGCGACGTATCAATCTGTCGCAGCTCCTGAGTCGCCCCACCAAGCAGGGCGTACTCGGCGACTACTGCTTCATCATCTATGCAGACGGTCATGTCTCCGACGAAGTCGTCGCCGATGCATTGCGCGACCTACGCACCAAACAAGGTGACGTCAAGTTCCTCGGTTCGTATCCAGCCGCAAGCAAGCATCCGCAATCGGTTCGTGAGCGTGCCGACCAACGTTGGCGTGACGCTGATGATTGGCTGCGCGCTATTCGTTCGACAATCGACAAGTAATCAGAGATAGCGTTACGAACGGAACGATGGCAGAGCGGACGATTGCACCTGTCTTGAAAACAGGCAGCCCACAAGGCTCGGGGGTTCGAATCCCTCTCGTTCCGCCAATCACGTGAGTCAGTACGCTTACGGGGCGGATCGTCCTGCGATTCGTGCAAGTTGGAGAGGTGCCAGAGTGGCCGAATGGGGCGCCCTGCTAAGGCGTTGTCCGGGTTCACCGGACCGAGGGTTCAAATCCCTCCCTCTCCGCCACATGCTGGCGACCGCTGTTGTCATTGCTTCGTTTGGAATGCTTCTTCCGTTGAGCCCAGCCGCAGCAGCAACCTGCACGCAACGTCATACTGCGAAGGCCAACGATTCATGGACGAGAATCGCCGCCCGCTTCGACGTGCCGTTGAAGAGTTTGTTGCAGATGAACTCCGCAAGGACCTCCACTCCGATCTTCGTCGGTGACCGCATCTGCGTGTCGCTGCAACCCAAAATCACGCAGCCCACCACGACCTACTCTCGTCGAGAAGTGGTGGCAATCATCCGCGAAGTATGGCCGGATGATCTTGAAGAAAACGCTCTGTTCGTTGCACGACGCGAGAGCAATCTGGTGCCGGGTGTTGTCGGCGGCCGCAACGACTGTTGTGTTGGACTCTTTCAGATTTACTGGACGGTACACCGACCGTGGCTCGAGCGCACCGGTGTGACCGACCCGTCGCAGTTGCTCGATCCGCGCATCAACACTGAAGCCGCTTTCAACCTCTACAAGCGCAACGGCAACTCGTGGCGACCGTGGTGGACGAGTTCGTGGCGACCGTAAAGCGATAGCATCAAAGGTCGCTAGCGCTCGTAGCTTAATGGATAGAGCATCTGACTACGGATCAGAAGGTTGGAAGTTCGAGTCTTCCCGAGCGCGCCAATAGCACTGGAGCCCGAGGCGGGAATCGAACCCGCGACCTACGCATTACGAGTGCGTTGCTCTACCACTGAGCCACTCGGGCGAGGCTCAACACGCTACCGCTTGGTTCACGGCCAGAAACGTGCGAGGTCGGTCTTGCATGAGTCGAGGTAGAGAACCTGTCCCCAAGAGTCCTCATAGACGACATCGGCCCCAATCGGTTTGTTGTCCGGCAGGAATGTTTGGTTGAACCATACGAAGTATCGATCGGTGCACGGCACAAGAATCGGCCGATCATATTGGTATTGATTTCGAATCGGCCAGCGAAATGTTGCCGCAAACAAACTCTGCGGCTCATTGCTGTATAGCGCGGCGTCTTCAGGCAAGGACGTGATGAATTGATGTATCGGAGCAGTTTGGAATGCGACGGATCCCCAATGTCGGCCCGTTTCGCCGAACCTTGATGTGTCTCGCACCAATGTTGAGCCGTGAACGATGAGAACTCCGGCGACGCAAGCACTGGCAAGAATCGCGCCAGGTCGTCTCACGCGTTGTGGAAGTTGATGAGCCAGGTGTTGCGTCGTCACAACGAGCACGACAATGAATGGAACGTACAGTCCGATCATCATGCGAGAGTCAAGTGGGCCCAATTCGGAGTAGACGAATCGGTAGATCGAAAAGCCTCCGTAGAAGACGATCACTGCGATGCAAGCAGAAACCACCGTTACCGCCCCGGCAACGTGTGGTTTCGTGGCATAGAAGATGGCTACAAACAATGTCAAGATCACCCAGAATGCGACTCCACCGACTCTCATATACGTGGAAAAATCGTTCCAGTTGAGGTAGATGCCACCATTTCCCTGAAGTGGTGGGCGCGCAATCAGCCAACTCCCGAGAGTTCCCGTGAAGGTCTTCAAGGGATCAAGGAGCGTGCCGCCGCCGGGCTCTCGGTAACCAGTGAGATAGCCACTGAGTTCCTTGTTGCGCATCAGCCATAGCCACGGGAGCACGAGAGACAAGCCAAGGACGGAGCCGCTTCTCAGCATTGCCAACAGGAGCCCCGACCGTCTCATCTGTACGACCGCCGCTGTCAGTGCAATTGGTGCAGCAAAGAAGGGGCCAACGTAACGCACGAAGAAAAGCGTTGTGAAGACGGCAACCATCACGAACTCCCAGGGCCAGGTCCTCTCGCGTGTAGCAAGAAGCAGCGCTGCGAGAGTGAGTGCTACGAACGGAGGTTCTGACCACGCCATCGTGAAGACATCAAGCAATGACGGACTTACAGCAACGAGGCCCACTCCGACCCAGGTCATTCGGGTAGTGGTCCCAGCCCGCACCAACAGGCGGTGCGTGGCCCATATGAGAAACATCATGCTGAGTGAGTTGACGAACCTCAACACCGAATCGGGTGACAACGACAGCCAATCGCCGACGGTTACGAGACTCGACAATCCGGGTGGTCGAATCACCATCGGTTGACCGGTCACATCAAGTGCGCCGCGGTCGGCGGCCATACTGAGACCCACGGCGATGTAGTCCGCAGAATCCCAACTCAGACCTATTCCGTTGCGCGTGCCGATCAGACTGGGGATGCCTCCAGCAACGGCTGCCAGCGCGGCTGGATGCCGTCGAATTAGCGCGCGAGTCTCCATCTGAGTGTGTGCCTGAGAATACGCCATCCATAGCGAATGCCGTTCACACGTGAGAGTTCATCCCCATAGAAGGTGGGAATCGGGATCTCGACGATTCGCTGACGAGTCTCAATCATTTGCAGGATGATCTGCGTGTCAAAGTCGTAGTAATCAGCGTTCAATTCGAACCCGACACCGTCCAACGACGGAATTGAATAAGCACGGTATCCGCTGTGCCATTCGCTCAGTGCCACTCCAGCCAAGCGATTCTGCAGGAACGTGAGAATCTTGTTACCGAAGTACTTGTACCTTGGCATTCCACCGCGTAAAGCAGCACCCGGCTCAAGCATCCGAGAACCAAAGACCACGTCTGCATCACCAGCGATGATCGGCGCCACCATCTTTGGCAGGAACTCTGGGGCGTATTGGCCGTCGCCGTGCAGTAGTACGACTGCATCAAGACCATTGTCAATCATCCAGCGATAACCCGCCTTCTGGTTTCCGCCGTACCCCAGGTTCACCGGTCGGCGTATGACATGCAGCGGCAGGTCGGGACGGGCTTGCTTCACACGCATCCCAACCTGGTAGGTATCGTCGGAACTCGCATCGTCACAGACGAGGATGCTCGTAATTGACGATTGAAAGTCTTTCGGGATGCGGTTGAGTACGGCTTCGAGTGTTGCGCTCGCCTCGTATGCGACGACCAGGACGCCCACCCTCATCTCATGCCTCGATGAGATCGCGCCGGCCTGCAATCATGTTGAGAGACGGACACTTGCCGAAGAGGGCATGGAGCAGCAGCGTCTCGTTGACGTTGAGTGACATCGCCGAGATCGCGTCGTGTACATCGTGAACTGCTCGTGCGTAAATCGCGGGGTCGACGCCATCCTGGAGACTGACGACCACCTTGTGATACTCGGATGCGATCAGTGACAGACCTTCGCGCAGTTCGTCAGTCTTGAACTTGCGCAACTGGCGTTTGTGCATCTCAGCAAGTGCTCGACGGCCACTACCTCGCTCACCGACCATCTTGACTCGTTCTTCAAGCGCCTCGAGTTCGGCCTCCTGTTGGGCAAGCAAGGGTTCCGCCGCACGCTCCAGTAGAGCGTTCACCGTTTCGACGGCCTTGGCAACTGCAGCGCCGCTGCCGTCGAGCTGATAGGGCACTGCGGCAAACGCCGCCTGTCGTTGGGCAAGAGCAGAGTCAGTCACGAGAATTCGAGCACGCTCGAGACTTCCTCCCGCGGAGCGCGCAGCGCGAGTAGCGGTTTCGATCGAGGATCCCTCGCGGCGGAGCTGTTCGATGATCACTGAGTGTGGCAATGCGGGAAAGTTCACAATCACGCATCGCGATGCGATGGTTTCGAGTGCGGGCAACAACTGGTCGGTGAGCAGGATGAACACCAGCTGTTCGTTTGGTTCTTCGAAGGTCTTGAGTAGTCGCGCGGCAGTGTTGTCGCGCATGAGATGTACTTCGTGCACAATCACGACACGCAGGGTCGCCTCAGTCGGAGTGAGTACGGCGGCTTGCACGATTGCCTGAGCCTCTTCGCTATCTATTGCCGCTCCCTCGCGCACGATTTCAGTGACATCGACGAACGAACCACGCATGATGAGGTCGGCAGTTCGTGATGAGACATCTTCCGACCCGCTGACGAGGCGTGCAGCAAAGGCCCGGGCAGCGGTTTCTTTACCTGCACCCTCCGGACCAACGAAGAGGTAGGCGTGAGTGGGTCGCTCCGCGAGCAGCCGCAGTCGCGTGACAGCCGCATCCTGACCCACCACGGCATCCCAGACGCTCGTCACAAACCGAGTCGCTCCGTGACTCCACGTCGGATGATGAGTTCAAGTTCGTCCTTCGGAGGGGCACCGTCAACTACCAGCCATCGGTCGGGTTCGGCCGCCGCAAGCTCATCGAAACCTTGGATGATTCGCAGGAAGAACCCATCATCCTCACGTTCGAACCGATCGGTGTCGCGCTTTTCCAGCCGTCCGCGCACGACGTCGAGTTCGACACGTATATATACGACGAGATCTGGCCACCGAGAGACGATCGCGAAATCGTTGAACCGACGTAGTTCAGCGAGATCAAGTTGGCGCCCGTAGCCCTGGTACGCCAACGATGAATAGAGACTGCGGTCGCTGACCACATGCCGACCAGACTCGAGAGTCGGTACCACGAGCTCGTGCAAGTGTTGGGCGCGATCGGCAGCCATCATCAAAGCTTCGGCGCGCGGTGAGAGATGTGTATTCGATGGGTCGGCCATGACCGAGCGAAGCATGGTGCCGATCGCGGTACCACCCGGCTCTCGCGTGACTACCGCATCGAGATGTGCCGCGAGACGCTTGACATGCGTCGACTTGCCGCACCCCTCGACGCCTTCAAAGGCGATGTATCGACCCGACACCGACCTCACGCTAGGGCGTGGGTGCGCAGTGCTCAGTCCTTGCTCTTGGTCTTCTTTGTTGTGCGCTTCTTCTTCGGCTCCGGCGGATTTGCACGACGTGCGGCGAGCAACTCAAATGCTCGTTCGGTGCTCATGTGCTCGAGTCGGTCACCTCGCGTAAGGCTCGCATTTGTCTCACCGTCGGTGATGTACGTGCCGAACTTGCCATCCTTGGCGACGACTGGTCGTCCGGAGATCGGATCATTGCCGAACTCGCGTAGCGGAGGTTTGGCCGGGCCGCGACGTCCGAACTTCCGAGGTTGAGCAAGCAGTGCCAAAGCCTGTTCGAGCGTGATGGTGAAGATCTCGTCATGTGAGGCAAGCGTTCTGCTGTCTTTGTCCTTCGAGATGTAAGGGCCATAGCGACCGTTCTGGGCGGTGATCTCGACACCGTCCGTCGGATCAACTCCAACCACTCGCGGGAGTGAGAGAAGTTTCTGCGCGATTTCAAGAGTCACATCAGCTGGTTTCATCTCGGGGAAGAGCGACGCAGTCTTCGGAGCAGGGGCATCTTTCTCTTCGCCGCGGTCACCGAGCTGCACGTACGGTCCGTATCGACCCGACTTCACATATACCGGAAGTCCGTCGAAGTTTCCGATGGGCTCATCGTTGCTCGGAGCCTCGAGCAACTCGAGTGCCTTGGCGACGGTGAGATCTTCGGGAGTGAGATCTTCTGGAACCCCAGCGGTCTTCTCGCCGCAACGCACGTACGGACCGTATTTCCCGGGTCGAACCTCGATCATTTCACCGTTCGCGGGGTTCCGTCCGACGATGAACCCGTTGATCTCGCGTGCATCTATTGAGTCTTTTGCGGCCTCGGTGACGGGAAAGACACCGGGGAGTTCTTTGCCGTTGCCGAAGTAAAACTCACGCAGCCACGTTGCTCGGTCACGCTCACCTCTGGCAATCTCATCCAACTCTTCCTCCACGATCGCCGTGAATCGGTCGTCGACGATGCTTGAGAAGTGCTGGGTGAGTAGTCGAACGACGGCGAACGCGGTCCAGCTTGGTACGAGGGCCTGGCCCTTCTTCCACACATACCCACGGTCAACGATGACCTTCAAGATGTTTGCGTAGGTTGACGGTCTGCCGATGCCGAGTTCCTCGAGCTTCTTTACGAGAGTCGGTTCGGTATAACGAGCAGGGGGAGTGGTGGTGTGGCCGACTGCCGTGAGCTCGGTGACCGACACCTGGTCGCCAACCGTGAGGGCGGGGAGAATCGCCTCAGCATCTTCTTCGCTGCGGTCCTCGTCAAGTTCTTCGTAAACGGCGCGGTAGCCGGGAAAGCTGATCGTCGTGCCGCTCGCAGAGAACTCACAGTCAGCCTTGTCACTCGTTGGTGCTTGTGCGCCGAGTCGAACCATGAGCGTCGTGCCCCGTGCGTCATCCATCTGCGAGGCAAGCGTGCGCTGCCAGATGAGTCGGTAAACGTTCAGCTCGACGGGGTTGAGTTCGCCACGCAACGTATCGGGAGCCCGAAGGGGAAGCGTTGGTCGAATGGCTTCGTGCGCCTCTTGGGCATTCTTCACCTTTGACTTGTAGGTGCGTGGGTCGTCGGGCACAAACTTCGCCCCATAGGTGCTGGTGATCTCAGCGCGGGCCGCAGCGATTGCATCATCGCTCAATCCGACGTTGTCGGTGCGCATATAGGTGATGTAACCCGACTCGTACAGGCCCTGGGCGATTCGCATAACTTCACCTGCGCTCAATCGCAGTTTGTTGCCCGCTTCTTGCTGGAGCGAACTGGTGATGAAGGGAGCCTTCGGGGACTTCCGATAGGGCTTTTCGTCGAGTGACCTCACGGTGAGGTCACTCCCGGTGAGAGCCGCAGTGAGCTCGTCGGCACGCTCCTTGGTGACCACGGCTACGCCGTCCTTGGCGACTCCTTTGTTGTCGAAGTCGCGGCCCGTCGCGATTCTCATGCCGTTCAGTGATGACAGCACCGCCTTGAACGACGGGCTCGTTGCGGTGACGGCCGCGAGGTCCCAGTAGTCGGCCACTACGTAGTTCATTCGCTCCTGTTCGCGCTCAACCACCAAGCGAATCGCCGGGCTTTGTACTCGACCCGCCGACAATCCACGGTTGATCTTTCGCCAGAGCACGGGTGAGAGGGTGTAGCCAAACAGTCGGTCGAGCACACGGCGTGCCTCAGCGGCATCGACGAGTTCTTTGTCGATTTCACGGGTGTTGCGAACCGCTTCGTCAATGGCGCTACGTGTGATCTCGTGGAACACCATGCGTTTGACGGGAATCTTGGGCTTCAGATATTCAACGAGGTGGTAGCTGATGGCTTCACCTTCGCGGTCTTCGTCAGTGGCAAGGTACAACTCAGAAGCAGTCTTCAGTTTTGCCTTCAACTCCCGGATGACCTTGGCTCCGCGCTCTGTCACTTCGTAGTTCGGGGTGAAGTCGTTCTCCACATCGACTTGCAGTCCTGACTTCGGTAGATCTGCCACGTGACCAACGGAGGCCTCGACGACGAAGTCCTTCCCCAACAGTTTCGAGATGGTCTTCGCCTTGGCGGGCGACTCAACGATGACGAGCGGGCGTGACATGCAGCAGTATTCCGTTGTAAGACATTCGAGTCGCGCAGTCAAGCACCCGAATTTGAAAATCGCAACTCAGTAGCGTCAAAGTCATAGTGCATAACGCTTTGCGAGAACTTGGATTCACCGATGATCTCCGTCGTGCACTCGAAGAACTTGCGAACATGGATGACGAACAACACATCGGCAGAGTGCGTCGAATCGATCGTGGGTGGAGCACGTATCTCTGTGTGAGGCTCGGTGAGATTGCGGAGTCGGTGAATCTTCACGAGCGCAAAGTCCGCAATATCGGGGCCGATGTGGCCGTCGGTGACTGGATCGTCACGTCGGCCGATGGTGAGCGCATCATCAGTGTCCTGCCGAGACGTTCACGACTCGTTCGACGTGCATCATCAGATGAAGTGAAGGCTGATGCACAGACGATTGCAGCGAACATCGACGTGGTGTTCCTGGTGCACGCTCTTGATGTCGCAACGAACCAACGTCGACTGGAGCGCGAGTTGGTACTCGCTTTCGATTCTGGTGCTCAACCGGTCGTCGTCCTCACGAAGAGCGACAGAATCGAAGCCGACGAAGTGGAACGGGCGAAGTCCGCAATTGAAGCGGTCTCACTCGGGGTGTCGGTCCATGTCGTGAGCAGCATGAGCGGCGACGGTCTTGGTGTAGTGGCTGAATATGTGAAGAATGGCCGCACTGCGGTCGTCTTGGGGGCAAGTGGGGCCGGAAAGTCGACGCTGATCAATGCCCTTACCGGACGGGGTTCACAGCAGACCGGCGCCACCCGCGCGGGCGACAACAAGGGTCGTCATACGACGACCGCGGTTGATCTGGTGGAGTTACCGAACCACGGCTGGCTCATCGATACTCCAGGGGTGCGAGCGGTCGGGCTCTGGACGAGCGGTCACGGCATCGAGCGAGCGTTTTCTGATGTCTTTGCACTCGCCGACGGTTGCCGATTTCGTGACTGCAAACACGAGACCGAACCGGCGTGTGCCGTCAGGCGGGCCATCGCAGAGGGCAAACTCACCCCCGAGCGGTTGGACAGCATGCGACGCCTCGTCGCCGAGGAGCAGGTACTTGAACACCAACAACGACGAACTCAGAAACGAAGCTGAAACGTCGCTCCGCCGCCGGGAGTGTCAATCACGCGAATCTTCGCCCCATGATCGTCGGCGAATTGCCTGACGATCGCCAACCCGAGTCCCGAACCGGGGAGCGCCCGCGTGGAAGGCGACCGATAGAAGCGGGTAAAGATACGTTCTTTCTCGCTGTCGTCGATACCGGGTCCATGATCCACTACTTCCACCGCATCACCCTCGATATTCACCTCGATGTCTGACATCTCGGGCGAGAATTTCACGGCGTTATCGAGCAAGTTGGCAAGTGCTCGCTCGAATTGTGAGAGTCGTACGGAAACGATCCGGCGATTACTGGACTTGTCCGTGTGCGTGAATCTGATGTTTCTGTTGCTTCGTCGTCGTACGCGGTCAACAACGACTTCGGTGATGTCCGCCAAGTCGACATCCATCGGCTCTTCGATGGTCCGCTGGTCGACGGCGAGGGTGGCGAGCTCGGTGCTGATGGCAGTCAATGCGTCGACTTCCGACCGGATATCCGTCAGGATCTTCGCGCGCTCGTCGTCCTCGATCTCTGGTCGCTCGAGCAATTCGGTGTTCACCCGCAAGGAAGTGAGCGGTGTGCGCAGTTCATGACTCGCATCCTGAACGAACTGACGCTCGCGATCGAATGATTGCCTGATTCGTTGCAACATGGTGTTGAGACTCGTTGCCAGCGATTGCACCTCCGCGGCACCCGACTCACGAATCGTGACGTCAAGTGAGCCGGTCGTCGCCACTTCATTGGCGGCAGATGACAGCCGGCGTAGTGGGGCCGTGACCAAACGTGCAAGTACCGAACTGACGAGAATCGCCAACACCACCAATGCAGTCCCGATGCCGATCAGCCAGCCACGTATACGGCTCAGAGATTTCGCGGTCTCTTCAATTTCGCGCCCGAGTTGCAGTGCGCCGCCACCCCGAATGGGTACGACGTACATTCGGTGCGAGACGCCGAACAATTCCACGTCACGGAATTTCGGTGCACCACCACGGGCAATCGCCACGTCGGCGTCGGTTATCGGCAACTCGAACTCACCGATGGTGTAGACGGCGCGACCCGATGTGTCGATTACTTGACTCATCACATCGAACCGGGTGTCGAGCAGTGCTTCACCGAGCGGGTCACGAAACCGACGACCACCGAAGAACAGCTCGTCCCGGGAGCTTTCGAGTCGAGCAGAGACCGAACTGACACGATCCTGAAGGAACGAGTCGACTTGCGAGTGCAGACTTCGATCAACCACTCGGTAAATGGCAAGGGAGGTGACGGTTACGAGCACCGAAACAAAGACACCGAGCAGCAATGCAAGTCGATTTCTGAAGCTCACTTCGTCTCCAGGCAGTAACCGATTCCGCGTACCGTGCGAATCAAGTCCGGCTCGTCCGGTTCATTGAGTTTGCGGCGCAGGTAGCCGACATACACATCGAGCGATTTCGAACTTGTCTCGAAGTTGTAGCCCCAGACATGCTCATAGATGAAGTCGCGAGACACGACGATGTCTGCTTGTTCTGCAAGTAGCTCAAGCAGGTTGAACTCCGTCTTTGTGAGATCGATTCGACGTCCGGAGCGCACCACACTTCGTGTGTCACGGTCGATGATGAGCGGACCTGCGACGAGGTGTGCGCCGCCTGTCTGCGGCACTGAACGTCGCAATAGGGCGCGGATCCGCGCGGACAGTTCCTTGGCGGCAAATGGTTTCGTCAGATAGTCGTCGGCACCTGCATCAAGACCTTCGACCCGATCACTCACTTCAACCTTCGCGGTGAGCAGCAGAATCGGGACACGGTTACCTCTCCCGCGCACCTCACGGCAGACCGATATGCCGTCAACCTTTGGCATCATCACGTCCATCACCACCGCATCCGGGGTGTCGTTCATGATGAGGTCGAGACCCGCACAACCGTCCTTGGCGGTGGGCACTCGGTAACCATCGAGTTCGAGTACCCGCACGATGGCAGAGAGGACGGTCGGATCGTCTTCAATTACCAGGACCCGCGCTCCGTGGGGTTTCACCCAAAAAACCGTATCTCCACCGCCGAATATGGAATCACCAAGACAGGCGTTTTGCTGAATTCTTACCAACTTCTTTCACACATTGCCCCGTTCTTTACCGTGCTCTTACTTGGCTAATGCACACTTGTCGTATCCGTCGCCGACGGTGTTTCTACGAGGAGGAAAGATGTTCAGCAACAAAACGAAGATTCTCATCAGCACCGCAGTGCTGACCGTGCTCGGAGTGGCCGTCACTGATGTGGCATCGGCACGAGTGAATGGTTCACGAACCGTTGGTGAGAAGACCGTCGCATCGAGTGATCGACGCACCCATGACGAGGATCAGGACCATCATCCCAATCGACGACCGCATGACGAGCACAAAGCCCACCGCGGTGGGAGGCCGCCCCACCTGCGTGCTGTGACGGCAGTGTTGGGCATGGCACCCGAAGAATTAACGAGCGCCCTACGTTCGGGCTTGACCCTTGCCGATGTCGCGGCTTCAAAGGGCGTCGAAGTCAAGAAGGTGATAGACGCAATCATCGTCGACGAAAGAACCGAGATTGCCAAGGCAGTGGCAGACGCACGAATCACGCAGGCCGAAGCCGACGAATTGTTGTCAAAAGTCGAGGACCATGCCACAGCAATCGTCAACGGCGAGCATCCGGAACCGCTGTTCGGCCACCGTCCGCACCGCGGCCCTACAACTGACCACGGCTCAGACGACTAATCACATCGCGAGCTCGGTGGCGCACCCCCTCAGCGTCACCGAGCTTCTGCGCTGCACGTACCTGCGTCGACATCCGTGGGTTCTTCACGAACCTCTCCGAATGCCGCAGGAGAAAGTCCCAATACATGGTGGTGAAGGGGCAGGCATCATCACCCACGCGTTTGGTGCGATCGTACGTGCAACCTTTGCAATAGTCACTCATTCGATCGATATAAGCCCCTCCTGCCGCGTACGGTTTCGATGCCGTCATCCCGCCGTCGGCATGCAGTGACATCCCGATGACGTTCGGCACCATCACCCACTCCGCAGAGTCAACGAAAGAATCCCACATCCACCGGGTGAACTGTTGTGGATTGATGCCCGAGATCAGCGCCAGATTGCCGAGCACCATCAAACGCGGGATGTGATGCACCCACCCGCGAGTGCGCACGTCAGTGAGAATTCGTGACACGCAATTCATCGAGGTTGACGCCGTACCAGTGAAGAGTGGCGGCAAATCAAGATTGGCCCCGAGCACGTTCATTGCCGAATAGTCGGGCATCCACTTCCAATACAGGTTCCATACGTATTCACGCCAGCCGATGACCTGACGAATGAATCCTTCTGCCGAGTTGATCGGCACCCGTCCTGCGCGGAACTCGGCCTCGACACGGTCGCACACCTCGCCGGGCAGCAGCAGCCCAAGGTTCAGATACGGCGACAACACCGAGTGGGCGAGATGCCAGTTGTCGGCGAGCATTGCATCTTCGTGCGGCCCAAACATCGGCAGCACCTTCTTCACGAAGAAGTCGAGACGCTCCAAGGCGCCGTTACGTGTGGTAGCCCACACATCGACTGGAGTTGGCCAACGATCACGGCCATCCTTCGGTGGGCGTTCACGATTCTGTTCGTCGAAATTCCACTCGCCGCCAGCGGGCTCGTCGTCGTCCATCAGATACCGAAGTCGCCGACGCTGCCAACGATAGAAGTCCTCCATCTTGAACGATTTCCTCGCTCCAGCCCACGATCCGAATTCGCTGGGATGACACAAAAACTGATTACTCCTGACGACCGAGCAGCCCAACTCAGCGACCAGTCGCCTTGCAGCCACAGAATTTGGCTCGGTCACCACGATCTCTGTCGGCGAGAACTCCGATTGGTGCGCAGCGATTCCCGCTCGCATCGACGGAGCGTGCCGATGGTCGACGTCGAATCCGACAGCCCGAAGTTCGGCTGCAAAGCTCTCGATGGCCTTTGTGATGAGCGAGATCCGGGCGGGGTGCCAAGGGCGAGAGGAAAGCTTGTCTTGTGCGGTGATGAGCAGCACCCGGTGACTTGCTGGCTGCGCAGTCGCGAGAGCCCCTATCGATTGATTCAGTTGGTCGCCAAACACCCACACGGTCGCGCGTGGAGCCACAGGAAAAACGCTAGTGGTCGACCATCTTGAACTCGGTGGGAAACACCGCTGTACCGGTGACATGTGCCGGTGTCCCAAGCCACTGAAGAGATGTCAAGAGCATGCTGGTTCGTGGCGCAAGCGAGACGCTGACCTCGACGATTCCCGGATCGACCTCGACGCTCCATTCAAGGCCACCGCGTTGTACGTAATTCATGAGTTCGTCAATGTCGCTGGTTGCTTGGGTCAAACTCGTTGCAGTACTCGCCATTCGAGCAGCGTCGCGAGCCAATTGGTCGGCAAGTAGTTGATCTCGCACAAGAGATGAAACGTCGACAAACGTGATGACCAACGCAGCAAAGAGCGGGAGGATGAGTGCGAACTCGACCGTCGCCTGACCAGGGTCGACCACGGTGTTTCGTGTGCCTCTCACTGATCAACCGTTTCGGCTCGACTCAACACGTTGGAGAGTACGTTCTCAAACAGTTCACCGATTCGGCCGGCGCCACCACCATCAGTTGCCCACGCGATGATGAGCAAAGCAATCACCGCGGCACCGATGAGGACCAGTGCGTATTCGGTCGTGGCCTGACCGGGATCAAGAACAGGCTTTGACGCTCTCTTAAGTCGCTTCACAATCTTTGGCTGCACGGCTGTACCTCTTTCGCTAACGAGGGTCGATGACGACCGATGAGATCTGGCCTGCAAGCAGGGGGATGACTGCGAGCAGTACATAGGCCGGGAGTATGCATCCGACGAGTGGTAACGACAGCCGGACGGGGAGAGCTCGTATTCGACGGTCCGATGAACGACGCCGTTCTGCCTGTGCGTCGCTGGAGAGTCGGGCGAACAAATCCCGTGGCGATAGGCCGTCTCGTTCAGTATCGACGAGCGCATCAATCAGTACATGTGCCCGTGCGTCGAATCTCGACCGATGTACGGCGAGGGCCTCGACGAATCGCAGACCATCGTTCATTGATGCGACCACTTGACGTGCCGCAGCACCGATTTCACCCACGGCATCGGCGCTCGCATTCGTGAATGCAAGCGCGGGTGGACTTGCAGACCGCAGATGCACGGTGACGAGATCGATGAACTCGGAGAGCTCCGAGTGGCTACGCATCGCATCGGCAGCGATTCGCTGCACCAACCAGCGCCCCAGAGCGTTCAAGAAGACTCCGACTGTGAGGCACACCATGCCCGGTGCCGTTGTAAGGAATCGTCGGACATCTTCATCCCGCAAGACGAGCCATGAAACGACAACCAGAGGAATCAGCGTGAGGACGGCCACCGAAGTCTTGGTGTAGGTGACTGCGGCTCGGGCATCGGCCGAGATTGCGGCAGAGCCACGCAGCGATCTCGCTGCTGATTCAACTGCGTGCACTGCATCGGCCCCACGACTTGCGGCGATGATCGCGCGAAGTGCGAAGTTGCGGTGAACTTCATCTTCGGAGGGTCGTCTTGCAGGCGGGTGCTCATCAAGGTACGCGGCTATCGATGTCTCAAGTGCAACACCATTTCGTGATGTTTGGCCCAGCCAGGAGAACTGGTCGATCCCATGGCGCTGAATCGCAGCGACCAGTGCGGCATGTAGCGACGATCCGAGGCGAAGCTCGCGTCCGATGGCGTCGAGCCAATCGGCGATGTGCTCACACATCGGCCGATGCTCGTCTCCTTGACGTCGGAGCAATCGCCCCACGGTGTCCATCACACTCGGCACGCGCGTGCGACCCGGGGGCGGGCTCTGGCGGAATCTCATCAGCACAGCACGACGGAAGAGCCATGGCTGTGCGATGTAACGAAGCAGGATCGCCCAGGTGCCGAGCCAACTAACGGCACCCACCCAGACGTAGATCATGAACGGCCGCGGGATAGTCGAGCCGCTGTCGAACCCTCCGACCACAGTGTCTTGGTGCCAAGAACGTCGGGACGCATCGAGACCTCGGAAACCTCCCGGATTCTTCGATGTCCTCCGGGTGATCTTTCGACATGGATGATGACATCGACGGCCGCCTGCAAATGTTCACGAACTGCGTTCAACGGCCACTGTGGTGCCGCCTGAATCACCATCGACTCGATGCGCCGAATTGCGTCGTCGGGAGAGTTCGCATGGCAAGTCGCCAGCGACCCATGGTGGCCAGTATTCATTGCGGTGAGCATGTCGAGGGCCTCGTCACTTCTCACTTCGCCGAGCACGAATCGATCGGGGCGCATACGGAGGGCGCTTCTCAGGAGAGCCGAGAGGTTGACCTCCAGAGCACCGTCGTAGCTGGCAGGTCGAGCTTCGAATCGGACGACGTGCGGCGTTTGTAGACGCAGTTCTGCTATGTCTTCAACGGTGATCACTCGTTCTCCGTCGGCAACGACACCGCACAAGGCATTCAATAACGTCGTCTTGCCACTCGAAGCCGCGCCGGTAACCACGACGTTGCACCGCTGACCCACGATCTCGCGGAGCAGGTCGACGACGACACCATCACCAAAGGCGCTGAGTGGCAGATCGCGCACATGAAATCGTCGGATGCTCAGACACGGCCCGTCGACGGCTACAGGAGGGATGACGATGCACACCCGGGATCCGTCATGGAGCCGAGCATCGACTACCGGCGATGCCTGATCAACTCGTCGCCCGATTGGCAGGAGAATCCGTTCGATGATGCGCAGGAGTTCACTGTTTGACATCGTCCCAACGCGCTCGACGCCGCCTTCGCGTTCCACCCAGATTTCCTTGCCACCATTCACCATGATCTCCCTGATGCGGGGGTCTGCAAACCACGGGGCAAGGCTGGAAGAGCGCGCCCAGTCACTGACCGGTGAATGGGCATTGCTTCCCGTGAATCGGCCTACGTGATCGTGACTCGTAGCGAGCGTCGTCATGACAGAAGCGATTCGATTTCGTCGCTGAGTCGTTTCGGAAGGCGGGTTGCGAGTAGTCCCGCATCAACGCTCCGGGCAATCGCATCCGAAACGCTGATTTCGGCGATGACCGGTGCTCCGGTGACCGATTCAATGTCTCGTCGGGTGAGTGCCCGTCCGGCTTCACGTAGTACCACGACACCGCGTGGTCGTTGTTCCAACCGTGCTGCCCGTCGTAGCGAGAGGTAACACGGACGCGTCACCAGCCAATCAGCAGTGATGTCTCCGCGGAAGGTGTCTGAGGGTCGGAGTGTCCCGAAGTCGATGATCGTGTTGCCGTCGGCGACCGCACGTAGGTCCTCCAGCGCGTCAGCCGAGAACGATGACGCGTTTCCAACTGAAATGATGTCGAGTTTCGAAGTTGCTGCCCTGCGCAGCGCCGTGTATGCGTCAGAGTCACGAGTGGGACCCGCCAACCAATCCCTGATGCCGAGACCGGAGCCTTCTTCCATTCCGAGCACGGCTGGAACATCTCCGCCCAGGTCGACGAGTGTTGCGCGTCCGCGCTTCTCGGCAATTGCAAGTGAGAGTGCTGCGGCAAATACCGTGGTGCCGCTCCCGCCCTTTACCGACCAGCATGCATACATCCCAAGACTCCTTCAACGAGTGGTGGCACGATTCGTTGAAGTGTGTGCCAGGTCCGGAAAGCCCGGAAGACGTCTACTTCCGTAATTGTGTCAGTGCGAGGGAAATTTCGGCAGCGACACGGGCATTGTTCTCGGCAAGAGCGAGGTTTGCCCGAACGGCGACTCCACTCGTGTCGTTGGCGATCTCGGCAAGGATGATCGGTGTCACCGCTGGTCCGCTGACTCCACGAGAATCAGCTGCGGCAAGTGCCCGATGAATTGCTCGATTCATCACCTCACCGTCAACTGCGTCACGAGATGGCACCGGGGTGCACACGAGCATTCCACCACCGAGCTGCAGCCGACTCTGTGCCACACGAGCAAGCGTCATGACATCGTCGATTCGGTTTGCCAAACGGATTCCGCTGCTTACGACGGTGAAGGCCGGGAACTCATCACATTTGTGGCCGACAACCGGCACGCTCAACGTCTCGAGCATTTCCAATGTGCGAGGCAGATCAAGAAATGACTTTGCTCCGGCGGAGACCGTCACGACGGCATGGCGAGCGAGTGCAGGGAGATCGGCGCTCACGTCACCGTGCAACTCAGATCCCCGATGGACACCCCCGATACCACCCGTAGCGAACACGTTGATGCCGACTCGGGCTGCAAGTGCGAGCGAAGCCGAAACCGTGGTTGCCCCGAATGCCCAACGTTCCCCGACTGCGATCGCGAGGTCGCGCTCGGCAATTTTTCTTGCCGGACCGAGGATTCGTCCATGTTCGTCTTCGCGAAGACCGACCCTTGGTTCTCCGTCGAGCACCGCAGTAAGTGCAGGAACGGCACCGACTTCGCGGATTGCCTTGAGACAGCGTCGTAGTGCCTCGTCATTCGCCGGACTCGGCAATCCGAGATTGGAGAAGATCGTCGACTCGAGGGCCACGATGGGTCGGTTGGCACTGAGGGCTTCAGCGACCTCGGTGGACAATGTCGGCTTCATGAGTCCTCCAGCGTTGCACCTGCCCGGACGACCACTCGACTCGCCACGACATGTCCGGCACGTACTCGGCCGGCAACCCCGGAGGAGTTCCCCTCGACGCACAGGAATCCCGCAGCGAACGCGTCGCCGGCTCCAGTTCCATCGACCACTTTGGTAACGGCGTTGACGGGGTAGTGGCTCTCTTTACCCTGCGAATCAATCACACGAATCGGCCGTGGTCCGTCTTTCACCACGATCAGCTTTGCCCCGAAGCGATGCTTTGGTCCAATCCCTGCAGCTACGGCCTCGGCAGCAGTGCAGAACAGCGTGTCGGGTTGGATTGCTTCAATCAGAAGCTGCACGTTCGAAACGCCAAGTTGATCGATCAGCGCAACCGAAGAAAGGTCGAGTGAAATCGGAACGTCTCGACCGCGGGCTACCTCGACCGCTCGTCGCACCGTCGTTGCGATGGGTTCATGCGAGAACGAGTACAGCGGCAGGTGTAGCACGCTCACTTCATCGAGCCACGCCGGGTCAAAATGCAGCAACATCGTTGCATCGCCGCGGTCGGTGAGCATCGTGCGATCGCCATCAGATGTCGCGACTACCACGATCGAACCCGTACGACCCTTTCGTTCACCTCGCACGTCGACACCGAAAGCGGCGATCTGTGCGACGAGTGAATCACCGAGCGGATCGTCACCGACACAGCCAACGAAACGTGACCGACCTGCAATCTTGGCGGCAAAGTAGGCGACGTTTGCCGCGCTGCCGCCTCGTCTGCGAACGATCGTGGCCGGCGTATCGGTGTCACGTTGGATACCGCCGTGCAGTTGCACGACGACGTCTTCAATCAGGTCACCGACCGCGCAGAGCACGGTGGCCCCGAATCAGACCGAGAGCAGGTCGCGTGCGCCGGTGTCGCTCGACGGATGGCGCAGCTTGCTCATGGCACGAGCCTCGATTTGTCGGATGCGCTCACGCGTGAGGTTGAACGCCTCGCCAACTTCCTCGAGTGTTCGTGGTTCGCCCCGGTCGAGACCGAAACGAAGTGCAAGAATCTCACGCTCACGCGGGTCGAGCGGAGCGAGCAGTCGGTTGATTTCTTCAGGGAGCAGGGCCGTCGCCGCGACTTCGAACGGTGACTCGACCGAACGGTCTTCAACCACGTCGCCAAGTTCGGCGTCGCCGTCTTCGCGCAGCGGTTCACTCAGCGAGAGCGGCTCGTTGGCGAAACGCAGGGCCTCCGTGACCTTGTCTTCTGGCATCTCGACCTCGGCTGCCAGCTCGGCGAGGGTGGCCGGGCGACCGAACTTCAACTCGAGACGCGAGCGCGCCTTCTGCAGACGAGCGAGCGTGTCACCGGCATGGACTGGGAGGCGAATCGTGCGACCAGTGTTCGCGATACCGCGTGTGATGGCCTGTCGAATCCACCAGGTGGCGTAGGTGGAGAACTTGAAACCCTTCCGCCAGTCGAACTTCTCGACGGCGTGCATGAGACCAAGATTGCCTTCTTGGATCAGGTCGAGAAGGGGAAGACCAGAGGCCTGGTACTTCTTGGCGATCGACACGACAAGTCGCAAGTTTGATTGCACGAACTGCCGCTCAGCACGCGTACCCATGCGAGCAATCTTGCGTAGCTCACGCTTGCGCTGCGCACTCATTCGCGCGGAGTTCTCCAACTGCTTCTCGGCAGCTTTGCCTTCTTCGATTTGTTTCGCTAAGCGAACTTCGTCATCTTTGGTGAGGAGTACGTATTGGCCGATGTCGGTGAGATAGAGACGTACGAGGTCTTCCTCGTCTCGATCGATGCGATCCTTGGCCATCACTTGCCCCCACCCGTAACTAGAACCGAATATGACAATCGCGCCCTGTTGGGGGCGCGAGCGCGCTCAACGATACCGACAACCACCAAATCCGCAACCTGCCGAGGTGAGGATTTTCTCATCGGCAAGTACCGTGGAAACACCGAACGCTACGGACGTAGTTTCCGTGTTGCGTTGGCAGACGCGTCGTCCACTTGCCGTTGTAGTGACGTCGTGATAGTGACGAAGTCGACGAAGAATCGCATGGCGGTCATTTGCGGGACTCCTTATAGTGAAGGCATGTCCAACCCCGTCCTCAACGAATCGACTTTCGAAAAGCTCCGTGAGCGCCACGCCGGTGAACCCGGTTGGGGTGCTGCAAGTCAAACCAGCGGAACTTGGGCACCACCCGTCACTGACGGCCCGGTCACCAAGTACCACGGCGGAGTGATGACCGTTGGCGG
>JBJTOX010000044.1:0-10020 GCA_046074785.1 Actinomycetota bacterium
CGCCCAGCGAATCGTGCGACGACACCGTCTTGCCGAGCGCTTTCTCACCGACGTAATCGGCTTGTCGTGGTCGAGTGCGCATCACGAAGCCTGCAAGTGGGAGCACATCATCAGCGACGATGTGGAGGCCGGACTCAACCGACTGCTGGGCAACCCATCCACGTGTCCGCACGGCAATCCGATTCCAGGAGCAGCCTCAACCAACGTCGCCGTCACGGCTCTGGAGAACGTCAACGTCGGTACACGTTTCACTCTCGTGCGAATTCCGGAAGACATCGAAGAATACGAAGGTGCGCTTGCCGAACTCGAGAGTCACCACATCATCCCTGGTCGCCAATGCACCCTCGCCGAACGTGAAGCCGGCTCGGCGAGCCTCATCGTGCACGACGTGACCGACCGCAAGGTGACGCTCACACCATTCGTGAGCAGTCGACTGCTCGTCACCCTGTAGGCGTCGATGCGTCGAATCGCACTCTTTGCGGCGATGCTCGTCGTTTCGACGAGTGGTTGTGCCACCGAGGTGATCGATACGAAACTCACTTCATCGACCGTCGTAGCGTCGCCAACGACGACTCCTGCATCTCTCGCCGGTGCCGACCTCGATCAGCTCGTCGGCGTGCTTCGCGACGAAGTCACCGCCTTGAGCACGGCGGTGTTCGAGAGTGACAAAGCGGCGGCGCGCGCGCACCTCGACCGCATCAATGAAGCGTGGACATATGCCGAACCGCTCATCACTGCGCGGTTTGGCGAACTGGCCGACCAGATCAACTACGACTTGCGACGTGTCGTCGGGCTGGCCCGCACCGCAGTCGAACGAAACCGTCCGGCCGACGCGAGCAAAGCAGTGTCGTTCTTGCGCCTGGCGTTGGCGTCGTTGAATCTCTAGTCGCGCAGTTCGCGCGGCAGGTCACGCGAGTGCACCACGACCAGTTGCTGCGTCGAGCGAGTGAGTGCCACATAGACACCACGCGGACCAACATCAGGTGACTCGTACATCATCGTTGGTTCGACCACCACCACTCCGTCCATCTCGAGCCCTTTCACCACGCTCACCGGCACGATCGTGAGCGTCGCTTCAAGTGCCTTCTGTCCCGCGCGTCCGTAGACCAGACCGGCTTGATCGAGCGCGGTCGCAATCTGCTCGACCATGTCGTCCGGACACACGACGGCGACGCGACCTTGGGACAGTTCGTCGACGAGCCGGCGAGCCTGGCTCGCTGCTTCGGTGGCGAGCGCATCACTGGTCGTGCGAACGACGTGAGGGTCGTGATCGCCTTCGCGAACCGCGGTGGGTGGTGTTTGTCCGGGTGCCGCCGTGGCAAGAAGTCGACTGGCGAACTCCATGATTTGACGTGGAATTCGATAGCCAACCGACAACTCGGCGATCTTCGCGTCGCGATTCTTCGGCAACAGTGAAAGCACATCATGCCAGTCCGATGGCGCGAACGGACCAGTCGCTTGGGCGATGTCTCCGACCACCGTCATCGCACCGTTCAACGAGCGTCGCGACACCATCTGCAATTGCATCGGGGTGAGGTCTTGAACTTCGTCGACGATGATGTGGCCGTACGTCTCGATGTCGTCGTCTTCGTCGGTTACACCACCCTTGCGCGGTTTGGCCCCCAACAGACTGCGAGCCTCATCGAGCAGTGCGACGTCGGCCTCACTAAAGACCGCCTTGGCAAGTGATTCAGCGCGCGGACGGTGGAGCGATGCGATTTCTTCGTCGGTGAGGATGTCACGACCGGCGGAGCGCAACAAGGCCTTCGATCCAAAGAAGTCATGGAGGAGTTCGTCGGCCGACAGCGACGGCCAGATGGTGAACATCAGCGCACGGAACTCTGCGAACTCGCGCAGGCGTGAGCGCGCGGTTGAAAGCGTGTATTCCTGGTCGCGCATCCCGGGCATGAGCATCGACACGATCTCGCCTTCGACCGCACGGCACAATTCGTTGTGGCGCTTGGCACGACGGCGTGCCTCTTGCACGACGCGAGTGACATCCTTGGGCTTCAAACGCAGCACGCTGCCACCGAACGGCAATGAGAACTCCTCGGTGATGGTGCGCTGGCGCTGCTTGATGGCGCGCCTGATGACCTCGACCATGCGCAGGTCACCCTTCACTCGTCGGGCAAGCGGTGAGTCGATGGCCGCCGTGCGCACTCCACCAACGAGATCGGCGAGCACCGCTTCGCGCACACCCGATTCGCCAAGTGACGGCAGCACTCGTTCGATGTACCGCAGGAATACTCGGTTCGGTCCGATGACGAGCACACCCTGGTCGGCCAGTGGGAACCGGTGCGTATAGAGAAGGTATGCGGCGCGGTGCAAAGCGACGACCGTCTTGCCGGTACCCGGCCCGCCTTGCACCACCAGTACGCCCTTGTTCGGCGCGCGAATGATGACGTCTTGTTCCGCCTGGATCGTGGCGACGATGTCGCCGAGCTGACCGCTGCGACCTTTGCGTAACGTCGCAAGCAAGGTGCTTTGTCCGCGCAGTTGCGGCTGATCGAGCCCGTCATCCTTGCCGATACCGAGATGGTTCGCACCGAACAACTCGTCCTCGATTGCAACGAGCTTGCGGCCCTCCATCATGAAGTGGCGACGTCGAACGAGTTGCATGGTGTCACGACCCGTGGCGCGATAAAACGGTTCGGCGATCGGCGCGCGCCAGTCGACGATCAGCTGGTTGTTGTCGGTATCGGGCACCGCAAGACGCCCGATGTGGAAGGCCTCCGGGTCGCCACCGATGTCGGGCACCCGATCGATACGGCCGAACGCCAGTGCGGCATCGCCGATGTCGAGATCGTTGAGCATTTGCACGAGCTTTTCGTCGAAGTAGTTGCGCTCGTAACGCTCTTGGAACGTGCCGCCGGTCTGGCCGACCGTCAATTTGCGAATGGCGAGTGCCTGCTCACGGGCCAGCGACAGGCACTCGTAGGCGCGGTCAATGTGCGCTTGTTCGTCCGGGAGATCGGGGTGTTCGGTCATTTTCGGGGTTTATGAAGGCTACCGAGGGGGTACACACGCACGTTTACGCAGCCCCGAACACACATCTGGCAAAGTCCAGTGCGGTTCCAAGTCGGTGCCGTGCCGGACCGAGACACATCCGACACGAAACACAAGGAGCCACACATGCCTCGAGCGCTGATTCGGGCCGCACTTGCCATCACGCTTGCCACCACCATCATTGGTTGCGCCGCACCTGCCGAGTTGCAGTTCGACGAGATTCCTCGAGAGTCCGCATCGATGCCGAGTGTCGTGACGACGCCACCCGACAACGAAGCGACAACGACCAACGACACGGCCGAACAACGAGAGCCTGATGCCAACGTCACTCAAGCCACGGGCGCGAGTCATCGAGCGGTGGAAACGACCTTCGCTCGCCTCATCGCGGCGTGGGTCGAGTGCTTCCACCGACCAGCACGGTGCGAGCATGCACGTCTCACCGCGTCTGGCTCTCCCGAGCGAAGTCGTTTCACCGAAGCCATGGCCTACTACGCGGGTGAACAGATTCGTACCAAACCCGACGAGGGACGCCTCGAGTGGGGTGTCGAATCAATCTCGCTCACATCGAATGATCGTGCACGCCTTCTGGTCTGCGAACACGACTCACGAATCTTCTTTGACTCGAGCATGGCGAGCACCGAGATCGGTGACATCATCTTCGATACCACGGTGTGGACCCGACGCGTGGAGTGGACGCTTGCCAATGAAGACGGTGAGTGGAAGTTGTGGTCACGACGAATTGAACGCCGGTCGCCGGTGGCGAGGTTTTGCGCGCCATGAGTTGGATCCGTTGCTGCGTGATCATTGCATTGATTCCGAGCGTCATCACCGTTACCGCGAATCCAATCTCGATTGCGCACGCCACTGATGCCGGAGTCGACGGCGATCACATCTACGCCGGTGTTTCCTACGACTCGCTCGACACCTTCGCTGCATTCGACTCGTGCGAGTGGATGCTGCCCGTATCCACGTACCTGCTCGGCGCCCGTGCGGGCCTCACCACCCGCGAGTGGAACGGCATCATGTGGTTGCTCTACGAATGCGAGCGGGATGGTCGAACGACGCTCATCTGGTTGCCCGACGTTTCCGTCGAGTCGGTCGCGGAGTCGAGTCGCAACCTCGTGAGCGAACTCGTTCCAACCCTCGAGGAAGGTTTCTCTCCGTCACCGCGCAAGGGTCTCGTGAAGACACCAACATGGTTCTGGGTGAACCCGCTCATGTGGCGCCCGGTCTCCGTCACGGCTCGGGTGCCGACACCGCGCGGAATCATCTCCATCACCACGACGGCCACACCCGAGTCGCTCGAGTTTCATCCTGGCGACGGACGCGGTGACACGGTCGAGTGCGACGGTCCGGGACTTCCATGGTCACCGATCCTCCCCGCCTTCATCCAGTCCGAATGTCAATATGAGTACCCAATTCCCTCCACCATCCGCCAAGACGGCGTGTTTCGTGCACGACTCGACGTGGTGTGGAGCATCACATGGCGCACCAACGTCGGTACTTCCGGGCGGCTACCCGACCTGCGCCTTGGGTCGACGCATTCGTTGCGGATTCGCGAACTTCAAGCAGTCCTGAGGAAGTAGCAAGCGTTCTGATTCGGTATCCGTGCATTGCGATCATCGACTCGCTATTTCGCACAAGCGTGTGTAGTGTGAATGCTCGACGCACCACTCGGAGCGTCACTACAAGCAAAGAAATGAGTAATCATGCCAACCGGTACCGTCAAGTTCTTCAATGACGAGAAGGGCTTCGGATTCATCTCTCGCGATGGCGAGCAGGATGTGTTCGTGCACTTCTCCAACATCGAAGGCACCGGGCGCCGCACCCTCCTCGCGGGCCAGCAGGTCGAGTTCGAACTCGGCCAGGGTCGCAAGGGTGTCGAAGCGCACAAAGTAAAAGTCATCGGTTGATCCGATGCGGGGTACTTCCCCGCTTTCAATCTTCATCTGAGATGAGGTGAGTCGTTCGTGCCCATGAATTTGGCGCGTGACCAGATCATCGTCGAACGGCGCTATCAGGCCGTCTTCGGCACGGTGAGCGACGAATCCCTCGTCGCCCTGGCGCTCGCACTTCCCGACACGTTGCGTGACCCATTCGCGCGCGCTGTCGGCTTGCGTCGTGGTGCCTACGACGACGCCCCGACACTCGCACAGAACATCCGCAACGGAATGGTCGCACGTAAGTCGACCATCGATGCCGGAGTTCTGCTCAGTGAGCCATGCACCGGATTCTTCGTCGACACGCTCGGCGAAGCGAGTGATGACCCGTCATACGAAGACCTGCAGTCGCTGATTCCTACGGCCATTGAGAAGTTCGGCATCGATGCCGTGCGGCTGATGACCGTGCAGTATTCGGTGGCACTTGGTGGATTCCGCCGGCTCGTCAACGAAGACGACCGATTCAAGATTCCGGTGTCGAATGCCGCTACGCCGTCGCGTCCGGCACCCGCCGACCAAGAGGCCAAGCGGGCAGCCAGACGCGAACGACGCCAGAAGCGCTAAATCGCGTCGCGACGCAACATCAGCCCGCGACGCTAAATCGCGTCGCGACCTTCTTCTCCGGTGCGGATGCGCACGACGCGTGACACATCGGTGATCCACACCTTGCCGTCGCCGATCTTGCCCGTGCCGGCGCTCTTCACGATCACTTCGACGACGCGGTCGGCAACCGCATCTTCGACGACCATCTCCAGTCGCACCTTCGGGATGAGATCCACTTTGTATTCGGCGCCACGATAGGTCTCGACGTGGCCGCCCTGTCGGCCGAACCCGCGCACTTCAGTGACGGTGATACCGGTGACGTTGGCCGCCTTGAGTGCGTCCTTCACGTCGTCCAGCTTGAACGGCTTGATGATTGCAGTGATGAGTTTCATGTGGTTGCTCCTTGTTCGTTCTAGTCGTGATAGGCGGTTTCGGAATGCAGAGCCAGATCGAGCCCGGTCAGCTCAGCCTGTTCTTCGGCCCGCACACCCATCGTGGCGTCGAGCGCTTTCATGATCACGTATGTGAGCACGAACGACCACACGATCGCAGCACCGTTGGCGATGGCTTGTTCGATGAGCAGACTCGCGTCACCCCCGTAGAAGATGCCCGCGCCGAATTCGGCCTCGAAGAACTTGGGATTGGCGAAGAAGCCGATCAACAGCGAGCCAACCAGACCAGCAACGAAGTGCACTCCAACGACGTCGAGTGCATCGTCGTAGCGCAGCTTCGTCTTCAGTCTGACGGCGTAGCAACTGATCACTCCGGCGATGGCGCCAATCACGATCGGCGCACCACCCGATACGTATCCAGCTGCAGGCGTGATCGCGACGAGTCCCGTCACGATCCCCGAGGCGGCACCGAGATTGGTTGGTTTGCCGTCACGCAACCACTCGGTCAGCACCCAAGCGAGTCCGGCTGCGGCGCCGGCCAGGAACGTGTTCATGAACGCCTGCGCTGCCTGACCGTTGGCATTCAGTGCTGAACCGGCGTTGAATCCGAACCAGCCGAACCAGAGGATTCCCGTACCGATCATGACGAGCGGCATCGAGTGCGGCGGGGCCGGATCGACGCGACGACGTCCCAAGACGAGTACCGCAGCGAGTGCCGCAATACCGGCATTCACGTGGATCGCGGTGCCGCCTGCAAAGTCGAGTGAACCGCGCTGACCGAGCCAGCCGCCGTACACCCATTTGAAGATCGGCACGTACACGATGAACAGCCACAGCGGGACGAACACCGCCCATGCCGCAAACTTCATGCGGCCCGCGACAGCACCCGAGATGAGGGCGGGCGTGATGGCCGCGAACATTCCGAGGAATGCGATCGTGGCGAGAGTTCCACCATCCCCTGCCGTCGTGATGTCACCGAGGAGGAACGAGTCGAATCCTCCGATGAAGTCGTTCTCGAACGGAGTCTGCGCCAACGAATAGCCGAGCACCATCCACAGCACCGGCACCGCCAGTACGCAATAGAAATTCATCATCAGCATGTTCAGCACATTGCGGCGCCGATCCATGCCTCCGTAGAAGAACGCCAGTCCTGGCGTCATGAACAGCACGAGTGCTGCGGAAATCAGCACCCATGCGAGACCTGCAGGTTCCATTACTTGCTCCTTGATCACACGTAGTTGGTTTGGTGTGCGGAGACAACGCTGGCTCTGCCGACCAAAACCGTACGAGACCGAGGTTTCTTGCCTGTGAGGTACATGTTTCCGCAATGTTTTCTTTGCATCGCCTAACATTTCGTCAAGACGACAACGAGGTCGTCGACTCCGACGAATGACCCAACACCACCCCGCACACGACCGATCACTCGAATCCATCGAGTACCGCATGCGCGAAGCCGGTCGCTGGCTACGGCTCGAAGATGGCGTCATCGAAACCCTCATCGCCCCGCGCCGAGTACTCGAGGTGTCGATACCCATCAGGCGGGATGACGGCACCCGCGTGCGTTTCACCGGTTGGCGGGTGCAACACAACATCACGCGTGGTCCCGCCAAAGGTGGCATTCGCTACCACCCGTCGGTGAATCGTGACGAGACCGTCTCACTTGCCGTAGCGATGTCGCTCAAAACCGCGTTGATGAACTTGCCGCGCGGCGGGGCCAAGGGCGGCGTCGCTGTCGACCCGAAACTGCTCAGCGAACGCGAACTTGAACGCGTGACTCGACGATACGTGTCGGAGATCTTTGCATTCCTCGGACCAGACAGGGACGTTCCCGCACCCGATGTGGGCACCAACGCCCAGGTAATGGCCTGGGTAATGGATCAATACTCGATCGGCATCGGTCACGCCGTGCCCGGAGTGGTGACCGGCAAGCCGCTGGCCTTGGGCGGATCGCTCGGACGTGACTCAGCGACGGGTCGCGGTGTGGTCGAAGCCGCATCACTCGTCTGCCAAGCGAACGGCACTTCGCTCGAGGGCAAACGCATCGTCATTCAAGGCTTCGGCAACGTCGGCATGTGGGCCGCCCGTCTCGCTGCGGGTTGGGGCGCCAAGATCGTCGGCATTTCCGACGTTGGCGGGGTGATCGCCAGCGAGAAGGGGCTCGATGTGCAGGCTCTCGTGCAAGCCACCCAACGAGGTGCGACAAGCGTCGTCGATGCCGGAGTTGGCGAGATTATTGCGCGGGGTGTGGAGAGTTCGACGAAGGTATTCACGCTTCCCTCCGACATTGCGATGCCGTGCGCTCTCGGTGGCGCCATCGACAAGGACGAGGCGGTGTCTCTCACTGCAAAATTCGTGATCGAGGGTGCCAACGGCCCACTCACACCCGCCGCCGACGAGGTGCTCAACGACCGTGGCGTCATCGTGGTGCCCGACATCTACGCCAACGCTGGCGGCGTCACCTGTTCGTACCTCGAGCAATGCCAGAACTACGCGCACTTGCAATGGGATGAAGACGAAGTCAATGCCTCCGTGGTCAACACGATGCGGGCGGTCTTCAAACGACTGCACACGTTCTCCACGGAGAACGACCTCACCTATCGCGCGGCCGCATCGGTGCTCGGCGTCAAAGCCCTCGCCGATGCGCATCAATTGCGCGGTCTGCATCCTTGATTCGGCGCACTCATGCAGTGTTGACGGAGTGCATTCGTCACGCCCAGAACTAGGCTCGTTTCATGGCAGATGAGAAGACGAAGGCATACCTCGACGACCGAAAGCACGTGTTTCACTCCTGGTCGGCGCAAGGGCTGATCGATCCGGTCGATGTCGTCAAGGCTGAAGGCTCGTATTTCTGGGATTCGAACGGCAAGAAGTTCCTCGACTTCTCCAGCCAGCTGGTCAATGTCAACATCGGCCACCAACATCCGAAGCTCGTCAAGGCAATTCAGGATTACGCAGCCAAGATGTGCACCATCGCCCCGTTCCATGCCAATGACATGCGTTCGGAAGCGGCGCGACTCATCGCCGAAGTGGCCCCCGGCGACCTCAACATGGTGTTCTTCACCAATGGTGGCGCCGAAGCGGCCGAGAATGCGGTGCGGCTCGCCAAGTTGCACACCGGCCGTCACAAGGTGCTGACGATGTATCGCTCGTATCACGGCTCGACATCGGGTGCCATTGCCCTCACCGGCGACCCGCGCCGCTGGCCCAACGAGACGGGTGCGTCCGGTGCGGTGAAGTTTTGGGGCCCGTACCCGTACCGCTCGGCCTTTCACTCGTCGAACGAGAAGGAAGAGTGCGAGCGAGCGTTGCAACACCTCGAGGACGTATTGATGGTCGAAGGTCCGCACACCGTGGCAATGATCGGTCTCGAGACCGTCGTCGGCACGAATGGCATCTTGGTTCCACCTGAGGGCTATCTGCAGGGCGTGCGTGACTTGTGCACCAAGTACGGCATCGTCATGATGTGCGATGAAGTCATGGCTGGCTTCGGTCGATGCGGCGAGTGGTTTGCCGTCAACAAATGGCATGTCACACCCGACCTCATCTGCTTCGCCAAAGGTGTCAACTCCGGCTACGTACCGCTCGGAGGCGTCGTCATCAGCCAGAAGATCGCCGACTCGTTCAAAGAACGCGTCTACCCCGGCGGACTCACCTATATGGGTCACCCACTTGCATGTGCCGCGGCCGTTGCCTCGATCAACATCTTCAAGGAAGAAAAAGTGCTCGAGCATGTGCGCAAGATGGCAGAGAATGTCGTCGCCCCCGAACTCGACCGTTTGAAAGACAAGCACCCGTCAGTCGGCGACGTGCGTGGTCTCGGTATGTTCTGGGCCATCGAACTCGTGCGCAACCGCGACACCAAGCAGCCCTATGTTCCGTTCAACGCCGCCGGCGCTGATGCCAAGCCGATGGCCGAAATCGCTGCCTTCTGCAAGCAGCAGGGCTTATGGCCGTTCACCCACTTCAACCGCATCCATGTGGTGCCGCCGTGCACGACGAGCGAAGCCGATATTCGCGCCGGACTCGCCATCATCGACGAAGCGTTGAACATCGCCGACAAGTACTACGTCGGCTGACAACTGTCTACTTCGACACCTCGATGGTGTCGGACAAACTGCTTCCCACGACTCGAACTCTCA
>JBJTOX010000045.1:0-23583 GCA_046074785.1 Actinomycetota bacterium
GGCGTCATTGCCGCATCCGCACCGCTCCTCGCGCTATCGCTCACTGATGACACCCGTCTGCTGGGCGCCGTCTCGTTTGCCGCGATGCTCCCCTGGCTTGTGCTGTCGCTTCCCGCAGGTGTCTACATCGATCGACATTCACGAAAGACGATCATGTCGTCGGCAAATGTGGTTCGGGCGGTTCTCTTCGCAACACTCTCGTTGCTCGTTCTTAGCGATCGCATCACCATCTGGATTCTGTTGTTGGTGGTGCTGTGCATCGCGGTGTGCGAGGTCCTTTTCGACATGTCCGCCCAAGCGTTTCTGCCCGAAATCGTCGCTGAATCGCAACTGGAAACTGCAAACGGGCGCCTGTACGCCGCCGAAGTTGTAGCGAACTCGTTCGTCGGGCTACCGATCGGCGCCTGGCTCTTTGTCATTGCGGCTGCAGCCCCGTTCGGAATCCAAGCAATCGCCTTGATGATTGCCGCGACATTGCTCTTCTCGATTCGCACCAGCGCCGCCAGCACCGTTATCGGCACCGGCGAGGTGGTGCACACTCGCGGGGGCTTTCGAGCGGATCTCACGACAGGGTTGCGTTGGCTATGGTCGCACAAACTGCTGCGGCTGCTCGCTCTCATGCTCGGCGCAGCGAACATGTGCCACATGTTCGCTCAATCCGTCTACGCGAAGTTCGTACGAGACGAACTCGGTCTCGGCCCGCGAGGTTTCGGCTTCTTACTGGCGTCCGGAGCCATCGGGTCGATCGTCGGAGGGCTCCTCGGGTCGCGTGTCGCCAGCCGGCTCGGCTCGGCTCGCGCAATCGTCGTCGCCTATGCGATGTTCGCGACTCTTGAGTTCGTACCCTGGCTCTTGCCACGCGTGTGGTCGGTTGTACTGGCGGGAGTCGCCATGGCGATATTCGGAACCGTCTGGAACGTGTTGACCGTGAGCCTGCGACAGCGTTTGATTCCACCCGAACTGTTCGGTCGCGTCAACAGCGTGTACCGCTTCCTTGGAACGGGCACTTCTGCCATCGGTGCAATCGTCGGAGGTCAGATCGCCTTCTACTTTGGTTTGCGAGCGACCTATCTGGTTTCGGGTCTAGCGCTCACCATGGTGCTTGCTGTCGGCGCGCCGAGTCTGTTGCGTTACGCCAAGCGCTATATGGCGCCCGAACGCACCCCGGCTCCCCCGTCAATGACGTAGGTTTCCCCGGTAATCCAACTCGCCTTCTCCGAGGCCAGGAAGAGCGCGAGGTTTGCAATGTCATCCGGCTCGCCGAGTCTCTTCGTTGGAAGCTGACTCGCCAGTCGTTCACCGAAGTTCTCCACCAGCACCGAAGCAAAATCTGTCTTGACGAGCCCCGGGGCGATGCCAACGACGCGGGTTGGACCCAGTTCACCGGCGAGCTGACGAGTCAGGTGAATGAGAGCCGCCTTGGTCAAGTTATAGACACCGAGATAGCCCTCGGCACGAAGTCCGCCGACCGACGCAATGTTGATGATTACTCCAGGATGGGATTTCAAGTGACCTTCCCATGCTGCCTTGCACCAAAAGAGCGGTCCGCGGAGGTTGACCTGGAAGGTCTTGTCGTATCGCGACTCGTCAACCTCGAGTGTCGGACCCATGTACGGGTTGGTCGCCGCGTTGTTCACGAGAATGTCGAGTCCGCCGAAACGCTCGATCGTCGCCGAGACGCACGTCTTTCCGGCTTCGACATCTCCAGCGTTGGCGGCGAAGATCTCCACGTCACCGGGCATCTCTTGTGCTGCCGCTCGAAGCGCATCTTCCTTGCGCGAAGAGATCATGACCTTCGCACCGGCTGCGGCGAACTGTGTGGCAATGGCCTTGCCTATACCTCGCGATGCTCCGGTCACGAGAGCAACCTTGCCGTGCAAAGAAAGTTCCATGCGACGAACCCTAGTTGGCGGCATCGACAATCTGTGAGGTTGGCGTAAAGCGAACCACGGTCACTCTCCGACCATCGAGTTCTTCCACGCTCAGTCGGAAACCGTTCTCGTCGACTCCGTCTCCGATTCTCGGCATGCGGCCGATGATTCCAAAGACATAGCCGCCGATGGAGTCGTACTCCGGGTGCCGAAGTTCCGTTCCCAGACGTTCGTTCACATCGTCGAGCCCAACTGCACCTTCAACCAGAACCGAACCCCCCGGACCTGGGCGGAATCGTGCGTCGGCGTCATCGTGTTCATCGACGATCTCACCGACGAGTTCCTCGAGACAGTCCTCAAGCGTTACGATGCCACTGAAGGCGCCATATTCATCGGCTACGACGGTCATATGCATCTGTGTGCGTTGCATTTCGCACATCAACTCGGAAACGAGCTTTCCTTCGGGAACGACGTGTGCTTCTCGCATCACCTCGCGCACCGTAAGACCTCCCTGCCCTTCCCGTTCCAGCCGCATCAGGTCTTTGGTGTTCACCGTCCCTGCTACGTCGTCGATGTCGTCATCGTCGACGCGAATGACGGGCATTCGACTGAATTGATGTTCCAAGGCGGTGCCAAGTGCCGAGCTCACCGTCGCCGTTTCGTCCACCGTGATGACATCTCGTCGTGGTCTCATGATCTCACGCACGACGGTGTCGCCGAATTCAATCACCGATTCGATGAGTTCCTGTTCTTCCACTTCGATCACCGAATCCTTGGCCGCCGCGTCAACGATTCCGAGGAACTCCGTCTCGCTAATGAAAGGGCCCTCCTTCAGGTCCCTACCCTTCACGATCAGATTGGTAATGCGGATAAGCAGATTCGACGCCATACGCAGCGGCCAGAAGGCCGTGAGGGCCGAGACGAGCGGTGCGGTGAGCGTCGCCCCGCGAACGGAATACAACACTGCATAGGTTTTCGGCACCGCTTCGGCAAGAACGAAGAACAACAACACATTGAGCACAACACCGATGACGACGCCAGTGGCGCCGAATAGCCGGTTCGAGACCACTCCAGTGAGGGTGGCTTGAACAGTCTGGAGAATGTTCACGGTCAAGAGCAAAGGGTTTACCCATCGCGTCGGATCGCTTGCCAATTTGACCAACAGGGATCCGCGACGGTGGCCGTCCTCGGCGAGGGCCTCTGCCTTCTGCTTGGTGATTCGGGAGAGCGACATCTCGGCAAGCGCCAAGAGAGTAAGGATCACCAACAGAAACGTGATTGCTACGAGTATCCAGATATCGGTGGTGGTGATAGTGGTGCTGAACATCAATATCCCTGCGTGAACATGGCTGGAGCCGAACCCTTCCAATAGAACTGCTCAAGGAGGGCCTTCTCGCGCGTTCTCATCCGTGCGGCATTCGCTTCATTGTCGTGATCGAATCCGAGGACATGGAGTACCCCGTGGGTAACGAGTAACGCGATCTCATCATCGAAAGTGCCAGCGTGCGAATGGCACTGCTCGTCGGCAACCGCCGGGCAGATGACGACATCGCCGACCAGCAACGGCAACTCACTGGTATCGGTGCGTGAAACCAACGGAGACGACGACCGCGCCGTCGGTCCGGCCGAGCGCGAATTATCGACCATGTCGATCGGAAACGCCAACACGTCAGTCGGTGAATCGGAACCCATGTGCACCCTGTTCATCTCGGTGATTGATGCTCGCGATACGAACAGCAACGCCATCTCGGACTGCCCACGTATGCCCTCAGCCATGAGCACGTCGGTGGCCAGTTGCTGCCACCTTCGTTCGTCGATCTCCATGTCCGACTGTTCGTTGGAAACGAACACCTCCACGAGTCCCTCTCCGCCGACGCGACGGGGTGCGGTTGATCTCGGGCGATCAGCCACGGCGCTTGTCCGTGCGAATTCGTCCCGCCGCCTTCTCGCCCGATCGTTCGTAGGCGGCCACGATGTCGGCGACGATTCGATGCCGAACGACATCGGCGTAGTCCAAATGAACGAACGTGAGACCATCAATGCCGGTGAGCACCCGCTCCAAGCCAGCCAAACCGCTGCGACCGTCCGGGACATCCACCTGGGTCGTGTCGCCGGTGATGACCACCTTCGAACCAAAGCCGATTCGAGTGAGAAACATCTTCATCTGCTCCGGCGTGGTGTTCTGGGCTTCGTCGAGGATGATGAAACTGTTGTTCAGTGTGCGACCGCGCATGAATGCCAATGGTGCGACCTCCACGACACCACGCTCGAGGTATTTCTGGGCGTGCTCGGCCCCCACCATGTCGTGCAACGCGTCGTAAAGCGGCCTGAGATACGGGTCGATCTTTGCCATCAGGTCGCCGGGGAGGAACCCGAGGCGCTCACCTGCTTCGACGGCGGGTCTTGTGAGAATGATCCGGCTCACCGATTTGGCATGCAGTGCCTGCACCGCCATCGCTACGGCCAACCAGCTCTTTCCCGTCCCTGCCGGGCCGAGCGCAAAGGTAATGACGTGCTCGGCGATTGCATCGACATAGCGCCGCTGACCTGCCGTCTTGGCGCGTACCGGACGACTTTGGCCGACTTTGACGATGTCCGCGGTGAGGACGCTGGTCGGGCTGACATCGCTCTTCACCATGCCAATGACGCGGTTGAGAATCGTCGAATCGACATGTTCACCCCGCTGCAACAACTCCGACAGCTCCTAAAAGAGGCGCCGGACGAGCTGAGCATCGGGACCGGTTGCGCTGATCTCGTTGCCACGAACCGTGATGGTGGTGGTGGGAAAACTCGCCTCAATCTGGCGGAGAAGCTCATCGCGCTCGCCCAACAGTGCGGGCATCAAATGGGATCCGGGGACGACAACTGTCGTAGCGGGGGAAGCGACGCTCATGTCGCGGGGGTGCCCATGGCCTCCTTCAGGTTATCCCCCTTGGTTTCAGCCGATTCAGCGTCCACTGCCGCGAAGTCAAGCGCATAGAAACGCTGTGAGGCGAGTGGCAACAGTTGTACTTCCCCGACCATCTTGCCCATTCGGAGCATCAACTCTGCTGCTCCTCCACCGGCGTGTGGTTGATGCGCCTCCGGCACGTCGAACACCAACAGGGCTCCGTCTCGTGATTCGGCTGCCAGTGCCTCCTTGGCCAGCGCGATGTTTGCACCGCGAATGTCAACCTCGGGGTCAACCACCACCCACATCACATAATGCACGAGTCCCTTACGCATACGTTCTCCGTAGTGCTTGCGAAAGTAATCCGGATTCAACCAGCGAGTGGACGTGATGTCAGTTGCGATCAGCGTCATCACCATTGGTCGGTCGCCGTCCCAGACCACCCAGATTCGATTCGATGCGTTGAGCAGGCATTCATCGAACTCAGACCGGTTCACGAGTTCCGTGAACGGATGCAATTGGTTGTTGGCGTACGCACGACGGTAGAACTCCCAGAGACGATCACGCAGCGCAACGTCACCAGGACGCGTGTGGCGGGTGATGAACATCGAGGCTCCTGTGAGGGTGCGTGCGCACCCGAGGTCGTGGACCTCCGCCCGAAGTCACCGTAACCAATCGGGAGTCGGGAATGGTGGATTCGGTACCGTGGACTCCGTGATCAACGCGTGACGAAACACACGCTGGAAAAGGCTTCGTGGCTGAGTATTGCCCTTGGTTCGGTGCTGTTCGTGGTTCATCTCGCCGTCGCCAGCCCAACCGTTGGTTCGACGTTGTATTCGTTGGCGGTGTGCGCTGTTCTGGTCGCAACACTGGTTTCCGCTCGAAAGAATCGGCTCGATCGGCGAATCCTCGTGGGCTTCCTGGTCATTGCGGCTGCGGTCACGACCGGCCAGATCTTGTCGGGAGAGTCTTTTGGTTCCTTGGCCAAACTCATCGCTGAGATCTCGTACCTGCTCGTTCAGGTCACCTTGATTGCCGGACTGCTCGTCGTAGTGCAACGCCGCGTTGGTCGCGAACCCGCCAGCGTGCTGGCGGATGCGTCGATTGTCGCACTTGGCACCTGGCTGGTGTTGTGGGTGTTCGTTCTTCGTCCAATGTTCGATACGGAGTCGGCCGAGCCGCTCGTGATTGCGATCCGAGCGGCGACATTTTCCTTGGCGGCCGTCGTGTTGTTCTTGCTCGCCACACTGATCTTCGGCGACACCGACAACGGGACGGTGACGTGGATGGCCACGTGCGCCATCATCGCGTCCCTCTTTGGTGATTTGCTCTGGGCCCTGCAGAGTGCGGAGGTGTTGAGCACCGAACTCCGGCTACGAAACGCGCCCTATGTGCTGTCACTCTTTGCTGCATCCGCAACACTTCTGCATCCGGGTTCGGCGCAGTTGACAAACCAAGGTCCGTACCGGGCGTCGCGTCCGATTGCTGGTCGTCTGATCATCGTCACTTCAGGACTCGTGATGCCGATCTCAGTCTTTGCACTCACCGATGCCGTGGATGCCCGCGACCGCGCCGTGAGATCGGTGTCCGTCATCGTTCTCTCACTGGCCGTACTCATTCGCGTCATCGTTTCGGTACGTAGCAATGCTCAACTACAAGCCCGTCTGATTTCGAGCGCACAAACCGACTCATTGACGGGTCTGCCCAACCGCAGTCTGATGCTCGAGCACGTCGATAGTGCCTTGCGAACCGCGTGGCGAGACGGCAGACAGCCGACGGTCTTGTTCATGGACGTCGACCGATTCAAGAACATCAATGACAGCCTCGGCCACTCAGCCGGTGACGATGTGCTGGTTGCAGTCGCCGAAAGGTTGCGAATGGTGCTGCCCTCCCATTGTGTCGTCGGCCGTATGTCGGGTGACGAGTTCGTCGTGCTTGATCCGCAAGCGCGTAGCACGAATGATGCGATGATGCTGGCAGATCGCGTGTTGGAGTCGTTCCACGAGCCGCTGTCACTCCGCCAAGGCGATGTATTCGTGTCGGCAAGTATCGGGGTTGCCACGTACACCCCGTCGGTGTCGAACAGTGCAGACGACCTGCTACGACACGCAGATACCGCGATGTATCGCGCAAAGGAGTCGGGCAGGAACTGCGTCGCCATCTTCGATCAGTCGATGCTCGACAGCGTCACACAGCGACTCGCCGTAGAGACCGCACTGTATCGCGCGCTCGAACGCCGCGAACTGCGCCTCGTTCATCAGCCGATCATTGACGTCGCCCTCGGCGAAGTGGTGGGTTTTGAAGCCCTCATGCGTTGGGACCGTGATGACGGGACCATGGTCTCGCCTGCGGAGTTCATCCCCATTGCCGAAGAGACGGGAATCATCGTTCCCATCGGATCGTGGGCACTACTCGAGGCACTTACGCATCTGAGTGAGTGGATCGCCGCCGGCATCTGTCCGCGGGACGCCACGATGGCCGTGAATGTGTCGCCACGCCAACTCAGCGATCCCAATTTCGTCAACGTCGTGAGCGAGGCGCTTACCCGCGCCCACATACCGGCGCGACAGCTCTGGCTCGAAGTCACCGAAGGTGTGATGATCTCGCAGCCCGAGGAAGCCCTGTCGGCACTGACCAAGCTCGTCGGTCTCGGAGTGAGAGTCGCCATCGACGACTTCGGAACGGGATACTCGTCATTGTCCCTACTGCAGCGATTCCCGATTCATCGCCTGAAGATCGACCGCACCTTCGTGCACGGCGTCGCCGACAAGGCGGACGCCAAAGCGCTCGTGCGAACCATCATCGCCATGTGTGAATCAATGAATCTGGACATGGTTGCCGAAGGAGTAGAGAGCGTTCGACAGTTGCAAGTGCTCGGCGAGATGCGTTGCCTCAAGGCCCAGGGCTACCTCATCAGTCACCCAGTTGCGCCTGAAAACATGGCGAGCACCGTTGCGGCCATCAACACGCTCGGCCCGTGGCCGCGCACGCGCCGCCCTTAGAAGGCGCTAGTCGACGACAGCCAGCGCAGTTTCCAGCGCCCGCAGTGCTTGATCAAGTTCACTCGCCGTCGATGTAGCAGCGACATATCCATCCGGTCTGACGACCACGCAGTCATGACCCAGCGTCAGAATCTGGTCGGCGGCTGTCATAGACAAGGGAATCCTTCGTATCGAAACCTCCGACGGAACGTTACAACTGTGCAGAACCACGAATTCGTCGTGGGCCGTCACTGCCACCCGATGCCAGAGGGGATGTGGTTTGCCTACGTGTTCACTTCCTTTCACCACGACCCCACTTGACAAGGCTTCGTACCGATGCGTACCTCCATATCCTGCGTCGCTCCCCACACCGTGACTCGTTCGTCCAGCTAGTTGATCAATGAGACGACCGGTCTCTACTGACTGCCGAACGGCTGAACGAACATGCGGAATCCTCTCCATCCCGTAGGTGTCTAAGAGCGATTCACCGCACCAATTTCGCAACACATACGCAAGTTTCCACCCCAGATTTAGCGCGTCACGCATTCCCGAATTCAGTCCTTGCCCCATGAACGGCGGCATTTGGTGAGCAGAATCACCCGCCAGCAGCACCCGCCGGTGACGCAACGTCTGCGCAACAACTGCGTGAAAACGGTATGCAGCTCTTCGTACAATCCGAGCCTGAGAAGGCACGAGCCAGCGGGAAAGCAGGTCCCAGACGGCGTCATCCTCCGACATCAATGCGGGACTTTCAGCGGGTTGCAACTGGAACTCGAATCGGTAGTAGTTACCGAAACCACTGACCAACGTCGTTGGTCGCGCCGGATCGCACACTTGTCGAGTTACGTCCGGCAGTCCCGAAGTTGGCCTATCGACCAACTCGAGATCCACGACCAGCCAGTCCTGATCGAACCCGAGATCATCAAGAATCATCTCCTCCGACTTCCTGGTTCGGCTTGATGCACCGTCGCATGCGATGAGGTATTGCGACTCCAACGTTGATCCATCGTCGAGCCGCAGAATGACCCCGTCTGCTGTTTGATGATGGGCTACTACCTCTCTTCCAAAGAGTGCCTCCGCACCACGTTCTTGAACCTCCTTACGAAGCATGGTGTCAAGCATCGGTTGAAAGTGCTTACTCACAGCCGCGCCTCCAAACAGGGAGATTTCTGACAAATCAATTCCCATCAGTCGCAAGCCAGTTGCATCGACGAAATCGGCCGCACGCATCGGCTCAAGGACTCGCGCCAATTGCGGCCCCAATCCAAGTCGTTCGAGTGAATGCCGAACTTCCGCGTCCATCACAATCGCTCTCGGCAATCCGTAGACCGAGCGATCCCGCTCGATGATCGTATTCCTAACCCCGAGTGCACTCAACACAACCGACATGACGAGTCCCACCGGACCACCACCAACGATGGTGACGTCCGTACGTGAGCTCAACTACGAGGCTCCCGGGTAATGCAGCAACTCAGAGACTGAGACCCCGTTGCGCCTCTGCTCAACGATGTCGTCGAAGTCAACGTCGATACCAATCGGATTTGCGGCGAAGGTCGGAGACTTCATGAAAGCGTCGGCCTCGGCATTGCTCATCGCATCGACCTGCAACTCGACCTGGTTTCCGTCGGGGTCGCGGTAGTAGGTCGACATCGTCATTCCATGGTTGATCGTCCAGTACGGCTGATATCCCGCGGTCTTCATTTGCTCATACTTCGAAATCAAATCGTCGAGCGAAGCGAATGTGAAGGCGACGTGTTCGACACCGGTCGAACGGGAAGTGTGACTGGTGAGCATCGGAATCGACACGATGGCAATGCGATGATGCTCATCGTCGTAGGAGAGAAAACTCAGGAAGTCGTTGCCATGTCGGATCTCGGCATCAAGTAGTAGACGCCACCAAGCGATCATCTCGTCGTACTTGCTCGTTCGCAGCACGATGTGCGCGAGTTTGACCGGTGCGACCAAGCGAGACCTCCGAATCGCAGGCTAATCTCAGGCGTCATGCGGTTTGCAAACATCAATGGACGAGCCTCGCTCGTCGTGTCGTACGACGCTGCCGGCGGTCAGGCACTGGATCTCGAAGCGGTCAGCGGAGGTCGTTTCACCTCCGACCCAATGAAGGCGTTCGCGCAGTGGAGAAACTTGCGGTCGTTGGCGCTCTCAACGGACGCTTCACTCGCGAAACCCTTCACCAACATCGACCTGCACGCACCAGCGCCACGTCCCGCCCAAATATTCGGTATCGGTCTCAATTACCGCGAACATGCGACAGAGACGGGAGCGCCGATTCCGGATTCGCCCTTGACCTTCACCAAATTCGCCTCAAGTGTGAACGCGCCTTTCGGCAACATTCCAATCAGGGTTCCGACGGCGGATTGGGAGGTGGAACTCGTTGCAGTAGTCGGTTCTGGTGGCCGCGACATCCCCGTTGACAGCGCCTGGACCTCGATCGCGGGTATCTGTGTGGGCCAGGACATCAGTGATCGATTACTGCAACGCGCAACGCAGCCGCCCCAGTTCAGCCTCGGTAAGAGTCGTGAGGGCTACTCACCCTTTGGTCCATGGCTGCTCGACATTCAGGCAGTCGAGAACCCGGATGCGCTCACGCTGAGTTGTGCGGTGAATGGCAAAGAGATGCAGCGTTCCTCCACTTCCGACATGATCTTCTCCGTGCCTCAACTCATCGCCTATTTGTCGACGATTGTGGAGCTTCTCCCCGGTGACGTCATCTACACCGGCACACCCAGCGGTGTGGGTGGGGCACGCAAGCCACCGCAATTCCTCGCGCCCGGTGACGTGATTGTGTCGACCATCGATGGCATCGGCGCCATCACGAATCACTGCGTGGCGTGAACCGAGCCACGCCTGCGCGAAAACTTAAGCGACTGCCGACTTCAGCTCGGCGGTGAGTGCGGCGAATTCCGCCCGCTCAACACCACTGAGCGACTTTTCGTAAACGTCCGCCATCAATCGGGATGTGGTTTCTTCAGCCTTGGCCCGTCGATCCTGCAAGTGGGAGACGTCCGGGTATGGCTCTTGGTATCCGTGCAATTTGGCAAAGAAGGCTCCGTTCTCTGATGCGAGTACGGCTTCCTTGCCGTTCAAACCTTCCGCGACTACGGCATTGATGTGCAGGCAACCTCGCAGTTCTCGCAGCCAGGTCACCAGCCGATAGGTGCGCTCAACCGGATCACTCGACAGCGGCTCGGCGCGCAAACCAGCGAACAACGACAGTCCGACCGGGTCGACGGATGCAACGACTTTCTCGGCCAACGAATTGAAACGACCGGCACTGGCAAAGCCCTGCAAGTGAGCCTTGCCCCAGGCGTCAGCCGCCTTTGCATAACGTGAGCCCGCCTTGCGTGCGCCTTCAACCTTTACTCCGCGCTCCCACATCTTGCGCACGACGCCCTGATCAAAGAACATGAATGCGGCGTGGATGACGTCGGCATCGACATCGCCCAGGACGCCGCCCCGGCCCGCCATGTAGAAGGAAAATCCGTCGGGATAGCCGGCTTGCTTGGCGATCTCCGCGGTGGCGGGATCAAGCATGTACTTGCTTCCCAACTCTCCGAAGAAGGGGCTTACGGCATCCGACAAGGCTCGGGCAGAAATCTCGGTGTTCGTCATGGGCGCCACACTATGTCTGCGCAGCGTGCCGGGCACAAGCGGCAGTTCAACTACGCTGACGACTGCCATAGTCATCTCGGGAGAGTGAAGCGCATCGCCGTTGCGCCATCACACCGAAGGAGCAACCGCCCCGGAACCTCTCAGGTACCCGAACCGAGATGCCTGGCAACGCTGGAAAGCGGGGAGCGCGACAACTCCCCCACCGACGGGGAAACGTGGCTCGCCACGGAAGCTCTCAGGTAAACGCGACAGCGGGGGTGGCGAGGCGGCCCCGTCTTGCCACCAGCGAAGTCGTCACCGAGGATTCATGACTTTCGAACACCGGCACATCGGACCAAGTTCGACCGAACAACGAAATATCGCCAGCGCCCTAGGTTTTGCTTCGAACGAGGATCTGCTTGCGGCGGTCGTTCCATCGAGCATCTTGCTTCGGGACGGTCTCAACCTCCCACCAGCTGTCTCTGAATCGAACGTCTTGGCGGAACTTCGGGAGATTGCCCAACTGAATGTCGTTCGGCGTTGTGTCATTGGTACCGGCTACTACCCAACCATCACCCCGCCGGTCATCCTGCGAAATGTGCTGGAGAACCCGGCTTGGTACACCGCGTACACGCCCTACCAACCTGAGATCAGCCAGGGACGACTCGAGGCTTTGCTGAATTTCCAGACGCTCATCACCGAGCTGACCGGCCTCGACATTGCAAACGCCTCTTTGCTCGATGAATCAACCGCACTGGCCGAAGCCGTCACCATGGCGCGCAGATCAAGTACGTGCGAGAGCTCCACTTTGGCCGTACACGAAGACATCCATCCACAGCATCTCAGTGTGTTGCGCTCACGGTGCGAACCGGTCGGCATCAATCTCGAGGCACTTCCACTTGAACGGCTCGCGCACGTCGATGCATTTTGCATTGTGGTTTCCCGTCCGTCTTCCAGCGGTTTGATTGCCACCGATGATGAAATTCGACATGTCGTCCACGCAGCTCACGAGCGCGGAGCGATCGCGGTGTGCGTCACCGATCCCCTCGCATGCGTTCTGCTGACGACACCGGCAAGTCTCGGGTTTGACATCGCAGTTGGCAGTGCCCAACGACTCGGCGTTCCCATGGGCTGCGGTGGACCGCATGCCGCTTTTCTCGCAGCCAAGGACTCATTTGCCCGTTCACTGCCAGGTCGTCTCGTTGGAGTCAGCACTGACACAGCCGGGCGACCGGCGCTGCGTCTCGCGCTACAAACTCGCGAACAACACATCCGTCGAGAGAAGGCAACCTCGAACATCTGCACTGCCCAGGCCCTCTTGGCAAACATTGCCGGCTTCTATGCGGCATGGCACGGACGTGACGGTCTGCAAGCCATTGCGCGGAGAATCTGTGCACTGACCCATGCCGCGAGCAAGATTCTCCAGGAACGAAACATAGGCGTCATTGCCGTAGGTGCCCGCTTTGACACCGTGACGGTGACGAACATCGACGCCAATTCCGTGCACAATCTGGCTGAACGGCACAACATCGTCATGCGCCGCATCGATGATTCAACCGTGGCGTTCAGTCTCGATGAAACGTCGGATCTGTCCCTGGTGGTCGACATCCTGGGATGCTTCGGCGTTTCAATCGACGCAGAAGTATTGGCCGAACGAACGGTTGCACTCGCGCTTCCGACCGACATGCTGCGCACCGACGAGTTCATGTCTCAATCGGTGTTTCGTCGCTATCGCACCGAGACGGAGATGCTCCGCTACATGCGGAGGCTCGCCGACAAGGATCTTGCCCTTGATCGCACGATGATCCCGCTTGGTTCGTGCACCATGAAACTCAACGCCACCACCGAGATGATCCCCGTCACGTGGCCCGAGTTTGCAAACATTCATCCCCACCAGCCCGCGACCGACCTTCGCGGTTACGAACGCTTGGTTGCCGATGTGGAGCGCATGATGTGCAACGTCACTGGCTACGACGCAGTGAGCATCCAACCCAACGCGGGAAGTCAGGGTGAATTCGCAGGGCTGTTGGCCATTCGCGCGTATCACCAGAGTCGCGGGGATTCGCAGCGGAGGATCTGCTTGATTCCGTCGAGTGCCCACGGCACCAACGCCGCCAGTGCCGTGATGGCAGGGATGGATGTGGTCGTCGTCGCGTGCGACTCGGATGGAAACGTCGACTTGACCGATCTTCGCACCAAATGCGCCAAGGCAGGTGATCGTTTGGCCGCCATCATGATCACGTATCCGTCGACCCACGGAGTGTTCGAGGCTTCCATTCGGGAGTTGTGCGAGGTAATTCATCAGCACGGTGGCCAGGTGTACGTGGATGGCGCCAACCTGAACGCACTGGTAGGAGTGGCAAAACCGGGGGAATTCGGTGCCGATGTCAGCCATCTCAATCTTCACAAGACATTTTGTATTCCGCATGGCGGTGGCGGTCCCGGCGTCGGACCCGTCGCAGTTCGAAGTCATCTCGCAAACTTCCTCCCGGGTGATCCCAATTCGTCATTGCGCCAACCAGTTGGTGCAGTGTCAGCCGCGCGTTGGGGCTCGGCCGGCATACTGCCGATTTCCTGGGTGTATGTGCGTCTGATGGGGCCCGATGGACTCCGGAGGGCCACCGCTCAAGCCATCGCCAGTGCGAACTACATCTCGCAACGTTTGCGTAACCACTTCCCCACCCTGTATTCAGGCGAGGGCGGGCTCGTGGCCCACGAGTGCATCCTCGATCTACGCGACATCACCAAACAGACGGGGGTCTCCGTCGATGATGTCGCCAAGCGACTCATGGACTACGGCTTTCACGCGCCGACGATGAGTTTTCCCGTCGGCGGAACACTCATGGTCGAGCCAACCGAAAGCGAGTCGCAAGCCGAACTCGACCGATTCTGTGATGCGATGATCGCCATTCGCGGAGAGATCGCGCGAGTGGAATCCGGCGAGTGGACCGTCGCTCAATCCCCTCTTCGCAACGCGCCCCACACCGTCGAGGACGTCGTCGGCCACTGGGATCGTCCGTACGATCGCAGGCTCGCCTTGTATCCACTTCCATCACTGCGATCGCGTGGCTACTTTCCTCCGGTATCGCGCATCGACGCGGCCCACGGCGATCGCAACCTCGTGTGTTCGTGTGAGCCCCTCGAGGCCCTCGCCAGCACGCACTACGGTTGACCCGTGTCAAACGAGACGCCGCCACCGTCGTTCGATGTCCAAAAAGTCGTCAACGATCTGCTGTCTCTCCTGCGCAATGTCGACCCGATAGGCGAAGGCGTGAAGCTCGCCGATCAAGGTCGGCGCACCGTGGAAGCACTGATTGTCGCTCTCGAGAACTTCGGAGCGACGATGGACAATCTCAACCAGGCTGCGTCGCGAGTGAATCGACTTCTCGACGACGTGGAAGATCCGATACGACGCATCGCCGGCATGGCTGACCAGGCTGGGTCGCTCATGACGTTTCTGCCATCACTCGCCAGCAAGGCCGTATCCAACTTCGCCCCAAAGGCTCCACAAACCCACTCGAATCCGTCAGCATCCTCTGGCAACGGATCTGCCCAGCAGGACTAACTAACGGCCGATAAACGGCCGGGTAACGATTTCACCGGTGAGGGTGCTGTCGCGAACTGCAAGTTCAACCTGGGTACCGATGGCAGTTCGGTCCGCTTCGACGAGTGCTAAAGCAATGCCGACCCCCAGCACTGGCGAATAGTTGCCGCTCGTCACGACACCAACATCAATCCCATCGACGCTCACCCGTGCTCCGTCTCGGGGTGGCCGTCGCGAGTTGGTTCGAATTCCACAGAGTTTGCGAGATGGCCCAGATATTCGTTGGCGTTCGAGTGCGTTCTTTCCTCGGAAACGATCCTTCTCCCATCCAACCACCCAGCTGAGATCTGCTTCCAAAGAAGTGATTGTTGGCGACAACTCGTGGCCGTGCAGTGGCAGTGCGGCTTCCAAACGCAAAGTGTCTCTAGCGCCTAAACCTGCGGCGGGTACTTCTGCGGCGAGCAACGCTCGCGCAATCCGATCGGCGGCGTCAACAGGTGCGGCGATCTCGACACCATCTTCTCCCGTGTAGCCGGTTCCCGCGACGACACAGCGAACACCCTCAATATCAATGATCTCCACACGAAAGCGTTTCACGGCCGCGGCCGCCGCCGAGACACGAGCGAGCTTTCGTCGTGCTTGTGGACCTTGCACGGCCAACACCGCCCGCGATGATGTGGTGTCGACTCCGCCGATGACCTCAAGGATGCTGGCGGTGTTCGATGCATTGGGCATCACATCAAACGTCTGCTCGTCGATCCACCAGATGATGATGTCATCGACCACGCCACCGTCGTCATTGCACGAATGGGTGTACTGGGCGCGACCCGGAGAAACCTTGCGAAGGTCGTTCGTGAACGCTTCCTGAAGTATTCCGAATGCTTGAGGACCTTCGAGGCGAACCGTACCAAGATGGGACACGTCGAACCATGTTGCGTCACTCCGGCACGCCATGTGCTCGGTGATGGTTCCACTCGGATACGAGAGTGGCATTTCCCAACCACCGAACGGCACCATTTTCGCGCCGAGTTCCCGATGCATCGCATCGAGAGGAGATCGACGGTTGCCCGTCATCGCATTACCGTGCGACGCCGCGAGAAGCCGTGCGCGATACGGATTGACCCACCAATGGGCGTTGCATCTTCTCTTCGCGCTTCAGCTGAACGATCTTGGCGTCGATCTCTTGCTTGACCGACGAAAGAGGAAGAACGTTGAGCACACCTTGACCGTTGCGCACGGCATCGATCAGATGCTCTCCGTCGCATAGAACGACGCTCTTGCCACTAATGACGATGTGGGCGGCAGCCACGTCGGAGGTTACGTGTCGTCGCAAGTAGTTGAAGACTTCGCGCACCGACTCGAGCTTGATGCCCGCATCGAGCAGATTCTTGATGACCTTCAACTCGAGCAAGTCGCGGTACACGTATTCCCGACGCGAACCACTTCCTGCCGCGTCGGTTGCTGATGGCCGCACGAGGTCGGTGCGCGCCCAGTAATCGAGTTGGCGGTACGAGATTCCTACGATGTCGGCCGCCTGCGTGCCGCTGAATGTGCGCGCCGACCCGAGATTGTTGTTGGGAGCAAGCGACATAGGAACCCTGACGCTATGGGCAGAAACCTCGATACTTCAACCGGAAGGCAATTTCGCGCCCGGGAACTACTACTTTTCCTGAAAGTCCTCAGGCGAGATGTGGTCGAGGAAATCACGGAACTCGTCGATGGTCTCCTCATCGGCCTGTTCGTCCTCTTCGTCGACCAGGATGCCGACTTCGTCGAGCAAACCACGCGAGGCGACGATTGGAACTTCGGCTCGAACGGCGATGGCAATTGCATCAGATGGGCGGCAGGACACCACATGTCGCTGACCTTGATGCACGATTTGTAGTTCTGCGAAATAGGTGTGGTTCTTCATCTCCGTGATGACCACCCGACTCAGATGAGCCCCCAAGTCGTCGAACAGATGCACGATGAGATCGTGCGTGAGTGGACGCGGTGGCTGGCGACCATCGAGCACCAACCTGATGGCACTGGCCTCGGCACTGCCGATGTAGATGCTGAGAATGCGGCGCTCACCTTCCTGCTCTCGCAGATGCATGACAGGAACGTTCGCCGGAGTTTCCACCAACACCCCAACGAGCTCGAGCTCTACGGTTTCGACGGGGTCGCCGCTGCTCATGGCGTCAGCGTAGCAATGACTCAGATCTCGTCGCGCAGTTGTCTCGTGACGCTGCGAAGAAGAGCAGTACGCAATTCCTCCCCGAGCGACACGAGATCGTCGAGCAACTTTTGAGCATCCGAACCACTGGCTAGCTGTGAAGCATGCGACATTCGTACGAGCGGCTCAAACACGTCAGCCTCCCGCTCGGCTGCCAGTCGCCACGACATGAGCACTCTCGGCTGAACACCGAGTGAAGCAAGTCGACCCGCCAAGTGAACGATGTCGCGGTCAATCTCGTCGTAGAACTGTTCTCTTCCAAATGTCTGCGCCTTGACGAACTTCATCTTCTCCAATTCGGCGAGCATTTCGCTGGAGACACCGGTCGATTCGATCACTTCGGCCTTCGTGAAACGAAGGATGCGTGACTTCGCCGCTGACCTGGCAGTCGACGATGTGGCACTCCGCTCACTGCCCGCTCGATTCGTCGGGTGACCCGCGGAGGGCACTCGGATTCCGCGCGGCATGCTCGGATCAGTGACATCTTCGGGTCGTAAAACCCCGTCGCTGCTTTCACCCTCGAGACGGTCTCGTATCACTCGCAAAGGCAGGAAGTGCTCCTTTTGCTCGCGCAAAATGAATCTCAGCCGCTCAATCTCGGACTTGGTGAACTTGCGATATCCAGAACTCGAGCGCTCCGGCGTGATGAGACCCTGACTCTCAAGGAACCGTATTTTGGAGATGGTGATATCGGGGAACTCCTCGAGCAGCAGCGCAAGCACCTCTCCAATCGTGAAGTAGTTCTCTGGCACGCCGATCAACCAAAGAATGCGACGAGGCGGAAACGTCCGATCTGAACGTCGTCACCGTGCCGCACCGGTGACTCGTCGACTCGTTGATTGTTGACGTAGGTGCCATTTAGCGAGCCGAGATCGCGAACGAGCCAGGCCGAACCCTGACGAACGAGCACTGCGTGTTGCCGAGACACGGTTACATCATCGAGTTGGATGTCATTGTCCGGAACCCTGCCCACCGAAACTTCATCACCGGTCAATGCGTACCGAGTGCCGATTTCGGGGCCCTGTCGCACGACGAGCATGACCTCCCCCGGCGCCAACTCCCCTTCCCTCACAACCGCATTGTCGTCATCGCCCACGCCGTCCAGTAACGGATCGGTCTTCGGGAGCACGTTGGTTCGAAGACTCGGCTTGTCGAGCACCGCACCACAAGCCGAACAGAACGTCGACGTCGGAGGATTCCGATGTCCACACTGATTGCAGAACACGTAGCTCACCCGAGGACCACCGACTACGCCCCGACGAGGGAGCCATACGTCGCAGCATCAAGCAACGCTGGGAGCTCGCCTTCGATGGTGATTTCGCAAATCCAACCCGCCCCGTAGGGGTCCTTGTTCAGCAACTCCGGCTCATTGGAGAGAGCGTCATTGACAGCGGTAATGACGCCGCTCACCGGAGCGTAGATGTCAGAGACGCTCTTGGTGCTCTCGACCTCGGTGAATGACTGATCGGCCGAGACCTTGGTGCCAACCTTTGGAACCCCAACAAAGACCACGTCGCCAAGGGCGTCTTGGGCATAGTCGGTGATGCCGATTCGCGCCACACCGCCCTCAATCTTCACCCATTCATGTTGCGCCGTATATGAGAGCCCTGCCGGAACTTGCATGTCCTCAACCGTAGTCTCAGGCCGAGACGGGTCGTGATGCCGAGGCCGAGTTGCGGGCAGCCCGAACACCACGCACGACTTGTGGCACGTACAACACCGCCGTGATGTAGCAAATGATAAGGCCGGGGATCCCTATTGCCCATCCAGCATTCCGTGCACCAAGCGCCCATCCAGCGTCGCTTGCACCGATGAGGAGCAACGGAAAGGCGAACATCAATGCAAAGGTGTAGTTCTTGCCCCACTGATTCACGGGAAATCGTGCCATTCCGAGTCCGGTACCCACCAACATCAACAACGCGATGAAGGCTTCGCGTGCCACGACGGCGAGACCAAACCACGCCGGCACGGAGCCGTCGATGACGATTGAACCCACACCAACGATGAATAACAGACGATCCACGGCCGGATCAAAGACCGCACCGAACTCGCTACGTTGATCCAATCGACGCGCCAGCCAGCCGTCAATCCAGTCGGTGGCTCCGAGACTGCCGAGCAACCAAGCAGCTGCCTCCCGATCTCCCCGAGCGAAGAGCAACCAGAGAAATACCGGCAAACATCCCAGGCGCAACAAGGTCACCATGTTGGGCCAGGTCAGCACATTGCGACCCATCGTCGCGCAGACTATCGTCGCCGCCGTGGCATCACTCTTCACTCGCATCATCGACGGAGAACTACCTGGGCACTTCGTCTTGAAAGATCCGCTCTGCGTCGTCTTCATGACGATTGCGCCGATCACCGAAGGTCACGCACTCGTCGTACCGCGTGAGCCCGTCAATCACTGGATTGATATGCCGTCTGACCTGAACTCACACGTGTTCGACATCGCGCGACACGTCGGCCTTGCCCAGCGAAAGGTGTTCGGCATGTCTCGTGTCGGTCTCGTCATCGCCGGATTTGAAGTACAGCACTGTCACCTGCACTGCATTCCCGCCAACGAGATGACCGACTTGAATTTCGGAAGACAGCAAAAGGATTATCCCGCGGAGCAACTCGCCTCCGCCGCCGCACGACTGGCCTCGCAGATGCGCTCGGATGGTGTTCCGGGGGCTCTCTAAGGAACCCCTCGTCAGAACAAGGTCGTAACCGTGGGTTCCACCAAACCCGCTCCCTTGTTTCGCACGTTGTTTACCGCAGTGCTGACGGTGACAGCCACAAGGCGATCGTCCTCGGCTGGTTGCAGAAGATGCAACGGAGGTTCGCTCCCCGAGAGCCACTGCTCAATGTCGTCCCCATCAAGCAGACAAGGCATTCGGTCGTGGATCCCAGCCAACTGTTGATTCGGTTCGGTCGTGATGAGGCAACAACTTGTTACGAGTGCGCCGCCGCGTTCCGGGTCTCGCCATGTCGTCCACAGTCCGGCAAGCGACAGCGGCCGTCGATCTGCCGATCGGATGTAGTAGGGCTGTTTCGGTTGTTTGATACTCGGATCAACGCCGATCGTTCGCCATTCGTAGTAGCCATCAACGGGCACCACACAACGATGATGTTTCAGTAGTGATCTGAAACTTGGCTTGGTGGTCAGTGTCTCGCTGCGCGCGTTGATCATGCTCGATGCGCGACTGCGATCCTTTGACCAGGCAGGAAGCAAACCCCAGTGCGCCGAGCGCACCGCTCGTCCCCTCACCTTCTGGTCATCGTCTTGGGACGGGTCGCCCAACGAGACGTCGACAACGTGCAGAATTTGTGTGGTCGGCGCCACGTTGTAGTTGGGTGGAAACTGATCCGGATTCACCCCCTCAAGTTCTGCGTGAAACAGCAGTGCCAACTGCTGGGGCGCGGTCGTCGCCACGAAGCGGCCACACATCGTCGGGCTGGGGAGATTTGAACTCCCGACCTCTTGTCCCCCAGACAAGCGCGCTAACCAAGCTGCGCCACAGCCCGTAGCTACGGCTCGGTCAGTCTACAAACGGTGCAATGATGCGCCATCCGAGATAGGCGACCAGTAGTGCCATCAGCAGTTTGAAGTGCCATGGGGCGCGCTCGCCACTCATCTTTTTCAGTTCGCGCAAGGTCGGAGCGTCCTTACGAGAGCCGATCGTTGATAGCTCTATCGCTCGACCGCACTTCGGACATGAGCCATTGGTCGTCAGCGCTGACGGCGCGAAATAGCGCGAGCACGGCTCACACCACGGCATCTCAGCCCTGTTCTGAGCGCGTTCTCACACGCAGCTTGATCGGCGTGGACCCGAATTCGAATGCCTCCCGAATCGAACGCTCGAGAAACCGAAGATACGACTGCGGCAACTCACGGTTCACGAAAAGCGTGAACGTCGGCGGATCGACGGCACCTTGCAGCGCATACAACACCCTTGCACCCTGGCCCGCGGGCTGTTGTTGTTGCGCGGCGGCGAGCACCCGGTTCACATCGCGAGTTGGTACTCGCCGGTGATAGTTGCTGATTGCTTCAGTGAGCAGTGGCTGCAACCGGTGCACGTTCTTACCCGTTAGTGCAGACAATCGAACGATGGGAGAATCTCCGATGAAATACAGGCGCCGATGCATCTCGATCTCCACCTGCTCGCGGCGCTCCGCGTCAAGCATCTCCCACTTGTTCAACACCACGACGATCGGGCAACCACTTGCATCGATGCGCTCGGCAAGACGCTGATCCTGACTGGTGACACCCTCGGTTGCGTCAATCACCAGCAGTGCGATGTCGCTCTCATCGACTGCGCGCAGTGCCCGAATGATGGAGTAGTACTCGGTGCCCGCCTCGACTTTGCTTCGTCTACGCATGCCGGCGGTGTCGACGAACACGATTGGACCATCCGTTGTCTCTACACGGGTATCGATTGCATCACGTGTCGTTCCCGCCATGTCGTGGACGATCGAACGCTCTTCACCGACCAGTCTGTTGAACAGGGTGCTCTTACCTACATTCGGACGACCCACGATGGCCACCCTCGGCTCCTTGGTCTCAGGATCGCGCACGTACACGCCGGTTTCGGCCGCGTCGACCGCGTCAATCTCAAGTTGATCGACGATCACATCGAGCAGGTCGCCTGATTTGCGACCATGGATCGCAGAAACAGGTACGGCGTCTCCGAGTCCAAGTGAAAGAAACTGCCACAAATCCGTCTCGGCGTTGGGTCCGTCAACCTTGTTCGCAACGAGCAGAATTGGTCGCCCGGTGGTGCGTAGCCATGCGGCAATCGCCTCGTCGTCATCATTGAGTCCGACGGTTGCGTCGACGAGAAAGATGACCAGATCGGCCTCGCGTGCCGCCGACTCGACTTGTCTGCTCACCTTGGAATCGAGGGAGTTGCCACCCGGCATCCAACCGCCGGTATCGACCACATCGAAGTAGTGGCCGCACCACTCCACCTCTCGCCGATGACGATCTCTCGTGACACCCGGACGATCCTCGACGATCGCCGCCTGCTCACCGAGGAATCTGTTGAAGAGGGTGCTCTTGCCGACGTTCGGCCGTCCAACGATGACGACGCTCTTGCGTGCGTCGGTCTTCATCACTTCGTTCACGCTATCCATCGCGATGAGCACTACCGTTGACGATGCGCATGACCGTCGACAAGGTATTGCTCGCTTCGCCACGCGGATTCTGCGCCGGAGTTGAAATGGCCATCAAGGCCCTGGCATGGATGGTGCGCACGTTCGAGCCACCCGTCTACTGCTTCCACGAGATCGTGCACAATCGCATCGTCGTGGATCGCTTCAAGCAACGCGGCGTCGTGTTCGTCGATGACATTTCTGAAGTACCGCACGGACGTCCGATCATGCTCTCTGCCCACGGCTCGGCACCCCAAGTGGTGCAGTCGGCGAAACAGCGAGGAAGCTACATGGTCGACTCGGTGTGCCCACTCGTCACGAAAGTGCATCACGAGGTGCGCACACGAGCGGGTAAGGGTTACCACATCGTGTACGTGGGTCACGAAGGCCACGAAGAAGCCGTCGGCACGATGGCGGTTGCTCCGCAGGCCATAACACGGGTCGAGACCCTGGACGAGGTGGCAGCGTTACCTGAGTTCGATACGCCGGTGGCACTGCTCGCCCAAACCACCCTCTCTCATCGCGAGTGGGACGGAGTCGCGCAAGCGGTAAAACAACGATTTCCGGCCGTATGGACCCCTGGCCGCAGTGATCTGTGTTTCGCAACGACGAATCGGCAGGCCTCACTCACCAAGATCGCCTCCGAAGTCGACGCCATGGTGATTATCGGCTCGTCGAACTCGAGCAACACCCTCGCCCTCGAGCGGCTTGCGAAGGAGATCGGCTGTCCGCGCGTGCATCGAGTCAATCGTGCCGACGAGCTACCACCTGATCTTCGCGGCACCGTCGGCGTAACGGCGGGAGCGTCGGCGCCCGAGGAACTGGTCGTCGAGGTGATCGAACGTCTGGCGCCACGATTCGGTTCTGCAGAAGTTCGCGCCACGGAAGAAGACGAGTACTTTCCCCCACCGCGGCACATCCGCGAACTGCAGTCGGCGATGGAGACCGCTATTACGGTCACCTTAGGTGGCTCGGCAAACGGTCGACGCGCGTACGACGATCGTGTCATTAGCGCGAGCGCAGTACTTGCCGCGCTCGCCAACTGATTTAGTTGCGAGGAACCTGACTCCAGGGACGGTCACGGTCGACTCGCACGTCCCCCGGCAACCCGAGCACTCTTTCGCCGAGGATGTTGCGCATCACTTCACTGGTGCCACCCTCGATGCTGTTGGCGCGACTTCGGAGGAACGCCTTTTGTAACGCATCGACCGGACCCATTGCGGTGTTCGGTCTTACCATTCCGTATTCGCCATACAGCATTCCATCGGCTCCCATGAGTTGCATGCAAAAGGCGTAGGTGTCCTTGTTGAGATCGGCGCTCGCCATCTTGCCGATGGAACCCT
>JBJTOX010000046.1:0-2659 GCA_046074785.1 Actinomycetota bacterium
GAGCACGCCGGACTGGCGCAACTGCTCGACCACGCGACGAACTGATTCTGTCACGCTTTCACCCTCGCCACCGACCACGAGATCTGGTGCCGTCGGCGCTTCGTACGGCGCATCGACACCACTGACACCGTGTATCTCGCCGTTCCGCACCTTCTTGTAGAGGCCCTTGGTATCACGGCGCTCACATTCGGCCAGTGATGTCGCGACGTGCACCTCGATGAACGAAAGCCCCGCGGTTTCGTGGGCCACACGCACGCGGGCGCGATCAGCGGCGAAGGGGCTGATGATTGGCACGATGGCCACGATGCCGGCATCGGCAAACAGTCGGGCAACCTCGCCGACGCGACGCACGTTCTCGCTTCGGTCATCGTCGGAGTATCCGAGGTTCGAGTTGAGACCGTGGCGCAGGTTGTCGGCATCGAGAACGTAGGCAATCACCGATGCATCGAGTAGTTCGCGCGCGACACCGTCGGCAATGGTGGATTTACCCGAGCCCGAAAGCCCGGTGAGCCACAGCGTGGCACCGTGCAAGTGGTGGTGCGACCATCGCTGGTCGCGGGCGACGGCTGGCTCATGCCAGATGGGTTGGTTCATCGAGTCAACCTGCGACGAGTCATGTAGGTCATGTGCGCGGTGACAGCAGCATGCCTGCAGCGCAGGTTTGCCCGCTGTGCTCATCCACCAGAATGAACGAGCCCGTCGCACGATTTGCGTGGTAGTCGTCGAAGAACAACGGGGCCGTCGTATGCAGTTCAACACGACCAATTTCGTTGAGGGCGAGTGCATTCACATCGGTTTCGCGGTGGAGCGTGGAGATGTTGAGTCGGTACAACACCTTCGTGACCTTGGCTCGCGCCAATTTGGTGGTGTGTTTGATCGCATAGATGCGATCGGGCTGGAGCGGTGCGGCATCGTCCATCCAGCACAACATCGCCTCGAGCGACTGCGACTGCCGTGGGCGATTGTTCGGACGACAAATCATGTCACCGCGAGCGATGGACAGGTCGTCGGCGAGCAACAACGTGACGGCGTGACCTGGTCCGGCTTCGGAGACGGGGCCATCCGGCGAATCGATGCCCGTAATCGTTGAGGTGAGTCCGGACGGCAGCACCATCACGTCGTCGCCGATGCGGAATACGCCGCCGGCGACGCGACCCGAGTACCCGCGGTAGTCGTGGTGCTCGGCGCGTTGCGGCCGGATCACGTATTGCACCGGAAAGCGGGCGTCGACGCGGTTGTCGTCGCTCGCCGTATAGACGTTTTCGAGATGGTGCAGCAGTGTGGGGCCCTCGAACCACGTGAGATTGGGTGAACGGCTGACGACATTGTCGCCGAGCAAGGCGCTGATCGGCAGGAAGGTGACGTCACGTAGCGAGAGCCGCGAGGCGAAGTCCTCAAATTCGTCGCGAATGCGAGTGAACACCTCGGGCGACCAATCGACGAGATCCATCTTGTTCACGCAGATCACGAGGTGCGGCACACCCAAGAGCGACGCGAGCAGGCTGTGGCGTCGTGTTTGTTCGACGATGCCTGTGCGCGCATCGACGAGCACGATTGCCAGGTCGACGTTCGATGCACCAGTAATCATGTTGCGCGTGTACTGAATGTGGCCTGGGCAGTCGGCGATGATGAACGATCGTTTCGGCGTTGCGAAATATCGGTACGCCACGTCGATGGTGATGCCTTGCTCACGCTCGGCGCGCAAGCCGTCAGTGAGCAGCGAGAGGTCGACGTAATCGGTACCGCGCCGCTTGCTCACGTTCTCGATGTGTTCGAGCTGGTCTTCGAAGATGCTCTTTGAGTCGTAGAGCAGCCGACCAATCAAGGTCGACTTGCCGTCGTCCACCGAGCCGACCGTGGCAAAACGCAGGCGCTCCATTTAGAAGTAGCCCTGTTTCTTGCGGTCTTCCATCCCCGCCTCGCTGATGCGGTCATCGGCGCGAGTGGCGCCGCGCTCGGTGACCCGGGCGGCCGCGGTTTCGGCGATTACCTGATCGATTGACGATGCCGTCGACTCGATCGCCGCGGTGCACGTGGCATCACCGACGGTTCGAAAGCGAACCATCTGCTCGGTGATCGTCTCATCGGCATCGGGCTGCAGGAACGGCGACTCGGCCATCCACATGCCATCGCGACGGAACACGCGACGCTTGTGGGCGAAGTAGATGCTCGGCAGTTCGATGTCGTACTGCTGCACGAAGCGCCAGATGTCGAGCTCGGTCCAGTTGGACAGCGGGAAGATACGAAAGTGCTCACCCGGCTTATGGCGACCGTTGTAGATGCCCCAAAGTTCCGGTCTCTGAGTCTTTGGATCCCACTGGCCGAACGAGTCGCGGTGGGAGTAGACCCGCTCTTTCGCGCGGGCCCGTTCCTCGTCTCGGCGTGCACCCCCGAAGACGGCATCGAAACGGTGTTCGGCGATCGCATCGAGGAGCGTGACGGTCTGCAGGGTGTTGCGTGAGGCGCGCGGACCAGTCGCGTCGGCCACCCGACCGGCGTCGATCGAGGCTTGGACGGACCCGACGATCAACTGGACGCCCATCTCGGCCACGCAGCGGTCGCGGAACTGGATCACCTCGGGGAAGTTGTGGCCCGTGTCGATGTGCATCACAGGGAAGGGGATTCGAGCAGGGGCGAAGGCTCTGGCGGCCAGATGGAG
>JBJTOX010000047.1:0-18924 GCA_046074785.1 Actinomycetota bacterium
AACTGGGTCACCATCGACTACGGCGGAGACATGGGCCTCGGATCGGAATCCGGCGCCAAGGTGTTCGACTTCTTCTTCACCGGAACGATCCCGTGGATCCTCGTGCTCGCCAGTGGAATCATCACGGTGCTCACGATCACCGGCACGATGAAAGCAGGCAAGGTGAACTGGGGGATGCTGATGCTCCTCGCCAATGGAATCGCTGCGGTGTTGATGTTGATCCGCGTGATCTTCAATCCGCTCGAAGGTAAGGATGCTCTTCAGGCACTCGGCGTGGACGTTGGTCGGGGAATCGGCATGATCCTGTCGACGCTCGCCGTGCTCGCCGCAGCCGCCGGCGCAGTGATGGGCTACACCGAGAGTGGTGGCAACATCAACGACCTCAAGGACATCAACAAGTTGAAGGGCGGCTTCGGCCAAGGCTGAGTGCCCCCGCGAACGACAAGAGCCCCGGGGTCGACCCCGGGGCTCTTTCATTGTCAGTGTTCTGTCGCCGTGAGCGACGTCGGTCAACTGATGCTGGCGATGATCTCGGCCATCAACTCGCCGGCTTCGGTCGGGTTCTGACCCACCTTCACTCCGGCTGCGCGGAGCGCGTCCATCTTGCCCTGCGCCGTTCCCTTGCCCCCCGACACGATGGCACCAGCGTGTCCCATCTTCTTGCCCGGGGGCGCGGTGACGCCGGCGATGTAAGCGCTCATCGGCTTGGTCACGTTGGCCTTGATGAACTCGGCGGCTTCCTCCTCGGCAGAACCACCGATCTCGCCGATCATCAGGATGGCGCTCGTTTCGGGGTCTTTCTGGAACTCCGCGAGACAATCAACGAACGAGGTACCGGGCACTGGATCTCCACCGATTCCCACGCACGTGGTGACGCCGATGCCCTGTTGCTTGAGCTCAAAGAGCGCTTGGTACGTGAGCGTGCCGGAGCGTGACACGATGCCAACGTTCTTTCCGCCCTTCGTCGGTGCCTGTGCGATTTCACCAGCGGTGATTCCGATGTTGCATCGACCCGGGCTGATGATGCCTGGACAATTGGGGCCAAGCAGACGAGTTGTCGGAAAGTCGCGCTTCAAGGTCGCATAAACGCGCGCCTCGTCCTGCGCAGGGATGCCTTCGGTGATGCAGACGATGAACCGAACACCGGCTGCAGCTGCTTCGAGGATGGCTGCCGGGGCAGCCTTTGGTGGCACGGCAACGAACGATGCATCGGCACCGGTCGCCTTCACCGCATCTGCGACGCTGTCGAACACCGGAATTCCTTCGACGTCGTGTCCACCCTTGCCCGGCGTGACTCCGGCGACGACTTTGGTTCCGTAGGCACGATTGCGAAGACCATGGAACTTGCCTTGTCCGCCAGTGAGACCTTGCACGATCACTCTGGTGTTTTCGTCGACGAAGATCGCCATGGTCAGCTCGCCTTTCCGTTCGCGATGGCAACCGCAGTGCGGGCCGCGTCGAGCATCGTCGGCTTGCTCATCAACTTGTCGGTGGGGATACCTGCATCGGCAAGAATCTGGCGACCTTGGTCGGCATTCGTTCCGTCCAGTCTGATGACGATTGGTGCCCGCAATTGAACACGTCGCATCGCCTCGACGATTCCCTTCGCGACTTCATCGCCGCGGGTGATTCCGCCGAAGATATTTATGAAGATGCTGCGCACGTTGGTGTCGAAGTTGATGACCTCGAGTGCCGCCGTCATCAATTCGGCGTTCGCGCCACCGCCGATATCGAGGAAGTTCGCCGCTTTACCACCGACCTGGTTGACCACGTCGAGCGTGCTCATTGCGAGTCCGGCACCGTTGGCGATGATGCCGACACTGCCATCCAGCCCGATGTACTGCAGGCCCTTCTCGCGCGCCAGTTTTTCGCGACCATCAAGCTCCTGCGTTGCGGCGAATGCCTCCCACTCGGGGTGACGGAATGACGCATTGGAATCGAGACTTACTTTGGCATCGAGCGCGTGCACTTCACCCGTGGGCTTCAAGATGAGTGGGTTGATTTCCGCAAGGTCACAATCGCCCTTCACGAAGCACTCATACAGCAGAACGAGAATCGAAGCGACGCCGTCTTGGGCCTTGGCGGGTATCTTCGCCTCAACCGCCGCATTCTTCGCGACGGCTCGGTCGATGCCCGTTACCGGGTTGATGTGCAACTTCACGATTGCCGTCGGGTCCTTGGCTGCCACATCCTCGATATCGACGCCACCCTGTGCCGACAGCATCAAGAGGTGCTGCTTGGCGGCCCGGTCGAGTGTGAATGAGGCGTAGTACTCCTCGGCAATGTCGGATGCGCGTTCGATCCAAACCCGCTTGACTACATGACCCTTGATGTCCATGCCGATGATGTTGCCGGCGTGGGTGCGAACTTCGTCTTTGTCGTTGGCCAGTTTGATACCGCCCGCTTTGCCTCTGCCACCGACCTGCACCTGGGCCTTCACGACGACCGGGTAGCCGATGCGTTCAGCGATGGCTATCGACTCGTCGACGGTGTGTGCAACGTCGCCGGGTGAAACCGGAATACCGAACTTCGCAAAGTACTGCTTGCCTTGGTACTCAAAGAGATCCACTACGCACGGACTTTCTCACGCTCGTCGAGAGTAGTTTCCAGCCACTCGGCAATCGCCTTCAGCGACGAGCCGGGCCCAAAAATCTCACTGACACCCTGTTGTTTGAGGATTGCCGCATCCGAGTCAGGTATGACGCCTCCGCCGAAGATGAGCACGTGTCCCATGTCGCGAGCCCGCAGCTCTTCCATCACCTTGGGAAAGAGCGTCAGATGTGCGCCGGAAAGCAGTGAAAGACCGACGCCATCGACGTCTTCTTGTAGTGCAGTCTCGGCAATTTGCTCGGGAGTTTGGTGGAGTCCGGTGTAAATCACCTCAAACCCGTGGTCACGGAGCGCGCGCGAGATGGTCTTTGCGCCGCGGTCGTGACCGTCAAGACCCGGCTTGGCAACGACGATACGGTACGGTCGCTTCACAAATAGAGAATGCTACGCCTGCCCGTATCGTTGCGAAAATCGGCACGGCGATACGTAATGCATCGCCGATTGGCACACTGAGAGGCGTGCTTCCGCGCTTTCGCTCACCTCTGGCTCGCGCAGTAACTCCGATTATCGGTGGGCTGGTGTTCTTTGCGTTGTTGTTCGGCGTCACCTGGATCTTCGCCGACCGCGCCACCGACAACCGCAAGCGGGAGGTTCGCGCAGGCGATTACACGTTTCGTGTGGGACCTGTCGATGACATGGCCGCAATCGTGAAACGTGATGGACCAATCCTCTACCCGGACTTGCGTGACACCGCCTACGACCGGACGATCGTGGTTGATCACACCGGCGACGATGCGACACGCGGTTGGCAGGTGTATTACGCATATCCAGCAGACCGAGGTCCGGAGTGCCTGGTCACCCATGTGGAAGGTACGCGCGACTTCATTGATTGCGACGAGCGCACGTTGCCCGTCGAGCAATTGCATCGCCCGGTTGACGCGCGACCCGTCGTCGAGAATCGAACGAATCTGCTCGTCGACCTACGCGCTCCGTAGAGAGAAACTCCGCTACCGCTTCGTCAGCGGCGACGGACTACCGGGCTCTGCTGACTCCGCTACCGCTTCGTCAGCGGCGCCCATGCCAACGCGAGCACTTTGGTGCCGCGGTCGACGAAGCGCACGGTCGCTTCGGCTTTCTCACCCGTGCCATCAAGATCAATGATGACACCCTCGCCGAACACGGGATGCACCACGTCATCACCGATCGAAAAGTTGTGCGTCAACTTCGGTTCACGTACGACCGGGCGCAGTGCCTCGCTTGCACGCGAGGTGACCCCACTGCTCTTGCGTCGAAAATCAGGTACCGGTGTTTGCTTCCAATCGCCGCGCATCTGACCTCGGCCTTCGTCGGCACCCGTGTCGACGCTCCCCTTGCGGTCGAGCAACTCGGCAGGAATCTCGTCGAGGAACCGTGACGGCGGGTTGTACTGACGCGAGCCGTGCAAACTTCTGCTCCATGCGTGGCTGAGATAGAGACGCTGCTCGGCACGGGTGATTCCCACATACGCCAGCCGTCGTTCCTCCTCCAGTTGGGTCGAGTCGAGCAGCGTTCGACTGTGCGGGAATATTCCTTCCTCGAGTCCGATGATGAAGACCGCGGGAAATTCAAGGCCCTTGGCTGAATGCAGCGTCATCATCATGACTTTGTCGTCACCGGCAATGTCGTCGGTGTCCGATACCAACGAAACCTTCTCGAGAAAGTCGTTGGCGTCGGGAAACTCCTCCGCGGCGCCCACCAATTCGTCGAGGTTCTCCACTCGACCTTGCGCCTCGTGCGTATCTTCATTGCGTAGCTCGGCCAGATAGCCACTGCGCTCCAATAGCTGGCGCAACAAGTGAGCTGGTCCGTGCTCACGATCGGCCTCCAACGAATCAATCAAAGTGACGAATTCGTTGATGCCACGCAGGGCTGCGCCGCCAACTCCGGCGGAAGCCGCGCGACGCAACGCCACCGACAGCCCGATGCTCTGCTCGGCTGCCAGGGCGGCGACTTTGTCAAGGCTGGTATCACCGACACCCCTGCGTGGCACATTGATCACCCGACGAATACTCACCTCGTCGGCTGGGTTCATCACACAACGCAGGTAGGCGATCGCATCCTTCACTTCTTTGCGGTCGTAGAACTTCGTGCCACCGATCACTCGATACGGAATGTCGCCGTCAATCAGAAACTCTTCGATCACACGACTCTGCGCGTTCGTTCTGTAGAAGATCGCCATCTCACGCCAGTTGACCGCTTCATGGCGGTGCAGACGTTTGAGTTCGGCGACAACGAACCTTGCCTCTTCATCCTCGTCTTCGGCGTAGTAGCGAACGATCTTGTCGCCACTACCCACCTCGGTCCACAACTCCTTTGGTTTGCGCTCGACGTTGTTCGATATCACTGCATTCGCGGCATCGAGAATCACCTGCGTGCTGCGGTAGTTCTGGGCCAACACGACCGTGTACACGTCCGGAAACGCACGCTCAAACTGCAGGATGTTGCGATAGTCGGCCCCGCGAAACGCATAGATCGACTGGTCGGTGTCTCCGACCACACACACGTTGTGGTGCTGGCGGCCCAGCAGTAGCACGATCTCGTTTTGTGCCAGGTTCGTGTCCTGGTACTCGTCAACGAGGACGTGCTTGAAGCGCTCCTGGTATCCCGCGAGCACGTCTGCGTGTTCGCGGAAGAGTCTCACCACGTTGACCAGCAGGTCGTCAAAGTCCATCGCGCCTGCCTTCATCAGGCGGTACTGATACTCGGTGTAAATCTCGGCGTACTTGGTCTCGAACGGGCCAAATGCAGACTCGGTGGCCCCGGCCGGGTTCACCAACTCGTTCTTCCACAAGCTGATGCGCGCCTGGGCTCCTTTGGCAGGAAACCGCTTCGGGTCGAGATTCAGGTCGCGGATGATCTGCCCGACCAAACGCTGCGAGTCTGCCGAGTCGTAGATGGTGAAGCTCTTGGGATAGCCGAGACGGTCGGCAGTGGCGCGCAGTATTCGTACGCATGCAGCATGAAACGTGCTGACCCACATCTTGTCGGCGACATCACCGACGAGCGACCGCACCCGCGCTCGCATCTCCTCAGCCGCCTTGTTCGTGAACGTGATTGCAAGGATGTTCATCGGGTGAACACCCGAGGCAATCAAGTGGGCGACGCGATGCGTCAGCACCCTGGTCTTGCCCGAACCCGCCCCGGCAACGATGAGTAGCGGGCCTCCGTTGTATTCGACCGCGTCTCGCTGGTCGGGATTCAGTTGCGTCAGGTCGAGGGTGACGCGGCGATCGTCGGTCACTTGGCGGATGTCGCGGCTCGCGACACGATACGAACCGGCAACGCACGCGGGCCGCGCACTTGTCCGACGCTCCATGTCACGGCTGCAGGATCAACCAACTCGAACTTGGTGAAGCGCTCGACGAACACCTCCAGAGCGATACGGACCTCCATACGAGCAAGGTTCGAACCGACACAGCGGTGGATACCGAGTCCGAATGCTGCATGACGATTGATCTCGCGGTCAATGACGACTTCATCGGCTTGCTCGAACACCTCCGGGTCTCGGTTCGCCGCCGGGAACGGGAGCAGCACCCAGTCCCCCTCCCTCATCGGGCAACCACCGATCTCGACATCCTTCGCCACGACACGAGCCATGGTGACCGGAGCGTAAGCGCGCAGCATTTCCTCGACTGCGGTTGGAAGCAACTCGGGCTCGCTGACGAGACGCGCCAGATCCTCCGGGGTCTTCGCAAAGTGCCAGATCGACGAGCCAATCGCACTCCAGGTGGTGTCGATGCCGGCAATCAGCAACAGCGCAACGGTGCCGCGCACATGATCGGGATGCAAACGCTGACCGCCGAGTTCGGTGGTGAGCAGGAAGCTGAGCAAGTCATCACCGAGATTGGCTGACCGCTCGGTGATGCGACGATCGAGATATTCGTCGAGCTTGCGCCAGCCGGCCTGACGAGTCTCCTGATCCTCGGCGATTCCTTCGAGTGCGGTGTGGATGAAGTCGCGGAAGATTTCGCCGTCCTCAATCGGCAGATCGAGCATGTGTGCAATAACTGCCGGCGGGATGTGCTTGGCGTATTGATCGGCAACGTCGACGACGTTGGCATCACCCATCTTGTCGATGAGTGAGTGGCAGAACGCCCGTGTCTCGGCCTCCATCGCCGCGATTTTCGGCGGAGCAAAAGCCGGCAGCAATACGCGCCGTGCGTGGTGATGAAACGGCGGGTCAGACGTGATCGGCGGAGCACCACCATATGGTCGGCTCTCACCGGTCGGCTTGATTCGCTTGACCACGACATCTTCTGAACTGAAGTGCTCGGTGTCGTATGCGATTGCACTCACATCCTCGTGTCGCACCGGTAGCCACGTGCCGCCATATCGCGGCGAGTGCGCCACCGGACACTTCGCACGCAGTTCGTCCCAGATTTCCGGAGCATTGGCGTTGTAGGCCGGGTGCAAGTGATCGAAGTCGGTCGTCCAATCACGAACCGGGTCGACGAGTGACTCGTAGTGAGCGTTGCGGTCGTCGAGGTGGGTCACAGCAGCTTTTCCTTCAAGAAGTCAACCACTCGCCGTACGCCTTCTTCCTGACGCTGCTCGGTGAGAACGGAGTGGTCGCTCTTTGACGAAGAGGGAAACTCAACAGCGATGAATTGTTCTCCGAGCAGCTTGCGCAGCGACTCAAACCGAGTGCCGACGAGTCGATCGCCGGTGTAACGCAGCCCCAATACTTGGCAACCTTCGACGGCCCGTCGCTGCACTGCGATCTCGTCGTCGGGTGACAGGTTGAGGTCGGCCGATCGCGACTTTCCGAAGGCAAACGGAAGCGAGGGCTGCGAGAGGATCGGAGCAACCATGATGTCGTCCAGCATCATTCCGAGCGCGAAACCACCGCTGAAGCACATGCCAATCGCTCCGACACCCTTTCCGCCAGATTCGCGATGCATCTGCTTGGCGAGTGCACGCAGCCACGAGATGATTGGGGAGGTCTTGCGCATCGCCATCGTCGTGAACTCCCGCGACACGCATACCTTGCTCATCGACTTCGCCATGTACGGTCCGTCGGGCTCGCGACCGACTTCACCCACGAGTAGCGGCATGGCGACCGAGAATCCGGCTGCCACGACCTCGTCTGCGAATCGCATCACCGCTGGGGTGATGCCGGGAATCTCGTGCACGACGACCACCGCGGGTCCCGTGCCTTTTCGATACACGTCGCGCGTGAAACCAGCCGCAGAAAACGTGTCGTACTTCCATCCGGCGGCAGTCGCAGCGTCGTTCACTGCCGCAAGGTTACTTCGGGCGTCCGACACCAATCACTCGCGTCCATGTGACGGTGCTGATTTTTACGACATCACCGGTTCGCGGAGCATGGATCATCTGGCCATTGCCGATGTAGATACCGACGTGGAAGAACGAGGTTTGCGAAAAGAGCAGGTCACCGGGTTGAGCCTGCGAAAGCGGCACCCGGAGCAACGAGGCATATTGCGAGCGTGACACTCGCGGAATCGACACGCCGGCTTTGGCCCAGGCCCATTGTGTGAGCCCCGAGCAATCAAATGCCACTCCCGGGCTGGATGCACCCCAGCGATAACGAATTCCCAACTGGGTGAGTGCGGCGCGAATCGCGACTCCTGCCTGCGGCGACGGGGCGGCGACTTTGATACTGGCCTTGAACCGATCGGCGTCCTTCTTGGCCGCAGCCTCTGCCTCGTCGGCACGGCGACGTTCTTCTTCGGTCAGCAGATTGCCCAGGTCACGCTGAGCCTGTGACCGCAAACCTTCGTACTGCTCCAGCAGTTTGTCACTCGCGGCCAGTCGATTTGCCAGCGTCGTTGCGGTAGCAGAGAGTTGCTTTTTCTGACGTTCAAGCTTCGTTCGCTCCGCAGTGATGTCGTCAATCAGACCCTGCATCGCGTCGGTGTTTGACGCTCCGATATTTGCTGCGGCCGATCCGAGGTACGCCCTCTTCATCGAGTCCGTGAGCGATCCGCTACTGCCGAGGATGCTGGACAAGGTGCCGGCCGAACCGCCCGTCACGAACGAGCGCCTCGCCGAATTGACGAGATTTGCCTGCATCACCGCGAGCTGCTTCTGCAATTCGAAGATCTTGACTTCGGTCTCCTCAATCTCGACCTCGATGGCATCCTTCTCGGCCAGGGTGTCGGAATAACGCTCACCGAGTTCATCTGCCTCGGCCGCGAGACGCTCGAGTTCGTCGACGATCGTTGCCACCCTGCGGCGTTGGTCATCGATGGTGTCGGCACGAGCGCCTGCTGGCAGGAGTACGGGCGTCAGCAGACCCGAAAAGGTAAGAACGAACCAGACGAGGCGGGTTCGTGTGCGGGGATATCGCCAGACGGCGGGCCGTTTCACGATGTCCGCAGTCTAGCAATCTTTACAGTTTCATTACAGAGGGCAGTTCGCGCTGCTCACTCCCATTCGATCGTCCCCGGAGGCTTTGACGTGATGTCGTACACCACACGGTTGACTCCTGATACCTCGTTGACGATTCGCGATGACATCACCGCAAGCACCTCGTGCGGAATCCTCGCCCAGTCTGCGGTCATTGCGTCGTCGCTCGTCACGGCACGGATGATGATCGGGCGCGCGTAAGTTCGCTCGTCACCCATGACACCGACAGAACGAATGTCGGCGAGCACGGCGAAGGCCTGCCAGATCTGGCGTTCGAGCCCAGCGCGACGAAGTTCGTCTCGAACGATGGCATCTGCTTCTTGCAAGATTGCCACCTTCTCGCGGGTCACTTCGCCGATGATTCGCACTCCCAGACCAGGGCCGGGAAACGGCTGACGCCATACGATTTCATCCGGCAACCCGAGTGCCGTGCCGGCCGAGCGAACTTCGTCCTTGAATAAGTCGCGTAACGGTTCGCACAGTTCGAGTGACATGTCATCTGGTAGGCCGCCAACGTTGTGGTGACTCTTGATGGTCGAGGATCCCTCGCGTCCACCGCTCTCGATCACATCGGGATACAGAGTTCCCTGCACGAGGAACTTGGCGTCCTTGACGCCACCCGTGTGTCGCTCAAACACCCGAACGAACGTCTCACCGATGAGCTTTCGCTTCTGCTCTGGGTCGACGACACCCTCCAACTTTTCGAAGAACTCTCCACCGGCGTCAACATGTATGAGTTCGATGCCGAGGTTGCGCTTGAACGTCTCCACGACCTGATCACTCTCGTTCTTGCGCATCAGACCGGTGTCGACGTACACGCACGTCAGGTTCGGGCCGATTGCCCGGTGTACCAGCGCGGCAGCAACCGCCGAATCGACGCCGCCCGACAAGCCACAGATGGCGCGCTCGTCGCCGATCTGCGTCCGTACCAAGTCGATCTGTTCGTCGATAATCGATGACATCGTCCAATCAGGTGTGATACCTGCAAGTTCGTGCAGGAATCGCTTCAACACCGACTGGCCATTCGCCGTGTGCGCCACCTCGGGGTGGTACTGCACGGCCCAGATCTTGCGGGCATCATCTTCCAAGACGGCAATCGGAGCGTCGGGCGTTGATGCAGTGGTGACGAAACCATCGGGGGCTCTCGACACGGCGTCGAAGTGGCTCATCCAGACGTCGAATTCCCGGCTCGTTCCTTCCAACAACCTCGAGTCACCGGTGCGCGTGAGCTTCGTCCTTCCGTACTCACCCTTCTCACCTCGCGATACCTCGCCACCGAGTTGTTGCGCGATCAATTGACACCCGTAACAGATGCCCAGTATCGGAATCCCGAGTCTGAAGATTTCCGGATCGAGTCGTGGCGCGCCATCGACGTGCACGCTCTTCGGCCCACCAGAGAGGATGATGGCGGCCGGATTTCGTCGCTTCACCTCGTTTGCCGAGATACGGTGCGAGACGATCTCAGAAAATACCTGCGCCTCCCGCACTCGTCGTGCGATGAGTTGTGCATATTGCGCTCCGAAGTCGACGACAAGTACCGTCGCGCGATCGTGCGTCATGACCACCAACACGGTAGTTCTGACAGCAGGGCTCACGCCTCGCCTGACAGACTTAATGCGCTGTGCAAGACGAGTCCACAACCACGGAAACCACGGTGTTCGTTTATCCGCTGGAGGGCGACGTCGACGCATGCATCGGTCTGCTGCAACGTCCTGGTTGTGGTGTCGAGCCGACTCAAGCCGGTGATCGCGGGGGTGGATTACAAGCGGCCGTTTTCGTACTGCTCGTCGTGGGTCTTGGCGTGATCTTCACCGTCGTGTTCCGCAACGTACTGCGGCGAGATCGACAGCGGGCCCAACGTGTCGAGTAGCGACGTCTCCGTCGGAGCACGCGGAAATCACCGGGTAACCGGAATCGTGCTTGCGGTCGTCTCCTGCACGCTCTACGGAATCAATCCACTCTTCTCCGTGAATGCGTACGACGACGGTGCGAACAGTCGCGGCTTGATGATCGCACGGTTCCTCGTCGCAGCTCCGTTGCTACTCCTCTATCGACTCATCGCCGTTCGAGGTGCGCGTTGGCCGCGCGGACGCGACCTCATCGAGATCTTTCTGTTCGGATTCATCGGCTTCACCCTTCAGTCGTTCTTCTATTTCGGTGCAATCGAGCGCATGGCGTCAGGGCTCGTTTCCGTCATCTTTTACTGCTTTCCGATCATGGCGGTGTTGTTGGCGTGGTGGCTGTTGAAGCACAAACCCAGCAACGTGATCGGTCTTTGTCTGGTACTCACCGTCGTGGGAGTCGGACTCACCGCTGGTGAAGTAAGCGGTGCCGAAACCACGGGTGTTGCATTGACATTGGCTGGCGCCCTCACGTACACGTTCTACGTGGTGCTGTCATCACGAGTGATGCCTCGTTACGACGGCATCACCGGACTTACCGTCGTCCTCTTCGGTGCGATGGTCGGGTGGCTCGTGTTGTGGCTCACGCGTCCGTTCGGGATGGAAGTGAGTTTTCCGACCACCAACTTCGGGTGGCTCAACGTCGTGGTCATCGCCACCTTCGGCACCATCGTGCCCATGGGGGCATTCTTCGCCGCGATGAAGCGCGTCGGGCCGGGGCCGACATCGGTGGCGTCGGCGTTCGAACCCGTCGTCACCATCGCAGCCGGCATGCTCTTTCTCGACGAACAACTCACTCTTCGCATCACCATCGGTGCCACGCTCGTCATTGCAGCAGTTGTGATGCTTGCGCTCAGCGAGGCACGACGTGACGTCGGTAGCCTGACGAGTGCATCGCCGGGAGGCGCGGCACACAACTGAAGTGTTCTTGCAGGGTTGGGTGAAATTCCCTATCGGCGGTGAAAGCCCGCGACTCCCGCGCCTCACGGTTCGGGACTGATTCGGTGAAACTCCGAGGCCGACGGTCAGAGTCCGGATGGAAGCAGGAAGAGATGAGCGACATCGACCAACAATCGATGCGCGAGGCGGTGCATGTTGCCGCCTCTGCGCGACTGACGTGCCGGCCCAACCCATGGGTCGGTGCACTGGTCGTATCTGCGGATGGTCGACACTTCAGCGGATTCACCCAGCCCGTCGGCCAATCGCACGCCGAAGTCGAGGCTCTGCGTGCTGCCGGGGATGCCGCACGAGGCTCAACGCTGTACGTGACCTTGGAGCCGTGCAACCATCACGGACGCACACCCCCATGCACCGATGCAATCATTTCGGCCGGTGTCGCGCGAGTGGTAGTCGCAATCGAAGACCCGGACGTTCGCGTATCCGGAAGTGGCATCACAAAACTTCGCGAGTCGGGTGTTCGCGTTGATGTTGGCGTAGGTGCCGAGGATGTGCGTGAACAGCTTGCTCCATACCTTCACCACCGACGGACGGGACGTCCGTTCGTCGTGCTCAAGTTGGCGATGACCGTGGATGGGTACATCGCGGCAAAGACGGGCGGTGGTGGCTGGATCACCGGTGAGTCAGCGCGACGACGCGTGCACGAGATGCGCGCCGAAAGCGACGCCATTCTTGTGGGCGCCGGCACCGTACGAGCAGACGATCCTCGGCTCACCGTGCGAGATGCAGAAGGCCCCTCGCCAAAACGCATCGTGCTCGGAAACGCGCCTCCCAACGCCCGCGTGCACCCGTGCTTGGAATGGAACGGATCGTTGCCCCAACTTCTCGATCGACTCGGCGCGGATGGCGTGTTGCAGCTGATGGTTGAAGGTGGAGCCAAGACTGCCGCGAGCTTCCACCAAGCGGGACTCATCGATAGATACGTCTTCCACATCGCCCCTGCCGTGATGGGTGGTGGTGATGCCATACCCGCTTTCGCAGGCGACACTGCGGCGACGCTTGCCGATGTATGGCGCGGCCGACTGGTGTCGACTCGTGCCCTTGGAAACGACGTCGAAATCGTGATTGAACCAGAAAGAGGTCCCGAATGACCCCAAAGACAATGAACAATGCATTTGCACCAATCGAAGAGGTGATTGCGGCAATCGGCCGGGGCGACATGGTGGTGCTCGTCGATGACGAAGATCGCGAGAACGAAGGCGACCTCATCATGGCTGCACAGCACGTCACCGCCGAGAAACTTGCGTTCATTATCCGCCACACGTCGGGAGTGGTCGTCGCACCGCTCACCGGAGAACGTTGCGATGAATTGCGGCTGCCGATGATGGTCGACCACAACACCGAGAGCCACCGCACCGCTTTCACGGTGTCGGTCGACCTGCTTGAAGGCACGAGTACCGGTATTTCTGCCGCTGACCGTGCACTCACGATTCGTGCGCTCGCCAACCCGAACGTCAGCTACGAGGCTTTCGCAAGGCCCGGTCATGTGTTCCCGCTGCGCGCTCGCGAGGGCGGCGTGCTGAAGCGAGCCGGTCACACCGAAGCCGCGGTCGACTTGGCACGGCTGGCCGGATGCATTCCGGCTGGTGTCATCTGCGAAATCCAGAACGACGACGGCACGATGGCCCGACTGCCGCAACTCGTCGAGTTCTGCAAGGAGCACGGTCTACTCCTTTCGTCGATCGCCGCCCTCGTTGAGTGGCGACGACACAAAGAGCGACTCGTTGAGCGAATCGGGTCAGCCCGCGTGCCCACTGAGTGGGGCGAGTTCGAATGCGTGGCGTATCGCTCGACATTGGATGGAATCGAACATCTGGCATTCGTGCGTGGCGACGTTGCGAACGGACAACCACTGCTCACCCGTGTGCACAGCGAATGCCTTACGGGCGACGTATTCGGCAGTCTTCGCTGCGACTGCGGCGACCAACTCGCATCAGCGATGCAACTGATCGCCCAGGACGGCCGCGGTGTGCTCGTCTACCTGCGAGGACACGAGGGACGCGGCATCGGTATTGGCCACAAGATCCGTGCCTACTCGCTGCAAGATCAGGGTCTCGACACTGTCGACGCGAACGTGGAACTCGGATTGCCCATCGACAGCCGCGAATACGGCATCGGCGCGCAGATACTCGCCGATCTCGGTGCCAAGGAACTGCGATTGATGACCAACAACCCTGCCAAGTACGGCGGAATCGCCGGATACGGGTTGAGCGTCGTCGAACGCGTCCCAATCGTTACCAAGGTGACGGATGAGAATCGGGCGTACCTGTCCACCAAGCGAGATCGCTTGGGTCATCTCTTCGAGAAAGGAAGTCAATGATGAATCCACGAAAAGTCCAGTCACTGCGAGTCGGCATCGTCTGCTCACGCTTCAACGAGTTCGTCGTCAATTCGCTACTCGACGGAGCGAAGCGGGCCCTCACCAAGCACGGTGTGAAGGACAAGAACGTCGAAGTCTTCTGGGTGCCGGGCGCCTACGAGATACCCGTCATGGCCAAACTGCTGGCCGTCTCACAGAAGTACGACGCGCTCGTCGCACTAGGTGCAGTGATTCGTGGTGAGACGGCTCACTTCGAATACGTCGCTGGCCCTTGTGCCGAGGGACTCATGCAGGTGCAACTTGAGACACTGATACCGATTGGCTTCGGCGTGCTCACCGTCGAGAACGTCGAACAAGCTGCTGCTCGTTCACGCCCCGACGACACGAACAAGGGATTCGAGGCAGCCGACGTCGCCATCGACATGGTGGCGACCATGCGGCGCTGGAAGTAGTCACGAAAGACTGCACTTCCAGCACACGCACACACCCTCGTAACAGAACCGTTCCGTCACGAGGGAGACAGTGTTGCACCGAGTCGTTGCCCATGTCATCGCGATCACCGTCGCCGTCATTACTCCGATTTCTTCCGCAACCGCCGACTCGCCCATTCCCAATCGGGCAGTCATCGACCAGCTCGTCTTCCACACACCGCTCGCTGAGTTTCGACGTGAGCGCACCCGAGCACGACGGCTGCATCGTTGGCTCATCGTGACGACCGACGGCTGCTCGGCGCCGCTCGTCGGCAGCAAAGGCAGGTCGTTCGACTTCCGACTTGCGTGTGAGCGACACGACCTGGCCTATGCGAATTATTCGGCTCTCTCACGACTCGGATTCGGAGTGAAGTGGGACGCGGATTTACGAGTCAAAGTCGATGACCAGTTCCAGCACGACCTGCAGCAATCCTGTGTACGACGACGTCACAGCGAGCGTCTCCGTTGCGACAGCTGGGCCGTCATCTACTTTCACTCCGTCCGGGTCGCCGCTGGGCCGTGATGTGAGTCGTCAGTCCTTGGTGATTGCCAACATGATGAGTTCCTGCAGCATGCGTGCAGTGGCTCCCCAAATCGTCTCGTCATCGAGATAGAACAACGGTACGACGACTTCCCGATCCGGAAACACCCAGTGTTCTTGCGCGTACGTGTCGGCGCGCACGAGTTCACGGAGCGACACACTGAACACGCGCTCAACCTCCTCGTTTACTCGAAACTCCTGAGGCGAATCCGGCAGACGAACGACGTGCGGCACGATATGGCTCGAGCTCGAGATCGTTCGATGCGCAGGAAGCTCACCGATGACCCTTGCCTGCGAGGCATCGACGCCGATCTCTTCGCGAGTCTCCCTGAGTGCGGCGTCAATCGACGACTCACCTGGCTCGAGCCTGCCGCCAGGAAATGCAATCTGACCCTTGTGCGAATTCAGGGACTCAGATCTCCTCGTGAGCAGCACTCGCGACTCGCTGCCGTCACTAAAAAGAGGTATCAATACGGCAGACGGATTCGCGTTTGCGGGCGGGCGCTGGGATGCCGGGTCGGGCTGTCGCCGTCGCAACGAAGCTTCGATTGCGTCAAGGTTGTCGAGCGCGCTCAAATCGAGCCGCGACCAGGGTGCGTGCTGAAGCTCGCGCCACTGCGTTGGGCGCGGAAGCTGTTGTCGACCACCAGGTCTACGCAACCGGCTTCCAACCGCTCTCGACGAGCTGCTTGATCACTGTGTCAAGGCCGGCCGTCTTCAAGGATGCCAACGTCCGACCGGGTTGCTCTTCGCCCTTTTCCCATTTGTCCCACGCCGCTTGAATTTTCGCAAGATCAGGAGCCGGTTTGTCAAACGTCATGCGCAGAGCCTAACGATGCGACCCACGCGTCTCATAGCCTGAGCACATGCAGGCAAACAGCGCGCGTGCGATCGGCAGCCGAGTGTTCGTCGCCCTCGTCACGCTGCTCGCAATGCTGTGCCATCCCGCATTCGCACCGAGGGCCGATGCCGTCGTCGGTGGCACTTCTGCGCTCGGCAACACCGCCGTGGTCAGAATTCTCAATGGCAACAGCACCTGTAGTGGTGCGTTGTGGACGAGCAGGATCGTCGTGACCGCTGCACATTGCGTGGTGAACAATGCCGGAACGGTGACAAGTCGAGCGCTCACGATCTATCCGGCAGGTGTGAACACGCAACAGCCGGCACAGACGGTCTCGCAGAGTGCAATCATCACCGTCGATGGATGGCAGAAGCTCGGGGAATTTTCGCAACCAGACGACATCGCATTCGTCGTTCTGGGTTCTGAGCTTGCGGGTGTATCCATCTCACGATTGGCCACGACGAACGAAGTAACGGCATGGACCCGCGAGAATCGAGTCGTCACGTTCCTGGGCTATGGCCGAACCTCTCCGTCTGGAACCGCATCGACGACCCCCAATGCAATCGACCAGCCACTCAGCACGATTCCTTCGTGGACGGGCAGTTTCACCGCACTGCAGACGGCCACGACCGGCATCTGCTCGGGTGATTCTGGAGGTCCGGTAATCACACGCGTAGGCAATGAGATCGTGCTGATTGGCGTGAACTCTGCAGCGTCAGGACCATGTTCGCCGTCAAGCCGACCGTCAATGACGGGCTTCATCCCCACCGCCTACCCCGATCTCGTGCGCCGTGCGCTCGACCTCACGAGTGCAACAACACTCCCCCTCGTGACGACCGGTAGCGCAATCGGTGTCAGCACCACCAGCGCGGTGCTCAACGCAACCGCCATCGGCAACAATCTGCTGACCTCCGTCTCGTTCACCTACGGACTTCAACCCGACCTGAGCGGTACGACGGTGACGGTCGAAGCAGGTCAGGTATCGGGAACCACACCGACGGCCGTCGAGATTGCAGTGACGGGTCTCGTGCCCGGCACGGTGTACTACTTCCGTGCCAACGCCACCAATGCAGCCGGCACGGCAACTGGCGCAATCGCGACATTCACCACCAGTGGTGGGCTGCCGATCGTGCAGACAGGACAAGCTTCGACGACGGCTTCAGACAGTGCGGCACTCAGTGGCACGGTGAATGCCAACACCGTGGCAACACAGGCGTTCTTTCAACTCTCTCGCACTGCAGATTTTTCTCAACTCGATGCCACGGTCATGGCCGGTGACGTGCTCGGCAACGAAACAACATCGTTGACGGCTCAAGTGGGGAATCTCGAGCCTGGTTCCATCTATTTCTTCAGACTCGCTGCCACCAACGCTGCAGGTACCGCAGTGGGAGAAACGAACAGTTTCACCACTCCGGTCTTTGCTCGACTCACCTCGCTCTCCGTCAATGCCCTGTTCACCACACTGTCGATCGACAAAACCTCCGTGACGAAGACGGTCATTACACCGACAGCAAAGTCGCGTCCGCACTGCACGGTCAACTCCCGCACCAAACGACTGTCGTTCGGTCGCGCAGGCACGTGTCGAGTAAAAATCACCATCACTCGCAACGACGGAACCACCTCGTCGGCGTTCAACCTGGCGGTGAAATGAGCCAGTACGAACTGGTCGCGTCAACCGTTCGTAGCAATCTCCCGGAGTCTCACCACTTCGGAGCCGTCGTCGCTCTCGAACGTGATGGTTCGATTGCGTTCAGCGTCGGTGATCCAAACGTCATCATTTACCCGCGCTCTTCGATGAAACCGCTGCAGGCAACAGCGATGGTCGAAGTAGGCCTTGATCTGCCTCCGAATCTTCTCGCGCTCGTCTGCGCCAGCCACGACGGGCGCCCAGAGCACCTCGCGGCAGCCCAGGAAATTCTCCGCCGCGCCGGACTCGACGAGTCGGCGTTGGCCAATACGACGGACTTCCCGCTCGACGAGGCAGAACATGAGCGGGCAGTTCGCGAAGGAAAGCAGCGTTCAGCCCTGCAAATGAACTGCTCGGGCAAGCATTCGGGCATGCTCGCCACCTGTATTGCCGCCGGCTGGCCGCACGATGTCAGCTACCTGTCACCCGATCATCCTTTGCAGCAGCACATCACGGCAACGATTCCGTCACTCGCTAGCGAGCCTGCTGCACACATCGGCGTCGACGGTTGTGGTGCGCCCGCACACGCAATGTCGCTGCTCGGTCTGGCACGGGCATTCCGGTCGATTGCGATTGCTCAGCCGGGCACCGCAGCGCACAGGGTGGCGCAGGCGATGTCGTCACATCCCGAAATGGTTGGCGGCCCGACCCGCGATGTCACGCGACTCATGCAGGGACTACCTGGGTTGGTCGCAAAAGACGGTGCAGAAGCGGTGTTTGGCGTCGGTCTGCCCGACGGACGAGCGATTGCCCTCAAAGTCAGCGACGGAGCGAATCGTGCTCGACCACCCGTGATGCGTGCGGCACTCGAACGTCTTGGGGTCGGCCTAGAAAAGGTCGACCCGGCGACGTGGGACTCCCCAGTGTGGGGCCACGGTCGCCGGGTCGGGTTGTGCGTAGCGGCAGGGCCGCTCGTTACATCCTGAATCCCTTGTTGATCATCGAAATCGCTGCATCCTTGACCGGGATCATGCCGTAGATGATGGCGCCGTTGGCGACCCACACCATCCAGTCGTCCGAGAACGAGAGACCCCAGTTGGCGGAGAGGTTCACGTCGGTAAGCCAGACCATCAAAATGCTGATGATGAGGCCCCAGTGCGCCCCGACAACCGGGATCTTGGCGATCACTCCGTGGAGACCTACGAGGCGAAGGACCGAGTCGATGACCGACACGACCGCGCCGAGCAGGATTGCTGCCAGGAGAAGTGCTCCGAGGGTGTACATGGTGGTTGTTCTCTCTTTCTGACGG
>JBJTOX010000048.1:0-4370 GCA_046074785.1 Actinomycetota bacterium
TCATCGTCGTCATCATCATCATCATCATCATCATCATCATCGCTGGATTCGCGATCAACATCTTCCGTCGTTGCCGTCGTAGATATCGACTTATCTGCGATCAATTCACTGCTCGCATCGACCAGCGTGACTTGCCAGCCAATGAGTAGCAACGCGCTCAAGGGAATGACGAAACGGCGCACTCCCTCAGGCTACGACAGTGACTCGAAATCTTCTCTTGTCGGAAAATCTAGGGGCAAGCGTCCGGGGTGTGAACCGTATTGGGAGGGCAATCCCAGAACACCGTGGTCAGCGCGCGGCGGTATAGCGCGGTGCGCGACCTTGTCGGCGCATCACGATTTGCCAGAGTTGCAGCGATCGAGCACGGAAGCCGGCCGCTGACCCCAACACATAAAAACGCCACATGCGGCGGAATCGCTCGTCGTAACTCGGAATCTCCGCCCAGCGCGACTCGATGTTTGCGTTCCAGGCCATGAGTGTTCGGTCGTAGTCGGGGCCGAAATTGTGCACGTCTTCAATCACCCAGTTCGGTTCGGCTGCGCGCGAGAACTGCGCGAGTGACGGAAGCACGCCGCCGGGAAAGATGTACCGATCAAAGAACGGGTCGGTGTGATGCTTTGAAATCGTCGAACCAATCGTGTGGTGCAGCATCATGCCGTCCGGCGCGAGCAATCGATCACACGTGGCAAAGAACGTGCCGAGGTTCTTCGGACCAACGTGCTCGAGCATGCCGATCGACACGATGCGATCGAAACTTCCCTGAACGTCGCGATATTCCATCGCCTCGATGGTGACGGGCAGACCGGCGCATCGTTCGCGCGCCCGCGACACTTGGTGCACTGCCGGCGAGATACCGGTGCCGATGATGCCGTAACGCTCGGCGGCAAACTGCAGGAAGCCGCCCCAACCGCACCCAACGTCGAGCACGCGCATCCCTGGCTGCAACTCGAGCTTGCGGCACACGAGGTCGAGTTTTGCTTCTTGCGCCGAGTCGAGATCATCGGCGTGCTGCCAGTAGCCGCACGAGTAGACCATGCGCTTGTCGAGCATTCGCTCGTAGAGGTCATTGCCGATGTCATAGTGACGTTGCGCGTTACTCGCGGCGCGACGTTTGGTCTGACGGTTGCTGATCGTCGAGGTGAACGCGTGCCATGCGATGCGGGGTCGCATCGGAATGCGGTTTGCGGCGTTGATCGTGATCACTCGCGTGAGCATCTCGTCGAGTTGCTCACAGTCCCACCAGCCGTCCATGTAGGCCTCGCCGAGGCCAAGTTGTCGTTGTGCAATGACCCTCGCCCACAGTCGTTCGTCATGCACCGTGATGGCGTACGGCTCGCCACCCCCGACGGGCACTCCTGCCTCGTTCAGCAGGTCGACACAAATCTTCCGAGCCCCTGCGCTCACATTTTTCATTGTGCCAGCGGAGTGGCACTCGTTGCTACTGAAGCCCGTACGCCCCTTGGTCGCGCCGAATTACCAGTTTCCGGCGACGTATTTCGTCTCGAGGAAGGCGAGCAAGCCGTCGTGACCGCCCTCGCGGCCAAGTCCGGAGGCCTTCACACCGCCGAATGGCGCGGCCGGGTCGCTGACGAGCCCGCGGTTGAGCCCGATCATGCCCGTCTCGAGTGCTTCGGCAAACCGCAGTCCACGACCGACATCGCGGGTAAACACATACGACACGAGTCCGTGGTCGACCGAGTTGCAGTGCGTGAGAATGTCGTCGGCATCACCGAACCGCACGATGGGTGCGACCGGCCCGAAGATCTCTTCCTTCAAGATTGCGGCATCGAGCTTCACATCGGTGAGCACGGTCGGGTGGTAACCGAACGACTTGTCGCTCGCCCGCTTGCCACCGCACACCACGGTGGCACCCTGCGACACCGCACCATCGACTAGTGCGGCGACATTGTCTTGTTCTTTGCGCGACACGAGCGGACCAACGTTCGTCTTCGGGTCGAGACCGTCACCCAACACCAAGGCCGACATTCGTTTGGCGAATGCATCGACGAACTTGTCGTGCACCTTTTCATGGACGAAGAATCGATTTGCGGCCGTGCACGCCGCACCGCCGTTGCGCATCTTGGCGAGCATCGACCCTTCGACGGCAACATCGATGTCGGCATCCTCGAACACGACGAGCGGTGCGTTGCCACCGAGTTCCATCGAACAGTTGATGATTCGCTCGGCGGCCTGGGCGAGCAGCAACGCACCAACCGGCGTCGAGCCAGTGAACGACAACTTACGAACCTTTCCGGATTGCAGCATCGCGGTCACCGCGGGGCCCGACGGCTCGGGCACCACCACACTCACCACACCCTCGGGCACTCCGGCACGGCGGAGGATGTCGCAGATGGCCACTGCGGTGAGCGGCGTGTTGCTCGCCGGCTTGAGCACCACCGTGCAACCAGCGGCGAGCGCGGGGCCGATCTTTCGGGTTGCCATCGCCGCCGGGAAGTTCCACGGCGTGGCAAGCAATGAGACGCCGACGGGCTGACGCGAAACCAGCAACCAATTCGCACCCGATGGCGCACGTCGATAGTCGCCGTCGATGCGAACGGCCTCTTCACTGAACCAGCGGAAGAACTCCGCTGCGTACGTGACTTCGGCTTTTGCGTCGGCGAGCACCTTGCCGTTTTCGCGCACGATCGTGCGCGAAAGTTCGTCGTGCTCGGCGATCATCAACTCGTATGCTCGGCGCAAAATCTCCGCGCGTGCACGCGGTGCCGTTGCGCGCCACGAATCAAATGCGTGATGCGCAGCATCAACTGCGGCAAGACAATCGGCGAGTTCGGCACGCGGCACGGTACCTGCCACCGATTGATCGAACGGGTTCACGACATTGACGACGGCCATGCATCCATTGTCGCAGGGCTTCATCAACATCGCACGAGTAGCCTCAACGGGTGCCCCGCAAGCGTTTGCTTCTCGCTTTGTTCGTGGCGATTGCGGTCAAATCGTCGGCTTACGGCGTGATGTTCACGATGCTCGACGATTACCGCGAGCAATTCGGTATCAGTGAAGGCTCGCTCGGCTTCGTCATTGCCATCGGCTTCTTCACGTCGTTCTTCGCCCAGCTCACCATCGCACCCCTCGCCGACCGGGGCATGTCACGGCGTCTGATTTTCATCGGATTGTCCCTCGCCATCTTCGGTAACTTCGCGATGGCATTCGCCAATTCGCTACCCGAACTGCTCGGTGCACGGTTCCTCTCGGGCATCGGTCTGGGTTGTGCCCTGCCGGCGATGCGCCGAGTCATCATCGTGAGCGATCGCAATCACCTCGGGCGAAACCTCGGTCGGGTGCTCTCCTGCGAAGTGGGTGGATTCGCGGCAGGTCCGGTCATCTCCACATTCCTCGTCGAGCCGTTCGGCATTCCCGCGCCGTTCATCGTGATCGGTGTCGCGCTGTCACTCGTCGCACTCGTCATCTTCGCAATGCCGATTCCCGAGGTGCCGGCCGAAGACCATCCGACCGAACGATTTGCCGTCGACCTGTTGCGCAATCGCGCCATCGCCGCGGGAGTGTTGATCGGTATCGCAGTGTTCTTCATGATTGGCGTGTTCGATTCGCTGTGGGCGTTGATGATGAATGATCTCGGTGCCCCGACGTGGATGGCGAACACCGGCGTCACCTTGTTCGTTCTGCCGATGGTGTTCATGGCGCCGTACGGCGGCCGGTTCGTACAACGCGTCGGGCCGTTACGTGCCGGCGGCATCGGCATGCTCGTCGGTGCCGTGTGCATGGGTCTCTACGGGGCCATCGCTGCACCGTGGTTGTTGATGACGGTGTTCCTCATCCATACGTTGAACGATGGTTTGACGGTGACGGGTGCCGGCGTCGCCGTAGGGATGGTCGCCCCGACCGAACGCCAGGCCGGTGCGCAGGGTCTTCTCGGTGGCGCACAGACGCTGACCGGCGGAGTGTCGGCCTCGTTTGCGGGGCTGTCGTACGAGATTCTCGGTCGCACCGTCACCTTTGCGATTGCAGCAGTCGTCATCGCCTCGCTCATCACTGCATCACGGTTGTTGGTCGGCGAACGCTGGAATCTGCGCGGCGCCCAGCCGGCGGTCGCCGCTTCCCACGTCTGACGTCATGGCCCGCCGCGACGGTGACGGTTTTGTCCGCTGCCAATGCGGACACGCGCATTGGGGCCTGCATGGTGCAGCAGGTTTGCTCGTCGTGCGAACCGACATGGAAGAGCCGAGCGTGCTCTTGCAATTGCGCGCTGAGTGGACGCACGGCGGTGGCATATGGGCATTGCCCGGTGGTGCACGCGACTCGCACGAAGACGTGATTACCGCCGCGTTGCGCGAAGCCGAGGAGGAAGTCGGTGTTGATTCGTCACGTCTCGACGTGCGCAAGGTGTTTTC
>JBJTOX010000049.1:0-10253 GCA_046074785.1 Actinomycetota bacterium
ACGGGCCGCCGAACTCGACCTCGTCGAAGTGGCAGCCCAGGCAGATCCGCCGGTGTGCCGAATCATGGACTACGGGAAGTTCCGTTACGAGGAAGCCCAACGTCTGAAGGAATCGCGCAAGAAGACCATCCAGATCACGACGAAGGAAGTGAAATTCCGACCGAAGATCGGCAAGGGTGACTTCGACACGAAGATCCGGCACATGCTCGAGTTCCTCGAAGAGGGACACAAGGTCAAGGTGTCGCTCCAATTCAGGGGTCGCGAAATGGCACACCCAGAACTCGGAAAGAAGGTGCTCGACGAAGTGCTCGAGCAACTCGGACCGATCGCCAGGGTCGACACCGAACCGCGACTCGACGGACGCAGCATGACGATGGTTCTCTCGCCAGACAAGAAGGCCGCCGCCAACTCGAAGAAGCCGACCGCCAAACCAACTACCGACGCGAAGACCGCCTGAACTACCAACCACAAGACAGGAGCCAGCAATGCCAAAGATGAAGACTTCAAAGACTGCAAAGAAGCGCTTCCGCAAGACCGGGAAGGGCAAGTTGCGTCGTCAGCAGGCCATGCGTCAGCACCTGTTCGAGAACAAGCCGTCCACCCGCACGCGTCGCCTCGACGGCACCGTCGACGTGCACTCGGGAGACGCCCGCAAGATCAAGCGATTGCTCGCCGAGCGCTGATCGTCGCAGGAATCTCGAAGTAGTTCACCAAAGTCCACCCAACACAGCGATTTAACACAGCCACAGAAGACAAGGAGCCCACACCATGGCACGAGTGAAGCGCGGCGTACACGCCAAGAAGAAGCACAAGGCAATCCTCAAGAAGGCGAAGGGATACTTCGGCGATCGCAGCCGCACGTTCCGTTCGGCCAACGAAGCAGTCCTCCACGCCGGTCAGTACGCGTTCCGCGACCGCCGCGCAAAGAAGGGCGAGTTCCGCAGCCTGTGGATTCAGCGCATCAACGCTGGATGCCGCGTGCACGACATGTCGTACAGCCGTTTCATCGACGGCTTGAACAAAGCCGGTGTCGAAGTCGACCGCAAGGTGCTGGCTGACATCGCGGTGCATGACGCCGACACGTTCAAGAAACTCGTCGACACCGCCAAGGCAGCGCTCGCCTGAACGAGACGCTAGGGTTTTCACACCAGCGGGTTCAACAACTTCGTCGGCTGTTGGCACGACGATCGGCACGAGTCGAAGAAGGCCTTTTCGTCGTCGAAGGTGCGGTGCTCATCACCGAGGCCGTGCGTGGCGGGTGGGATGTGCTGGCGCAGTACCGAACCGCAGATGCATCGCCCGTGGCGGGATGCGACGCCGAAGAGTTCGTGCTCGGTGAGGGTGTTCTCGAACGAGTGGCCTCAACCGAGTCGCCACAACCCAACATGGCGCTGGTCTCGCGCCGAACGGCGTCACTGGCACGGCTGGAGCTCAGCGTTGCAGGTGCAGCCCCGTGGGTGGTGTATCTCGATGCGGTGAGCGACCCGGGCAATCTCGGCACCATCCTGCGTAGTGCCGAGGCCATGGGGGCATCGGGCGTGGTGCTCGGTTCGGGCAGCGTCGATGCGTTCAACCCCAAAGTGGTGCGTGCCTCGGCCGGAGCCCTGTTTCACGTGCCGGTGGTGGAGAGTGTGACGCTTGCTGAAGTGAAGGCGTTGGGGTATCGCGTGCTCGCAACATCGTCGCACGAACAATCGGGCTCACAGTCGTTGAACGATGCCGACCTCGGCGGGGCAGTGTGTGTGGTGTTGGGGAGCGAAGCGCACGGTGTCGATGCGGCACACGCGACGAGCGTTGATGGTTGGATTCGAGTCGAGCATCTCGGACGCGCAGAAAGCCTCAACGTGGCGATGGCCGCCACCATCATCAGTTACGAGTTGGCTCGCGCCCGCGCCTGATCGGCTGCGCTCGCCACGTGCTGCGTGATAGCCGTAGATTTTGTGCATGCTGTTTCGTAAAAGCGTTGCCATGGTCGATGCGAATGAAGCCCTGCCTGGGCGGACGGAATCAATGAGGGTGCCGTCACAGCACTTCGTCAACGGTGCTCCGCTCATCGGGCCGTGGCCGGCGGGTGTCGACACTCTCGTGGTCGGCATGGGTTGTTTCTGGGGAGCCGAGCGCAAGTTCTGGCAAGCCGACGGCGTGTATTCGACCTCGGTTGGTTACGCAGGTGGCTACACGCCGAATCCCTCATATGAAGAGGTGTGCAGTGGTCTCACCGGCCACACAGAAGTGGTGATGGTGGCCTTCGAATCGAATCGCACGACACTCGACGCGATGCTGCGCGTGTTCTGGGAGAACCACGACCCCACTCAGGGAATGCGGCAAGGCAACGACGTGGGCACGCAGTATCGCAGCGCGATCTACTGGGCGACCACGGCACAACGCGATGCCGCCGAACGGTCGCGCAAGGCGTTTCAAGCCGAACTCACCAAGGCTGGGTATGGCGAGATTACGACGGAGATCGCACCGCTCGCCGACTACTTCTACGCAGAGGAATATCACCAGCAGTACCTCGGCAAGAACCCGAACGGCTACTGCGGTTTGGGTGGCACCGGAGTGTCGTGCCCAATCGGCGTAGCGCGTTGACGCCAAAATCGCGGCACTCGACCCCAATGCCGATTACATCGTGTACTGCCGATCAGGCAACCGCTCGGCCCAAGCCGTCACGCGCATGCGTGAGGCAGGAATCGTGAACATCACCGATCTCGGCTCGCTTGAGAACGCATCCGACAAGACGGGCGTCGCCGTCGTCACCGGTTGACGGTTGGTCACCTCCGAAGGTTGAGCAACAAGGCGCAATCCGTCAAGTAATCTCGATGTGATGTCGTCGTCGGGTGATCTTGCCGCACAGATCGCCGCCGCAGTAAACCAGGCCACTGCAGCGCTGCAATCCGCCACCGATGTCGAGTCGCTGCGGCGCATTGCCAATGAGCACACGGGCAAGGGCAGCGTGCTCGTGGGGCTCAAATCGTCGTTGGGTTCGATCGCCGATGTCGAAGCGCGCAAGACCGCCGGCCGGGCAATCAACGAAGCAACCCAGACGATTGAAAACATCGTCGCGTCAAAAATGACCGAACTCGAGACGGCGGCGGCACGAGTCGCCGCGGCGGGGGAGGCGATGGATCTCACCGAGCACCTTGCGAGACGATCACGCGGCCATGCACACATCGTCACTCAGGCCTGGGAACGCCTCGAGGATGTGTTCGTCGGTATGGGTTTCAAGGTTGCCGAAGGACCAGAAGTAGAAACCGACTTCCACAACTTCACCGCACTGAACATGCCTCCGAATCATCCGGCGCGCAGTGGCTTCGACACGCTGTTCGTGAAGCACGGTGCTCCGGGCTCCACGCTGTTGCGCACGCACACGTCGCCCGTGCAGATTCGCGTGATGCAAGAGTGGGATCTGCCGATTTATGCGGTGATGCCCGGTCGAGTATTCCGCCGCGATACGCCCGATGCCACGCACATGCCGGTGTTCCATCAAATCGAAGGTCTCGTCATCGACAAGGGCATCACCTTCGCCCATCTGGCGGGCACGATTGAGGCGTTCACGAAGGCGTTCTTCGGCAGCGACTTCACCAGTCGGCTGCGACCGAACTACTTTCCGTTCACCGAACCGAGTGCCGAGTTCGACGTGAGAAGTTCGAACGGCAAGTGGATCGAGCTCGGTGGCTGCGGCATGGTGCACCCCAACGTGTTGCGTGCCGGTGGCGTCGACCCCGAGGTGTACACGGGGTTCGCCTTCGGATTCGGCATCGACCGTATGGCCAAGGAACGTCACGATGTTGCCGACCTGCGCGACATGTATGCCAACGACCTGCGCTTCGTGAGGCAGTTCTGATGCGCGTCGTTCGATCGTGGCTGGCCGAGTACTGCGACCTGAAGCGTCTCTCTGACGAGCGCTTGGGTGATGTGATGACATCGCTCGGCATGCAAGTGGAATCGATGGAAGTGGTTGGCACACCGGTTGCGGGAGTCGTGGTGGCCAAGGTGCTGCGCACCGAGCGTCACGCTGATGCCGCCAAAGTGCATCGTGTTTGGGTCGATGCAGGCGACGGCATCGAGCGTCACGTGTGGTGTGGTGCGTTCAACATGAAGGGCGGCGACCTCGTGCCACTCGCCACGCTGGGCACGAAGATGCCCGACGGTCGCGAGATTCTGCGTCGCGGAATTCTCGGTATCGATTCCGAAGGAATGCTGTGCTCGGCCGCCGAGCTCGGGTTGTCGAGCGATGCCGCGGGGATCATGATCTTGCCGGCGACCGCCAGGCTCGGGCGAAACGTGTTCGATGCACTCGGTGTGAAGCGCGACGTGGTGTACGACCTCGACATCACCCGAAATCGTCCTGATGCAACCGGTCATCTCGGGGTGGCACGCGACGTGGCGGCACATCTCGGCACCAAGTTCGTGCCACTCAAAGGTGATGCCGCAAAGAAGGGCCCACCACGTCGTGTACCGGTAAAGATCGTCGACGAGAGGGCCTGTGCGCGGTTCAACGTCACCGTGATGAGCGGCATCGTGGTGGGGCCGTCCCCCGATCACCTGGCTCGCCGCGTGATCGCCGCGGGCATGCGACCGATCAACAACGTGGTCGATGCTTCGAACCTCGTCATGCTCGAGACAAACCAGCCGAATCACGCATACGACGCCGAGAAGGTGTCGAGTGGTTTCCGCATCCGCAAAGCCACGGCAGGTGAGACTCTCACCACGCTGGACGGTGCGCAGCGAGAGTTCGACGTCGCGGACCTGCTGATTTGCGACGGCGACGACCGTGCGATCGGTATCGCCGGTGTGATGGGCGGTGCGAACACGGAGATCAGTGACGCGACCACGGCAGTCGCCCTTGAGACCGCCTGGTTCGAACCGAACGGCGTACGGCTCACTAGTCAGCGACTTGCTCTGCGCACCGAGGCATCGGCTCGCTTCGAGCGTGGGGTCGACCCGTTGGGTGTCGACTACTCGGTGACGCGTTTCGCGGCGTTGTTGCGGCAGTCGTGCCCGAAACTGGTGGTGCATGCCGGTGCGACGGATGCGCGGACGCGTCATCTGCCCGAGCAGCCCGTCGTGACGTTGCGCGTCGCGCAGGTAAACCGAGTGCTCGGCACCAACTTGTCGGCCAAGGACGTCGCAACCAAACTCGGCCGGATCGGATTCGTCTGCACTCCCAAGAAGATCGCAGCCAAGAAAGGCTCTGCCGTTGCTGCCGGAGCCGGTTTCTCGGTGAAGGTGCCGTCGTGGCGCCCCGACTGTGTCGATGAAATCGACCTGGTCGAAGAGGTGGCACGACACGTCGGCTACGACGCACTCGGTAAGCGTGTGTCGCAGTCGACGCAGCCAGGTGGTTTGTCGCCGTTGCAACAACGACGCCGTGCATTGCGTGATCTGGTGCTGTCGTTCGGCGCAAGCGAGGCGATGCCGAACCCGTTCTTGGCGCCGGGTGACCACGAGCGAGCGGGGGTGGCTCTCGAGGCTGCAGCCCTCGAACTCGAAAACCCCTTGGTCGTCGAAGAGAGCCTGTTGCGCACATCGTTGCGCCCCGGCATGTTGAAGGCAGTCGGCTTCAACGTTTCGCATCGCGCAGGCGACATCTCGTTGTACGAGCTTGGCCACGTGTATCGCGCGCATGCGGCAGATGGCGCGGCTCACGATCTGCCGAACGAGACCGAGCAACTCTGCATCATGGCCGTAGGCGTCGATGCGTCGGTGGCTGTGGACTGGTGGTCGCAGATCACCGCGGTGTTCGGTGTGGGAGCCCAGCTCGACAAGTCGCGCGTTCCCTCGGGATATCACGCCACCCGCAGCGCCACATTGGCGCGAGGCAAACACATCGTGGGATACGTCGGGGAGATCGACCGACAAGTTCTTACCAAGTACGGCATCGAGGATCGCGTGGCGTGTTTGGAGGTCGATGCCTCGGTGCTGCTGGGCGAGTCACCGAAAGTGCCGACTGCCAAACCTGTGAGCCGATTTCCGTCGAGCGACTTCGATCTCGCATTTGCGGCACCGACCAAGGTCACCGCAGCTGCGGTGCAGCGGGCCGTGAAGCAGGCCACCGGGGCCTTGGGGGAAGACGTCGTGTTGTTCGACGTGTTCCGCAAAGCGGCCACCGACGAATCGCGCAGCCTCGCGTATCGCGTGCGACTGCGAGCCGCCGACCGCACGCTCACCGATGCAGAGGTCGCCTCGACTCGCGCAGCGTGCATTGCCGCCGCCGAGAAACTGGGCTGCACCCTGCGCGGCTAAGTTCACGGCATTACGCAGGCGGAACCACTCGGTTCACCCGAAAATGTGCTCGAAGCGGTGCAAGTGGGCTCCCCGTTTCGCTCGCCGACCCGGCCAGTGGTTGAATAGGGACAACCCGAGAACAGGATTGGCCTGTTGACGGCGACTCACGGAAAGGCATTCTGACCATGGCAACACAGGCACCGCTGCGCCTTCACCACACGGCGTATCTCACGAAAGACCTCGAGGCCACTCGCAAGTTCTACGAAGATCTCGTTGGGCTACCACTCGTTGCAACCTGGTCGGAGTCCGACGAATTGTTCGGCGCCGTGCGCGTGTACTGCCATTGCTTCTTCGGTATGCCCGATGGAAGTGCCCTCGCGTTCTTCCAGTTTGCGAACAAGAGCGATCAAGACCAGTTCGATCCACCGCTCACTCCGTCTCCGTTTCGCCACATCGCATTGAACGTGACGAAAGAAAGCCAGGACGCCATCTTAAAGCGTCTGCAGGACGCGCAGTGGAAGCCCGAGGGCACCTACGTGCTCGAGCATGGCTACTGCCGTTCGTTGTACACCGAGGACCCCAACGGCATGTTGCTCGAGTTCACTGCCGACGCACCTGGTGCCGACAAAATCAATGCTGATCGGCGCAAGGACGCGCACGCAACGCTGAAGCGCTGGCTGGCTGGCGACCACACCAGCAACAACACGTATCGCTGACGAACAGTCACTGAGCGCGAGATGAGTAGCGCTTCGGTGGTGCTCGTGCACGGGGCGCACTTCTCGGGTTGGTGTTGGCTGCCGGTCATCGAGCGGCTTGCTGCGAAAGGGATCGATTCCTTGGCGGTGGAGTTGCCGTTCACATCGTTCGATGACGATGTCTCGTATCTTCGCGCAGCCATCAGCAAGCAAAAAGCAAAGGGGCGAGTATCGCTGGTGAGCACCAGTTACTCCGGAATCACCGCTGCTGCCGCCGGTTATGACGCCGATCATTTCGTCTTCGTTGCGGCGCGCATGCCGCTGGCGGGCGAATCACAAGCCGCATTGAGTGCAACATGGGGCAACCCGGCATTTCGTGCGTGCATGCAGACAGACGACGAGGGAGTCGCACGTCTCTCGTCGGAGGCGAGCGAGTTTCTCTTCAACCAAACGCCGAAACCACTCGCGGAGTTGGCCATGTCATACCGGCGCGAGATGCGAAGTGGAATTCCCGCCGAGCCGATCAACGAACCAGCGTGGATAGGCAAGCCGACCAGCTATGTGGTGTGTCTGCACGATCAGGCCGTGCGCCTTGATCGTCAACGAGAGCGTGCCGCTTTGGCGACTTGGTCGACGGAGATCGATGCAGACCACTCGCCGTTCTTCAGCGCGCCAGATGCACTTACCGAATTCATCGCTCTCACGCATGAAAGAGCGTGCAGGCTGTAGAAGAAGAGGAAAAGAATGACCGACCGTCCACGCCGCCCACTCGAAGGTTTGTTGGTCGCCGACTACTCGCGCGTGCTGGCCGGCCCGTATTGCTCGATGTTGCTCGCCGACATGGGCGCAACCGTCATCAAGGTGGAGGGTCCCGGCGGAGACGATACGCGCACATGGGTGCCGCCGGTAAAGGATGGTGTTGCGACGTATTACATGTCGATCAACCGCAACAAGCGGTCGATCGTGCTCGACTATGGCAAGCCAGAAGACCGCGCGCTGGCCGTCGAGCTCGGGCGTCGCGCCGACATCGCACTGGAAAACATGAAGCCCGGTGGCATGAAGAAATTCGGGCTCGATTATGAGTCGTTGTCCAAGATCAACCCACGCCTGGTGTATCTGTCGATCAGTGGCTTTGGTACCAAGGACGGCGCGTGGCTTCCCGGTTACGACCTCGTCGTTCAGGCTGTGTCGGGTTTGATGAGTCTCACGGGCGAGCCCGATGGTCCGCCGTTTCGGGCGGGCATCTCGGTGTTCGATGTGATGACGGGCCTGCACGGCACGATCGGTGTGCTCGCTGCGCTCAACCAGCGTCAAGCCACCGGCAGGGGACAGCACGTCGAGGTGAACTTGTTGTCGTCGGCGATGTCGGGATTGGTGAATCAAACTGGCGCATACTCGGCGGCGGGGGTCGTGCCATTCCGCATGGGCAACGCGCATCCATCACTGTTTCCGTACGAGGCAATGCCCACCAAAGACAAAGACCTCATCATTGCGGCCGGCAACGACAAGCAATTCCGATCGTTGTGCGAGGTGCTCGGCATCGCTCAGATAGCCGACGATCCGCGTTTCGCGGTGAATGCAGATCGCACCAAGAATCGTGAGCAACTCCGCCCCCATCTTCTGGAAAAGTTGCGTGAGTGGAATGCCGACGACTTGTTCATTGCACTCAACAAAGTGGGTGTTCCCTGCGGGCCGATCAATTCGATTGGTGATGGCGTCGAACTCGCCGAGAAACTCGGCTTGCAGCCGCGCGTCACGGTGGGAGAAGGTGATCGCGCAGTCGACCTCATTCGGAATCCGATCGACTTCAGCGATGCCGAGTTGCGATACGAACTACCGCCACCTCGCCTGGGGGAGCACTCCGATGAGATACGCGAATGGCTCTCAACCCCCGCTTCGTAACACGCACCATTTCCTGAAAGGCTCACCATGACACAGCAGACCTACCGCACCGGGCTCGGCACCTCGAACGCCGACACCATCACATTGTTGGGGCACGATCTGGCGAACGAGTTGCTGGGCAAGACCTCGTTCGGGGAATTGGCGTTCTGGCTCATCACCAAACGACGACCAACCAAGTCGGAGCTGGTGATGTTCGAGGCGGTACTCACCGCTCTGGCCGACCACGGTTTCACTCCGACCGCGATTGCCGCACGGCTCACCTATACGAGTGCGCCCGACTCATTGCAAGGCGCCTTGGCGGCTGGCCTGCTCGGTGGCGGGTCACGCTTTCTCGGTGTCACCGAGGACTGCGCGCATTTCTTGGCCGACACGCTTCGCGCTCACGCAGCGCAAGCATCGGGTGCCAAGCTGCCGTCGACTGACGCCGAGTGGGATGCGTTGGCCACCACGGTGATGAGCGACCGCAAGCGAGAAGGCAGATTCGTGCCAGGTCTCGGGCATCCGGTGCACAAGGTGCAAGACCCGCGCACTCCGGTGCTGTTTGCCTTGGCGAAAGAACACGGCACATACGGTCCGCATCTCGCGCTGTTTGCTGCTCTGGGCCGCGTGGCACCTGCGGTGTTGGGCAAGGCGCTCCCGCTCAATGGGGCAGGAGTGTGTGGTGCGGTCCTTGCCGATCTGCAGTTGCCGATGGGGGTGTTGCGAGGTGTTGCCCTGCTGGCCCGTTGTGCCGGAATCTTGGGTCATCTCGTGGAAGAACAGACCAACCCGATTGGCATCGACGTGTACATGAATGTCGACCGGAATATCGACTACCAGCCACCGGCTCGCTAGAACCCTTGCGGGGCAAGGGTTTGCCCGTATGTCAATTGAGTGACAATAGACACCACAAGATTGTGAAGTTGTTACTGTCGCAATTGGGACGACAGTTGTCGTTCTTCCATCAACAAAGGGGTAATTCCACATGGCATCACTTGCACCTAGCGCCTCACAGCGCTGGCACAACTGGGTTGCTGCGCATCCGGTCGGCGGCCTCGCCGTCATCGGTGTGATCGCAACTCAACTTGGCACGTACTTCGGGTACGTGTTCCCGGCGGTCGGTCTTCCGACCCTCCCATGGCCTATGTACAACGGCGCACTCGCGCTGGGCATCAACGGCCCAAGCTGGGGCAGCTACTTCAACCCGGACTTCACCATTGCAGGCACTAATGCCGGCTGGTTGTTCTTCTCGGGTCAGGCCTTGCACTTCGTCAACGGCATCGTGTTCGCGATGCTCTTTGGCATCTTCGCCCACCACGCAATTCCGGTGAAGGGGCACGTGGCCAAAGGTCTGGTCTACGGCGTGATCATGACGATCATCAGCGCCGGTCTCTTGGTTCCTTACGCCTACGTTGCGGAGCAGGGTTACGGCCTGTTCCTCTTCGACGG
>JBJTOX010000050.1:0-8777 GCA_046074785.1 Actinomycetota bacterium
CTGGGCCAGATAGGTGTTACCGCGTTCGTCGAGCGCTGGCGTATCAAAGATTTCATCGAACTCAATGAAACAGTCGGACGCGATCGCGCGCATGCCCGGCAACACCTCGGTATTGCACCAGGCCTTCAGCTCGCCAAGCAGCTCGGCAGCCGTGGCACCGGGCAGGGCCCGAATTTCGAGCAGGAATTCGCAGTCTTTTGCGGTGATGTTGTGCGCGGTGCCGCCCTGGATTCGACCGACGTGGATGCTGGTGTGAGGAAACTCGAATCCGTCATGCCGCGCGGCCTCTCGCATTCGCTGCTGCATCTGCTGACAGCGAACGATGATGCGTGCGGCCACCTCAACCGCCGAGACACCGCTGTCGCGCAGCGACGAGTGCACTGAATGGCCGCGAATTCTGACCCGATAGCCGGCCGCGCCTTTATTGGCCACGACCACCCGCATCGACGTGGGCTCACCGATGATGCAGGCCTGGGGTCGAACCGGCGCGCTTGCCAGATGATCGGCGAGCTGACGCATGCCGCCCATATTGGTTTCTTCGTTGTAGGACAGGGCGATATGAATGGGCGTGCTGAGCCGCGCTTCAATGATGCGGGGAACGAACGCTGGAACAATCCCGATGCGATGACCGGTGTGCCGACCGGGTTCAACAAGCTCGACGAGTTGTTGCTCGGTCTACAGCCGGGTGCACTCAATGTGATTGGTGCCCGACCCGGAATGGGCAAGAGCGCATTTGCTCTCAACATTGCAGTCAATGTCGCACGCAACACCATGCGCCCCGTCGTGTTCTTCAGTTTGGAAATGAGTGCCTACGAACTTTCGCAACGTGTGCTCGCCAGCGAGGCAAGCGTGCCGTCGGAAGTGTTGCGTGGAGCCGCACCCACCGAACGACAATGGACCGAGATCGGTCGCGCCGTTGGCCGTCTCGACATTCCGCTCATCATCGACGACTCACCATCCACATCGGTCGGCTCGATTCGCGCGCGAGCTCGTCGCGTTCGTTTGTCGCACGGCGATCTCGCCTTGATTGTCATTGACTACTTGCAGCTGATGGGTGGCGATGCGAAGGTAGAGAATCGTCAGCTCGAGGTCAGCGAAATAAGCCGAAATTTGAAGTTGATGGCCCGCGAATTCAACGTGCCGATCATCGCTCTCAGTCAGCTGAGCCGAAACTTGGAGAACCGTGGCGACAAACGCCCGAATCTCTCCGACTTGCGCGAGTCGGGCGCCATCGAACAGGACGCCGACGTGGTGATGTTCATCTATCGCGGGGAGGCGGCGGGAGATTCCACTGCGGCCCGAGGCACTGCCGATCTCATCGTTGCCAAACACCGTGCCGGCCGCACCGACACCGTGAAATTGGCATGGATCGAGCCGTTCACACGATTCGAAAACTTCTTCGAGGGCACGTCGCCCACGACGATCTAGACGGACTGCTCGCGATGTTTCTCGGGGAGGACCTGCTCGCCTGGCTGGTGCTTGCATTCGGCGGGGCGATGTTCGTCGGCAATCTTGCAGCGGTTTTCAAACCACGTGAGGCGCCGCGTGAAGAGGGTGAACTCACCGAAGCGCCGAAGGCCCGCAGTATCGGAATGGCCGTGCTTGGTTTGGTGGCGGCGCTGTGGGCACTCTTCACGCTCGTTGCGAGCGGGTGACGGGAATCGAACCCGCGTTCTCAGCTTGGGAAGCTGATGTTCTGCCATTGAACTACACCCGCAGAACCACCGAAATGGTACCAACGTGGTTTTTACTAGGGTTCGTGGACGGTGATTCTCTCCGATCGCAGCATTCGTGAAGCCATCACGGCAGGGCGAATCATCATCGACCCGTTCGACGAGGCTTGTTTGCAGCCGTCGTCAATCGACGTGAAGGTCTCCAATCTCTTCCGCGTGTTTCGCAACCACTCAGCGGCAGTCATCGACGTGAAGAAGGACTTGACCGAGCTCACCGAGCTGGTGGAAATCGCGGGTGATGAGGCGTTCATGCTGCACCCCGGCGAGTTCGTGTTGGGCTCCACGCTGGAACGCGTGGCAATCGCGAGCGACCTCGTCGCGAGGGTGGAGGGCAAGAGTTCGCTCGGTCGACTCGGGTTGTTGATTCACTCAACTGCAGGTTTCATCGACGCAGGCTTCGATGGACACATCACCTTGGAGTTGTCGAACGTGGCGAACCTGCCGATCACGATTTATCCGGGGATGAAGATCGGCCAAGTGAGCTTCATGACGATGACCACCCCTGCCGACAAGCCGTACGGTTCGGGTGCCCGTGGTTCGAAGTACCAAGGTCAGCGCGGCCCGACACCGAGTCGATATTTCGAAAACTTCCGCTAAATCGCGCGTGTCGCGACGCGGCGCTACTTATTCGCCGGCGACGGTTTCACGCAGTGGAGCACCAATCGCTGTGGCGTCGCGCTCGCCATTCTCGATTGCTTCCAGCACGTGGATTGCAATGTCGCCAACCTTCACCTGTGACTCGTCTTTGCCAGCACCTTTCACGCCGTCGTCGAGCATGATGTAGCAGAACGGACACGCGGTAGCGACTCGAGTCGCGCCGGTGGCAATCGCCTCTCGTGCGCGTTCGTCGTTCACCTTCGTGCCGACGTTTTCTTCCATCCACATGCGCGCGCCACCGGCACCACAGCACATGCCCTTGGTGCCGTTGCGCGGCATCTCCACTACTTGGATGCCCTTGATCGAGCCAACCACTTTGCGCGGCGCCAAGTACACGTCGTTGTGACGCCCGAGGTAACACGAATCGTGATAGGTGATTCGGTCGTCGAGTGATGCGTTGCTCATGTCGAGTCGTCCTGACGAGATGAGTTCTTCCAGCAGCTGGGTGTGATGCACCACCTCGTAGTTGCCGCCGAGTTGCGGATATTCGTTCTTCAGCGTGTTGAAACAGTGGGGGCATTGCGTGATGATTTTCTTCACGCCCATACCGTTGAGCATCTCGACGTTCGGTGTGGCGAGCATCTGGAAGAGGTACTCATTGCCGCTGCGGCGCGCAGAGTCTCCCGTGCACATTTCGCTTGGTCCGAGAATCGCCACGTCGATGCCGGCACGCTTCAGCAACTTGGCCATCGCCTGCGTGACCTTCTTGTTCTTGTCGTCGAATGAACCCGCACAGCCGACCCAATACAGATATTCGTGGCTGAGTGGTTGACCCGGATCGAGCACCGTGACGTCGAGACCATTGGCCCACGCTGCACGGTCGCCCTGGTTCATACCCCACGGGTTGCCCTGATTTTCCATTGCGCGATACGCGTTACCGAGCTCGGCGGGGAAGTTGCTCTCCATCAGCGAGAGATAGCGGCGCATGTCGAGGATCTTGTCGAGAATCTCGATGTTCACCGGGCAGATTTCATCGCACGCCTTGCACGATGTGCACGACCAGATCTCTTCGGCGGTGATGCGCTCGAATACCGAGTTGGCCGACACGGTGATCTCGGAGTCGACGCCAATCGGCGGTGACACTTTGCCACCTGGCGCATGCGCAGCCGTCGCAGCCATCACTTCGCCGCTCTTCAACACGATTTCGCGCGGGTCAAGCGGCTTTCCGGTCGCGTGCGCCGGGCACACGCTCGTGCATCGTCCGCACATCGTGCAGGCGTCGAGGTCGAGTAGTTGCTTCCAGGTGAAGTTCTCGACGGCGTTCACACCGAACGACTCGAGTGATGTCTCGGCGAGATTCGGCATTGCACGCATCGCACCTTTTGGTCGGTCGCGATCACGCAGGTACATGTTGAGTGGCGAAGTGAAGATGTGGCGCAGCATCGTGATCGGCAACAGCGCCAAGAAGGCAATGAAGGTGATGACGTGGAACACCCACCAGCCCTGGTGCCACGACTGCAGCGTGTCGAGCGAGAAACCATTCACTGTCTGTGCAAGTGGCCATCCAACGACGCTCCAGCGCTCGTAGTCGACGTTCTTGCCGGCTGCTTGCTCGGCAGCAATGCGGAACATCTCGGTACCAAAACCACTCACACCAATGGCCAGCAGCACGCCGAGAATCCATGCGTGTTCAGGCTTCGACTTGATGCGGATGCGATACGGCCGTTGCACGTAGCGACGCAGGATCGCCCAAATGACACCGACCGTGAACACGACACCAGCCACGTCACCGACGAGTGCGTAGCCGCGATATACGTCGCCGTGCAAGAACTTGAGCGCTGGTGGCATCTGGTGGTCGATTTCGAGCACGGTCGTGACGCCCAGCAAGACGAGGAATCCGAAATAGATCATTGAGTGCATGAGCCCCGCTGCGGAGTCGCGCAGCAAGGTGCGCATGTACACACCGGCGCGGAAGTCGGCGAGTCGACGCTTCAGATTCTTGGTCGTCGTGCGACGGTTGTCGGGAGCGCCGCGCTCCCAATTACGAATGCGGTCAGCGAAGCGCAGCGAACCCCACACCAACATCACGGGGATGACGGTGTAGAAGGCAATCTTCAGCGCACCGGGTATACCACCGAACACTTCGCGATGAACGGGCGAGTCGCTCTCCCAGCCGGTGATGATCGGGACGATTCCCGATACCAGGGTGAAGAGGCCGATCCCGCATCCGAGCAGAATCGAAAGTTGGTACGGCTTCAGTCGCTTCGAGGGCGTCGTCGTCGTACCCCCGTCGCCCTGCATGGTGAGGGCAACGCTAGTTGGGGAGTGAAATCAGCCGACGACAGCGCGGTCGAGCTCGCGCACGCGTGAGGCGAGCGACGACAGCAGTTTGTGCGAAAGAACGGGTACGTCACTCAGCACGCCGTGAAAATGAGGCTGGCTGATCACGAGAACATCACAGTCGGTGTCGCAGGTGACGGTCGCGGTTCGCGGACCGTGGTCGAGCAACGCGAGCTCGCCGACCATGGCACCTGCGCCAATTGAGGCGAGTTTCTTGCCATTTCGACGTACCGACGCCTTGCCCTTCAGGATGATGAAGGCCTCGCGTCCGGGCTGACCTTGTTCGATGAGGACTTTGCCGGACTTGAACGAGACTTCGTCGGCGACCTTCACGATGCGAGCGAGATCTTTTTTCGAGCAGGAGGCAAAGAGCGGCACATGGTGCAGCGTGGTGAGGGGATTAATGGTTTTGGGCATGCCCAATACGGTAGGCAACGATTCGTGCAAAGTTGCACAATATCGCGGTGAAGGTTGTCTCAGGTACCCGCTTGTGACGCCACGGCGTTTGTCGCGGCGGAAATGGCGGCCGCGTCGCCGAGATATGCGACGTTCGCCACACGCAACTCGTGTCGCGCGAGATCGTCGTCGGTGGCGGGATGAAATCGGTACCAACGTGGCACACCCGTGGGGATGTTCATCTCTGCAATGTCGGCTTCACTGATGCGTTCAAGGTGCATGGCCAGTGCACGCAGCGAATTGCCGTGCGCAACGACCAGCACGTCTTGTCCGGCGCAAAGTCTTGGCATGAGTACCTCTTGCCAAAACGGCACGACGCGTGCAACGACGTCCTTCAAACACTCAGTGGCGGGCAGAAGTGTCGGATCGATGTGCGAATAGCGCGGGTCATTGGCCGGGTGCTCGGGGCTTGATCGATCCACCGGGGGAGGTGGTACGTCGTAACTGCGTCGCCACAACTTCGTCTGCTCCGCGCCATGAAGTCGCGTCGTTTCTTTCTTGTCGAGACCCTGCAACGCTCCGTAGTGGCGCTCGTTCAGTCGCCAGTCGGTGAAGATCGGCACGGAAGTTTGCCCGAGTGTTGCGAGCGCGCGGCGGTTGGTCTCGATTGCCCGTGTCAGAAGTGATGTGTAGACGACATCAAAGACGATTCCCGTTTCACGAAGTGTGTGACCCGCCGCGTCGGCCTCCGACTCGCCTTTCTTCGTGAGCTCGACATCATGCCAACCCGTGAAAAGGTTCAGCTCGTTCCAGGTGCTTTGACCATGGCGTAGCACCACGAGAGATCCGACGGTATTCACGTTCGTTTGCGAAGTGCTTGCCACGCGGCAAGGCTAGAGCGAACGATCTCGTAGGAAGGACGTCGATATGCCGCAACACGATCGCTGTGACGTCGTCGTGGTTGGTTCGGCCAACCTCGACCTCGTCGCTTTGGCGGCACGGCTACCGCATCCAGGCGAGACCGTTTCGGCGCACGGATACTTTGAAGCGTGCGGTGGCAAGGGTGCCAATCAAGCGATTGCCGCGGCACGAGCCGGCGCTCACACTGCATTCGTCGGCGCTGTCGGACGCGACAACGCGGGCGACACCTTGCGTGCGGCATTCGTTGCCGACTCCGTTGATGTGCGACACCTTGCCACGGTTGATCAACCGACGGGGCGCGCGTTGATCGGTGTCTCCGATGACGCAGAGAACTTGATCATCGTCGTGCCCGGCGCAAATCATGTGCTGTCGGCTCGAAACATTGAAGGTGCAGCCTCGTTGCTGTCGAGCGCAAGAGTCGTGCTTATGCAACTCGAAGTTCGACTCGATGTCGTGCGCCGTGCCGCCGAGTTGGCGGGCAACGACACCATCGTCGTTCTCAACCCAGCACCGGCCATCGAACTTCCCGACGACATACTGCGCAACGTCGACGTGTTCACGCCGAACGAACACGAGGTGCAGCTGCTTGGTGGAGAGCAGTCGCTCTTGGCGCGTGGTGTCGGTGCCGTTGTCATCACCGAGGGTTCGCGCGGAGCACGACTCGTCACTCGTGAGGGCGAAACACGCATCGCGCCGTACCCAGTTACTCCGGTGGATACGACTGGAGCAGGCGACGCCTTCTGTGGCGCATTGAGCGCCCGACTTGCTCTCGACGGCGGCTTGACTGCACTCCCGCAGGCCCTGCGTGCGGCCGCAGTGGCGGGCGCCCTCAGCACCCAGGTGAAGGGGGCCGTACCCTCGCTCCCGCATTGGGAAGCCATTGCCAAAGCGTTAGCCAGCAAAGGTTAGACGTCCTTCAGTCAGTTGTGACATAAATCCTGAGCCAAGGTGACTCAAGTTCAGCTTCCTGGCCGTAGTCTGACGCCCTCACGAATCTAAGGAGTCACATCATGCCTAAGGCCGTAGGAATCGACCTCGGAACCACCAACTCAGTCGTTGCCGTCTTGGAAGCCGGCGAACCCGTCGTCATCCCCAACTCCGAAGGCGCGCGCACCACACCGTCGGTCGTGGCGTTCTCCAAGAGCGGCGAGGTGCTGGTCGGTGAGGTCGCCAAGCGACAAGCGATCACGAACCCCGACCGTACGTTCCGCAGCATCAAGCGCTTCATGGGTCAGAAGTGGAATTCCGAAGACATCGACGGCAAGAAGTACACGCCGCAAGAAATCAGCGCTCGCACACTCATGAAGTTGAAGCGTGACGCTGAGGCGTATCTCGGCGACACCGTCACGCAAGCGGTCATCACCGTGCCGGCCTATTTTGACGATGCACAGCGCACCGCAACGAAAGAAGCCGGGCAGATTGCTGGTCTCGAAGTGTTGCGCATCATCAACGAACCGACTGCGGCCGCACTCGCATACGGACTCGACAAGGGTTCGAAGGAAGAGACCGTGCTCGTATTCGACCTGGGCGGCGGCACCTTCGACGTGAGCGTGCTCGAGATCGGTGACGGAGTCTTCGAAGTGAAGAGCACCCACGGCGACACGCACCTCGGTGGTGATGACTGGGATCAACGCATCATCGACTGGCTGGTCGCACAGTTCAAAGCGGCACACGGTGTCGACCTCGCGAAGGATCGCATGGCTGCACAACGACTGAAGGAAGCCGCAGAGAAGGCAAAGATCGAGTTGTCGCAGGTGCAGCAGACGCAGATCAACCTGCCGTTCATCACTGCAACCGCCAACGGCCCGTTGCACCTGGATGAATCGCTCTCACGCGCCAAGTTCCAGGAAATGACTGCCGACTTGCTCGAGCGATGCCGCAAGCCGTTCGAGCAAGCCATCACTGATGCCGGTCTCACCAAGGGACAGATCCATCACGTGATTTTGGTCGGTGGATCAACGCGCATGCCCGCAGTGCAGGACCTCGTCCAGTCATTCACCGGCAAAGAACCGAACCGCACCGTGAACCCGGACGAAGTGGTCGCAGTTGGTGCGGCAGTGCAGGCCGGAGTCTTGCGTGGCGACGTAAAGGACATCTTGTTGCTCGACGTGACGCCATTGTCGCTCGGTATCGAGACGAAGGGCGGAGTGATGACGCGACTCATCGAGCGCAACACCACCATCCCGACCCGTCGCACCGAAACTTTCACGACCGCCGAAGACATGCAACCGTCGGTTGAAATCCACGTGTTGCAGGGCGAGCGCGAAATGGCGTCGTACAACAAGACACTCGGCAAGTTCCAGCTCGTCGATCTCCCGCCGGCCCCGCGCGGTGTTCCACAAATCGAGGTCACGTTCGACATCGATGCCAACGGAATCGTGCACGTGTCGGCAAAGGACCGCGCGACAAACAAAGAACAGTCGATGACCATCACCGGTCAGTCGTCGTTGTCGAAGGACGACATCGACAAGATGGTGAAGGACGCCGAGGCTCACGCCGACGAAGATCGCAAGCGTCGTGCCGACGCCGAGGTGCGCAACAACGCCGACTCGCTCGTGTACCAAACCGAAAAGGTGTTGCGTGAGCAGGGTGAGAAGGTCACCGACGACGAACGAAAGGCCGTCGAGCAACCACTCGCCGACTTGAAGTCTGCGCTCACCGGCAACGACGTCGACACGATCAAGAACGCCACCGAGAAACTGATGACCGCCAGCCAGGCGTTCAGCCAGAAGCTCTACGATGCGGCATCACGTGACGCCAACGCAGCCGGTACGTCGGCAAGCGGACAAA
>JBJTOX010000051.1:0-2973 GCA_046074785.1 Actinomycetota bacterium
TGTTGCGGGCTCGGCTCGGCACGAGTGAAATCGTCAGCACGTTGTTGTTGAACTACGTGGCTCTCAATCTCGTCAACTATTTCATCTTTGGTTCGGCGGGATTCTTTCGTGACCCGACCACGTCGTTTCCGCAGGGGCGCCCGGTCTCGGAGAACGCTCGCCTCGAGCCGTTCTCGTTTTTTACCGACAAAGTCACCAATACCTATCCAACATTCCTCATCTCCGTAGTCCTCGCGGTCTTTCTTTTCTGGTTCATGCGTAACTCGAACTACGGATATGAGACGGCGGTTTATGCGGATTCTCCGAATACGGCTCGTTATGCAGGGATGAATTCGGCGCTATTACAGTCGTCGGTGTTACTCATCTCTGGCGCGCTCGCTGGTGTTGGCGGTGCAATGTACATCGTGGGTCCGGCGGGAAAGGTCGACCCTGGCCTCATGCAAATTGGTCTTGGCTACGCGGGCATCGTTGTGGCGGCGTTGGCGCGATACAACTTCGTTGCCGTGGTGCTGGCCGCCGTGCTCTTTGCTGGCTTACGCACGGGCGGCAATGCATTGCAGGCGTCCAGCGACCCCGTGCCGATCGCAATCGCGGTGCTTTTGCAAGGCGCAGTATTGCTCTTTGCGCTGGGCGGCGAACTCTTCCGCCGCAACAAGGTGACCATCACGCGAGTACGGACAGTAACGGCGTGAATTCCAACATTTGGCTGTTGACATTCGCCGACGCAATCAGCATTGCGACGACGCTCATCCTTGCATCTCTGGGTGCGATGATTACCGAGCGAAGTGGTGTCATCAACCTTGGCGTTGAGGGCATGTTGTTGATGGGGGCCGTCACCGCATTTCTCGTAGGTGATGCATCGGGCAACCTGTGGCTGGCGTTGCTCGCCGCAACTCTGGTGGGGGTCGTGTTGGCGACGGTGCATGCGGCCCTCACCGTGGGGCTGCGAGCCAACCAGATCGTGTCTGGTTTGGCGATGGTTATTTTTGCGACAGGGCTATCGCAATTCATCGGCAAGCCAGTCGAGGGTAATCCACGGCCCGTGCAGATCGAACCGCTGAATCTTGGTGCACTCTCGGACATACCATTCTTTGGGCCGGTCGTGTTCGGGCACGATCTCTTCACGTATCTCACATGGGTGCTTGCTGGTCTCGCGTCGTTTTACATCCACCGCACACGACCGGGCCTCTTGTTGCGCGCAACAGGTGATGCACCAGCGACCGTCGATGCGCAGGGCGGGTCGGTTGCACGAATCCGCTGGATGCACACCATCGCGGGCGGTGCATTGATGGCGTTCGCTGGCGCGTGGTACATGTTCGCGCGAGCGGCGGCGTGGAGTCAGGCTGCCACCACGAACGGCATCGGTTGGATCGCGCTTGCACTTGTGGTGTTTGCCTCATGGAGGCCACTTCGCGCGATTGGCGGTGCCGTGCTGTTTGGTTTCTCACTCCAAGTGCCGTTCACCTTGCAGGCCGAACAAATTCGAATTCTGCCGCCGACCGTCGTGGCAATGTTTCCCTATGTGATGACGCTTGCCGTGCTCGTCGTTCTGTCGACGCCGCGAGCCCGCCGTTTGCTCGGTGCGCCAAAGTTGCTCGGGCAGCCCTTCGTACGCGACGAGCGCTGACCTACGTTCATACCGCAGGGTCGCGCCCCGTACCCTAAAGGCTCGGTAGTCGAACATGGCCAAGCTTTCCGTCGCATCATCGAACGACGACATCCTTCGTGTGTTGCACGAAACCGCCGACGCCGCATACGCAGCGCTCAGTACGAACACCGACTGGGGGCTCTCGGGCCAGCGGCCGACTCAATATTCGGTCGATTTGCGTGCCGATGCCGCAGCGCTCGAGGTGCTGCATGCGGCTGGTTGTGCGGTGCTGTCAGAAGAGAGTGGTCGCACAGGGGAGTGGCATGACGATTCGATCATCGTCGTGATGGATCCGCTCGATGGTTCGACCAACGCGAGTCGGCGTGTGCCGTGGTACGCCACCGCGCTCGCCGCAGTCGATGCCAACGGACACCGCGCCTCGCTCGTTGCCAACCAGTTCTCGAACGAAAATCGCTGGACGGCGGTGCGTGGCGGCGGGGCATTCCACAACGGCGAGAAGATTCAGCCATCATCGTGCGAGCGACTCGGTGACGCCGTCGTCGGTGTGTCTGGTGTGCCAAAGAAGCACCCGGGTTGGGCGCAGTTCCGCGCACTCGGTGCGGCCGCACTCGACATCTGCCTCGTTGCACAAGGCACGCTTGACGCCTGGGTTGATCTGTCATCGCACGGGGTGTGGGACTACCTCGCCAGTGTGCATATCTGCGCCGAAGCTGGAGCATTGATCGGGGAGTTGAACGGTCGCGACCTCATCGTCACCAGTCATGGCGAACGTCGCTCGCCGATCGTTGCTGCAACGAGCGCCTTGTTCGATGAAGCCAGCCTCATTCGCGAAAAGATGTAGCTCAAATGTCGCGCGAACTCAACGGTCAACACGTCGTTGTCGTGGGGGCAACCGGGGTGCTCGGTGGTGCCATTGCAAAGCACCTGGCGCAGCGCGGCGCTCGAGTGTCGGCCATCGTGCGCGATCACGCCATGCTTGACGGGGCGAGCGTCTCGCAATATGCGCTCGCCGACGTGACGAATCACGAAGCGCTGAAGACGGCGATTGCGTCGGTGGCTCCATTCGATGGCTTCATCAATGCGGCGGGAGTCGTTGCGTTCGGCAACGTGGCAGACCTCGACGATGCAACCTTGGCGCAGCTCTTTGCGGTGAACGCAACTGCGCCTCTCGTGATGTTGCGGGAGTGCGCGACGCATCTCGTTGATGGCGGGTTCTTCGTCAACATCTCTGGAGTGGTCGCCACACAGCCCGTCGGAGGCATGGCCGCATACAGCGCGTCAAAGGCTGCAGCCTGGGCGGCCATAGTGGCCGCAAGTCGCGAGTTTCGTCGACGACGTGTCGATGTGATCGATGCTCGTCCTCC
>JBJTOX010000052.1:0-3651 GCA_046074785.1 Actinomycetota bacterium
ATTGACGAAGGGCTAGTCGTCGAAGTGGCATCACTTGACGACATCATTGACTCGAAGAGAACTGCGAACAGGGCAAAAGATCAACTCGCTCTGCCCTACCTCGAGTCGCTGCGCGACGAGATACGTCGTCAATCTGAGGAAAAGAAGAGCTGACTCTGGTCGCTGCCCAGATCTAAAGCGTGGCTAGTTCAGTCGCAAGATCGAGTTGATCTCGAACGCAAGATCGTGGTCGCGCTGCGTCACTACCCCACCGGCATCGTGCGAACGCAGCGAGATACGAACCTTGTTCCACGAGTTGCTCCAGTCGGGATGGTGGCCGTGCCGCTCGGCGAGCATCGCCACCATCGTCATGAATCCGAATGCCTCGGAGAAATCCTTGAACTCAAACTCGCGGAACAACGCGCCTTCGACGTGGTGCCAACCTTCGGGCGTCTCAGCCATGTGGCAAAGACTACGAACGATGTGTGCTCGTTGCGAACGACGTGCGTACTAGTTGAGCGGGGCGTGGCACGCCACACGGCTCGACTTGCGACTCGACAACTCCGGCCGCTCATTGACGCACTTGGCGGCAAGTTCGGGCGACAACGTTGCACGAACATGGCAACGCGTGTGGAATCGGCAGCCAGTCGGCGGGTTCGCCGGGCTTGGCAGGTCGCCTTGCAAGATGATGCGCTTGCGGACTCGCTCAACCTTCGGATCAGGGATCGGCACTGCCGAGAGCAACACTTGTGTGTACGGGTGTTGCGGTCGCGCGAACACTTCGTCAACGGGGCCCGACTCGACGATGCCCCCCAGGTACATGACGGCAATGTCGTCGGCAACGTGCTGCACCACGGCAAGGTCGTGCGAAACGAACAAGTACGAGAGATTCAACTTCTCCTGCAGTTCGGCGAGCAGGTTCAACACACCTGCACGCACGCTGACGTCGAGGGCCGAGACTGGTTCGTCGAGCGCGACCACCTTCGGGTTGAGTGCGAGTGCGCGGGCAATCGCGATGCGCTGTCGCTGACCACCGGAGAACTCGCTCGGGTATCGGCTGGCGTGGTCGCGCTGTAGGCCGACGAGTTCGAGCAGTTCCATCACGCGCTGGTTCTGCTCGGCCTTCGGCATGCCGAAGTTGTCGAGCGGCTCGGCAATCGCATCACCGATCGGCAGGCGCGGGTCAAGCGAAGCAAACGGGTCTTGGAAGACGATCTGCAGGTCTTTGCGCATCTCGAGGCGCTGCTTCTTTGAAAGTTCGGTCACGTCGCGACCGAGCACGGTGATGGTGCCTGCCTCTGGCGCCACCATGTTGAGAATCTCGAGCAACGTGGTGGTCTTGCCGCAACCCTACTCACCAACGAGTGCCAGGCTGCGACCTGCTCGCAGTGTGAGATCGACACCGTCAACGGCGTACACCGAACCAACACGACGGCGAAGCACCGAACCCTTCATCAAGGGGAATGTCTTCTTGAGACTGCGAACTTCGAGTGCGACTGCTTCACCGCTCGACTGTGATGCCACTTGACGCGGGCCCTCGACGAACAACTTGCCACTGGCTTGCAGCCCAGCAATCTCCGACTGGCGGACGCAGGCAGTCATTCGAGTGGGAGAAATCGACACCAACTCCGGCACGCTCGCATCACACTGCGGGGCGGCAGCCGGGCAACGTGGCGCGAAGGCACAGCCCGGTGGCAGGGCGACCGGTGACGGCGGTGCACCGTCGATTGAGGTGAGTCGGCTCGACTCTGCTCCGTCGATTCGCGGAATTGAGCGCAATAGGCCGATGGTGTACGGCATTGCCGGCGAGGCATAAACATCGTCAACATTGCCGATTTCGACGACTTTGCCGCCGTACATGATGGCCACGCGGTCGGCCAACCCGGCAACAACTCCGAGGTCGTGCGTGACGAGCACGACGGCCGCACCCGTCATGTCGCGGGCTGTCTTCAGCACGTCGAGAATCTGTGCTTGCACCGTCACGTCAAGTGCGGTCGTTGGCTCATCGGCGAGGATCACCTTTGGTTGGTTGGCAATCGCGAGCGCAATCATCACGCGCTGGCGCATGCCACCGGAGAATTCGTGCGGGTACGACTGCGCGCGCTCGGCAGGTCGCGGAATGCCGACGATCTCCAGCAGTTCGACCGCCCGCTGCGATGCCGCCTCTTTGGAGATGTCGCTATGTATATGGAGAGCCTCGGCGATCTGGCGGCCGATCGTGTGCACCGGGTTGAGCGCCGACAGCGGGTCTTGGAACACCATCGCGATGTCCTTGCCGCGGTACTTCGACATGGCGTTGTCATCGAGGCTGAGCAAGTTGACGCCGTTGTAGGTGATGGTGCCGGTCACATTGGCGCTCTCAGCCAAAAGGCCAATCATCGAGAGCGACATCACCGTCTTGCCCGAACCCGACTCGCCCACGATGCCCAGCACCTCGCCCGCACGAATGTCGAGCGACACGTTGCGCACTGCGCGCACGGTGCCGGCTTCGCTGGGGAACGTGACCGACAGGTCGCGAATCTCGATCAGGTTCTTGCGGGTCTCGGTGCTCATTTAGATCTTCTTGCTCTTTGAAGAACCCGGGTCGAACGCATCGCGCAAACCGTCACCGATGAAGCTCACTGCAAGCACGGTCAACACCAGCGATGCGCCAGCGAACATAAAGAGCCATGGATACGTGAGCGCGGCTCCGGTGCCTTCGGCGATCAGCGTTCCGAGTGACACATCGGGTGCCTGCACGCCGAAACCGAGATACGAAAGACCCGTCTCACCGAGAATTGCACCACCCACGTTGAGCGTGGCGGCGATGATGATGATCGATGCCATGTTCGGCAGCAAGTGCCGGGCGATGATCTTGCGGGTGGGAACGCCCATGTATCGCGCGGCACGCACGAAGTCACGCTCTCTCAAACTCATGGCCAACCCGCGCACGACACGTGACGTGATCATCCAGTCGAAGATGGTGAGACCCACCACCAGCAAGAGCCACGATCTGCCTTGGTAGTAGCGCGAGAGAATCACCAAGATCAACAGTGACGGAATGACGAGCAGGACGTCGACAACCCACATGATGCCGCGATCGGTGCGGCCACCCACATAACCAGCTACAGAACCGATGAAGGCCGAAAGGCTGGTGGAAAAGATGGCCACCAAAAGGCCGATAATCAGCGACTTTTGCAGGCCGCGCATGGTTTGGGCGAACACGTCGACACCGACTTGCGTCGTGCCAAACCAATGCTCGCTCGACGGCGGAGAAAGCAGATAATCGAAGTCATTGTCCGTGTAGCTCCACTTGCTGAAGTACGGCCCGACGAATGCAGCCACGAACATCAACACGATGATGAAGAGACCAAACACTGCCAGCTTGTTGCGGAGAAACCGACGACGAATCAGCGCACCGCGTGACAGACGCTCACCGCTGAGACCGTCAGCGCCGGCAACGGTTGAAGTACTCGCGGTTGCCATCAGCGCGACCTCACCCGGGGGTCGAGTGCGACGAGCACCACGTCGGCCAAGAATCCGGAAAACAACACGAGCACCGAAGTGAACGTCACTACGGCAGTTACCGAGTTGATGTCGTTCTTGCCGACTGCAGTAATGAACCACTGGCCCATTCCGAACCAGCCGTAAATGCTTTCGGTAAACGCAGCTCCTGCAACGAGCAAGCCAAAG
>JBJTOX010000053.1:0-33585 GCA_046074785.1 Actinomycetota bacterium
CCGATCTGGCGGTGGCATCGACGCTCTCGCATGACGACCCGATTCGACCTGCAGCGACACCAGCCTCCTGTGCTCGTCGCAGGTCGTCCCACGCTCGAACGATCTCCGTTGAAGGTTGGCCGATGTGCACGCAACGCGTGATGTCGCTGCAGTAACCGTTCATGGTGCCCCCAAAATCGCAGAGCACGATGTCGCCCTTCTTGATCACGCGTGAACCCGGATGATGGTGCGGGCTTGCTGCGTTCTCCCCTGCGGCCACGATCGCAAAATTCACCACATCGTGTCCTGCATCGAGCAGTCGCGTCGAGATGTCGGCTGACACCTGAGCTTCAGTGCGCCCCACAAGTGAGATCTCGCCACGCTGCAATTGCCCGGCGACTCGATCGGCGGCTGCTCCTGCGGCGGCGAGTGCGTCGACCTCGGCTGCATCCTTGCGAATGCGCAGTGGTCCGACGATGTCGACCGAGCGCACGTACTGGCGACCGGGAAGATGTCCGATGAGTTCGACCAAGAATCGCGACCACATTTGATCGCCGATTGCAACGCGTTGAGCGGCGCCGAGGAGTCTTGCGGTGATTGCCACCGGATCGTCGGTCTCGTTCCAGTCGACGAGATCGAACACGCCTGAATGATGAACCACGCGGGGCGCCTCGAGTCGCGGCACGATGAGTGTCGCGGAATTCGCCGTGACCACGAATGCCGTCAGACGTTCGAGGGGCATCGCGTGATAGCCGGTCAGATACGGCAGATCGAATCCAACCGAGACGACGAGTGCCTCGACTTGCTTGGCATGCATCTGCGATCGCACGCGAGCGAGACGGTCGGCGTACAACGCTGCGGTGACGTGCGACTGCATGGTTGGATGGTGGCAGTCTCAGTGACTGCGAACCAGGTTGCCTTCTTCGTAGTCACGAAACGCCTGGACGATCTCGTCGCGAGTATTCATCACGAAGGGTCCGTACCGCACCACGGGTTCGCCGAGCGGCTGACCACCAAGCAGCAAGGCCTGAGCCACGACGCCTACGTCTCCTGCTTCTGCTGCGCTGGCCGCGGTCGCGTTGGCTCCTGCCCGCAACACCACCGCGCCGCTCGAGCGTTCGAACACCATCATCTGACCCGATCGGCCCGCATGGCCATTCGCCGACAACTCCCCGTCGAACACGTGCACGAGTGCAGTGTGTCCGTCGGCAGGCTCCCATGTCACTTCTTCTCCCGCTCGCATCACCACGTGTGCGTAGGTCATCGGGCTCGTCGTTTGCACGGCACCAGTCACGCCCATCACCGTGCCGGCCACCACTCGCACTTCTCCGCCCGCCGACAACTGCACACGACGAAGCTCATCTGACTCGAATCCCTGGTATCGCGGCGGGATCATCTTGGCGTTGGCGGGCAGGTTGACCCACAGCTGAAATCCGTGCATGCGACCACCGATGCGCAGAAAATCATCGGTCGGCAGTTCGCTGTGAATCACACCCGACCCGGCGGTCATCCATTGCACTCCGCCGGGGCGGATGGTGGCGACTGCGCCAGTGGTATCGCGGTGCTCCATCGCACCATGCATGAGATATGTGACGGTCTCGAACCCGCGATGTGGGTGCTCGGGGGCTCCGATTGCCTTGCCGGGTGCGTAGACGACCGGGCCCATCTCGTCGAGCAGCAAGAACGGGTCGATGTGGCTCACTCGCGCCGTCGGAAATGGCCGTCGAACGACGAAACCGCCACCCTCCACCGTGCGTTCGCTCTCGATGATCTGATTCAGTGGCCGGGATTTCTGCATGACTGCGCTCATCGTCGCACCAAAACCGGGATCGCAACATCACCATTGCGTTCATGTTTCGTCAAAGTAACGACACCAGCTTCACCTGCGGCACGTTTGGCGTGATAACTCGAGCGCGTCAGTGGGCTCGACTCAACGTGCGTGATACCAAGCGACTCGCCGACCCGACGATAGTGATCGAACTCGTCCGGCGTCGCCCATCTCACCACGGGAAGATGATCACTCGACGGTCGCAGATACTGGCCGATCGTCACGATGCTCACGCCGACGCAGGCTAGGTCGGCCAAGAGCGACTCCACTTCGTGACGTTCTTCTCCAAGGCCAAGCATGAAGCCCGATTTGGTGACGAGCCCTGCCCGACGTGCACGAGTCAACACCGAGAGACTTCGGGCATATCCCGCCGACGGGCGCACGGTGCGTTGCAAACGCGCCACGGTTTCGATGTTGTGATTGAACACATCGGGTCGCACGTCGAACAGATGGCCAAGCGACACGTCATCGCCCTTGGCATCAGACACCAGTGTTTCGACCGAAGCACCGGGGTTGACGCTGCGAATCGCGTCGACGCAACGAGCGACATGGGCAAAGCCACCGTCAACCAGATCATCGCGGGCCACCATCGTGAGCACGGCGTGTTGCAGGCCCATGCGCTGCACGGCCTGTGCGACTCGGTTGGGTTCGTCATCGTCGGGCAGCTCGGGCTTGCGGGTGTCAACGAGACAGAAGCCGCAGGCGCGCGTGCATCGCTCTCCCAACACCATGAACGTGGCCGTGCCGTCACGCCAGCATTCCGAAAGATTCGGACAGCCGGCTTCCTCGCACACCGTCACGAGATGCAAGTCGCGGAGCGTCTTTTTGGTGGCCAGCACTTCGCTGCCGTGCTCGACTCGCGGACGCAACCACTCCGGCTTGCGCTCGGCGATCTGCATGCCCTCTGCATCCGGCTCGTACTCCCACGCGACATCGTGGCGATCAGCTTTGCCCCAGCGTTCGCCGGCGAGTCTCGCAACGACATCGGCCACTTCGCGAAGCGTTGCCGTGCACCCTTCTTCTCGTAGCGACGTCACAGGCCACTCGGCGATTCCGCACGGCACGATGTGCTCGCGCATGTACGTGAGATCAGGGTCGACGTTCAATGCAAAGCCGTGCATCGTGCGTCGCTGAGTTGCACCGCGTGCCACCCGCACTCCGATTGCGCAGATCTTGCGGGCGCGCGGTGTTTCGGGCTCGATCCACACACCCGGGTACCCCGACTTCCTTCCTGCCACAAGACCGAACTCGGCGAGCGAGTCGATCACCAACTGCTCGACACTGCACACATACGCAGTGACATCCGCCGGCGACGCGTCTCCGTACTTACCCGGCAGCGTGCGAATCGGGTAGACCACCAGTTGACCGGGTCCGTGATAGGTGACATCGCCGCCTCGATTGACGCGTACGAGGTCTGCACCAACTGCACTCGGATCACACCTCAGATTCTTTTCGAGTTCTGCCGACGCACCATAGGTGAACACGTGATGGTGCTCGAGCATGAGCAGATAGTCGTCCTTTGCGTACGCAAAGAGACCCTCCTGCAGTGCGAGGGCGTCGCGATAGTTGACCCGCCCGAGCCAACGAACGCGCATCTAGAGCTCCGCCGACCAGTCCTGCGTTTCAAGAATCTGCTTCACCTTCGCCAGGAAGTTCGCGGCGTACGCACCGTCGAACGCGCGGTGGTCCCAACTCATGGCCAGGTTGCCAACTGGATGAATGGCGATGCTCTCTGATCCGTCGGGCAGACGCACCGCCACCGGCTTGCGCACGATGGCGTCAGTACTGATGATCGCAACTTGCGGCTGATTGATGATTGCCATGGTGAGCACCGAGCCAGCCGAGCCGTTGTTGCTGATCGTGAATGTGCCACCCGAGATTTCGTCGGGCGACAGCTTGCGATTGCGCGCTCGTTGAGCCAGATCAGAAATCTCCCGCGCAATGGCCCGCAGTCGTTTGCCTTCGGCACCTCGCACCACCGGGACCAACAGACCTTGGTAGTCAAGGTCGACCGCCACGCCCAGATCGATGTACTTGTGCACGACGAGCGTGTCACCGTCGAGGCTGGCGTTCATGTGCGGAAACTCCGCAATGGCGTCGATGATTGCTCGACTAATGAATGGAAGGTAGGTAAGCGAGAAGCCCTCCGCCGACTTGAATGAGTCCTTCACCGCGTTTCGTGCGACGTCGACGTTCGCAAAGTCGACCTCAACGACACTGAAGGCGTGCGGTGCGGTGGTCTTGCTGGCGATCATGTGGCTGCCAGTTAGACGACGAATCTTGGAAAGTGGCACCACTTCGTCGCGTGCTCCGACGTTGACTCGTGGTGCTGATGCCGCGACGGCGGCCGGAGCAGATGCCGCGACAGCGGTCGGAGTTGGTGATAGGGCAACTGCCGGAGCCGGTGCTGGAGCAACTGTCGGTGCGGGTGCTGGTGCAACAACGGGTGTTGGCGACGCAGCAGGGGTCGGTGCCGTAGCGCGCGTCAAGCCGTTTGCATCGATGTAGTCGAGCACGTCTTCGCGAGTGATGCGACCACCGGGGCCGGTGCCGGTCAACGCAGCGACATCTATGCCGTGTTCATTGACGAGTCGTCGTACGACGGGCGACAACAACACATTGCTTGAGACACTCTGCCGTGCGACCGGCGCGGGGGCGGGCTGAGTTGCCGGAGCGGGAGCCGGCTTCGGTGCAGGTGCGGGCTGTGGTGCAGGAGCAGGCGCTGGCTTCGGTGCAGGCGCGGGGGCGGGCTGAGGTGCCGGAGCGGGCGCAGGCTTGGGTGCGGGGGCGGGTGAAGGTGCAGCAGCCGGAGCCGAAGTTGCGCCCGTTGATGCACCGACGACGGCGATGACCGTGCCGACTGGAACCGTCTCGCCCGCCTGCACGCGAATCTCCGTCAACGTGCCGGCGATCGGTGAGGGAACTTCGGTGTCGACTTTGTCCGTTGACACCTCGAACAACGGCTCGTCGGCTTTTACGGTGTCACCGACGTTCTTGAACCAGCGTGTGATCGTGCCTTCAGTAACGGTCTCGCCAAGTTGTGGAAGTACGACGTCAGCCATGGTTGTGCGACTCCTCTTTATGCGTTGATGCTGCGGCCCGTGAGCGACAGCACCGTCTCACCAAACAATTCGGTGAGACTTGGGTGGGGTTGGATGAATTCGGCAATTTCGTCAACGGTGGCTTCCCAGTTCACGGCTAGGTATCCACCAGACAGCTGTTCGGTGACCCACGGGCCAACCATGTGCACGCCGAGCACTTGTCCGGCCCGACCGTCACGGTCCTTCTTGGCGATGATCTTCACCAGACCGTCAGGTTCGCCGAGAATCATCGCTCGCGAGTTGGCCCGAAATTGGTGTTTGGCAACCACCACATCGTGTCCGGCAGCTCGTGCCTCTTCCTCCGACGGGCCGGCCCATGCCACTTCAGGATGGCAATAGATCGCCCAGGGCACTCGGTCGTACATCACCGGGTACACCTTCTCGCCGCGTAGGTGCTTCACGGCGACGATGGCCTCTGCATACGCAACATGTGCCAGCTGTGCAGTGGCGATGAGATCGCCGACGGCGTACACGTTCGGCTCGCTGGTGCGACAGAACTCGTCAACCTCGACAAAGCCTCGCTCGCTGACCTTCACTTGTGTGCCCGAAAGCCCGAGTTCATCGGCGTACGGGCGACGACCCACGGATACGACGACGGCATCGACTTCGATTGACTCACCTTCGCCGAACGACACCACGGTGCCACCCGACTTGTTCGGCACATGACCGGTGACTTTCACACCAGTGCGAATGTCGATGTTCTTTTTCTTGAACGACTTCACCACCACATTGGCGACATCCGGGTCGAGCCCGGGAAGGATCTTCGGCAGCCCCTCAAGAATCGTCACCGACGCACCGAGGTCGGCGAAGCACGAAGCAAACTCGCACCCGATGGCACCGCCGCCGATCACGGCGATTCGTGACGGAATCTTGTCGAGCGCAAGCACCTCGTCACTCGTCATGACCGGGCCACCGACTGCGAAACCGGGAATCGTTCGTGGCACCGAGCCGGCAGCGAGAATCACGTTCGCTCCGACGATCTGCTTGCTGCTGCCGTCGTTCGACTTCACCGTGACGGCGCGACCGGCCCCGAGAGAACCCGTTCCGAGCAGGTACGTAACCTTCTTGCTCTTCGTCAGGCCGGTGAGTCCCTTGACCAGACCATTCACGATCGTTTGCTTGCGGGCTTGCGTCACCGCAAAGTTCACGCTTGGCGCCGACGACTCAACACCAAAATCCTTCGCGTGGGCGACGTGGCGGAAGACGGCTGCACTTTCAAGGAATGCCTTCGCCGGGATACACCCTCGGTTCAAACAAGTGCCACCGATGGTGTCTTTTTCGACCAGCGCCACCTTCATTCCGGCCGACGCCGCATAGAACGCCGCGGCGTATCCGCCCGGACCTCCGCCAACTACGACGAGGTCGAATTGCTCGGCAGACACGTCTATGTACGGTAGCGGTTTTGCTGCATTACGAGCCCAACCACTGGCTCTTTTCGCCGTCGCGCGCAAAGACAATCGTTGGTGTGCCAACAGCAACAACGAATTCCAAGGTGCATGTCACCTCGTTGGCAGTGGCAGGACAGTCTCTCGAGCCGACTGGCTCGGTAATTTCTCCGTTCGCAAGCATCGACCATCCGACGAGTGGCGATTGGCTGGCGAGGCCGTTCATCGTCACGGTGACGAATGTTCGCTCGGTGGTCACCACTACCTCGTTGACGGTGACGTTCAAACCCGAAACCGTGGTCGAGGCGCCGACTTTCAGCAGGCTGGTTGGTGTCGTCGTATCACTGGCAGTTTGCAGCAACTTCACCGTGCCGGCAACGAGGATCAACAATCCGCAGACGAGGCTGGCAATGATGAGTTTCCGCGTGCTCACGTCGTTGAGCGTACGCTGGAAACCGCAATGGGACTCAAGGATTTCTTCGCCCGTGGTGCGCAAACGAAGGAAGAACTCATCTCCGAGAGACTCAGCGCGAAGTTCTGCGATCTTCACTTGGTGTCGCTTGCAGACATGCCGATGCGTGAACGCGTCTCCGTGTGTGGCGAGATTCGACGCATGAGCATCAAGCCGCGCGCCGGGATTCCGGCCGTCGAAGTCGAGATCAGTGATGGCTCGGCAGATCTCACCGTCATCTTCAGTGGCCGTGAGCGCATCCCGGGCATCGGCCACAATCGTGGTCTCGTCGTCACTGGTGTGGCGCACATGGAAGGCTCACGACGCGTGATGCTCAATCCGGTGTACCAACTGCTCCCAAAACCCGGACAGTAATTTCGGCAGGGTTCTACCGACGATCGTTGCAGCGCGGCGCTAGCCGACGAGCAACTTCGAGACCGCCGCTTCGGCGTCCTCGGTGATGAGCGCCATGACCTCGTCACCCGGCCGGAGCACCATGTCTTTCGTCGGCACCATCACGCGTTCGGCTCGCACGACTGCAACGATCGATGCACTGCGCGGCAACACCAGCTCGGCGATGGCCTTGTTCGCCGCGGGCGATGACTCGGCCAATGTCACTTCTACGAGCTCGGCCTTGCCACCCTTCAGTTGCATGAGGCGCACGAAGTTTCCGACGGAGGTCGCCTCTTGCACGAGGCTGGTGATGAGGTGCGGCGTCGACACGGAGATGTCGACACCCCACATCTCGTTGAACATCCAGTAGTTCTTCGGATTGTTCACGCGGGCAACCACTCGCGGTACACCGAACTCCTGCTTGGCCAGCAACGAGACCACCAGGTTGTCCTCGTCGTCTCCGGTCACCGACGCGACGACGTCGGCGCCGCGGGTGCCGACCGCATCGAGCACGAGATAGTCGCAGGCGTCACCGAAGTGCCACTCGATACCGCTCGATTCGGCGCGGGATTGGTATTCACGCAGGGTAGTTCTGTCGTTGTCGATGATCGTGACGGAATGTCCGGCTGCGACCATCTCGCGCGCAGTGAACCGACCGACGCTGCCACCGCCCGCAATGATCACTTTCATGACTGGTCCACCGGCCCTTTCCCGAGGAATGCGTCAAGGGCTTCGATCTCCGAATTGAGCACCGCGACGTACAACACGTCGCCTTGCTGAACCAACACATCATCGCTAGCAAGCATCGCCTTGCCGTAACGGCGCACTCCGACCACCTTCGCCGGGCCCGCATCGACGCGTGTCACTCGCTCGCCCACCCACGCGTCGCCGATGATTCGTTCAACCAACACCAGCTCGGCGGTCGAGTCGGCCCATTCAACGGACGGGCGGTCGGCGACGATTCGTCGCATGATTCGTTCGGCCGTCCATTTCACGGTGGCGACGGTGGCGATGCCGAGACGTTCGTAGATTTCGGCGCGCTTCGGGTCGTAGATGCGAGCCACGACGCTGTCGACTTTGAAGCGCTCTCGGGCCACGCGAGCAATCATGATGTTCGAATTGTCGCCGCTCGTCACTGCCGCCAGAGCCGAAGCTCGCTCGATACCGGCGGCAATCAGAATGTCGGGGTCGAAGCCGATCCCCACGATCGTCTGCCCGGAGAAATCATCACCCAATCGAAGGAACGCATCGGCGCGTCGGTCGACGATCGCCACGGTGTTTCCGAGCGCGGTGAGCTCGCGAGCGAGTGTGCTGCCAACACGTCCGCAACCCACGATTACGACGTGCACGAACTACCATCGTATCCGCGTCCGTTTCGTCGGTCGCAGCGCGAGGACGCAGTGTGATGGCACCAACCAAAGTTGATCGTCGAACGGGCTGGCAGCGCTTCAAGTCAGGTCTCATCGGTAAGCCGATCGAGACCACCCAGGACGCACATCATCGTCTGAAGAAGCGGGTTGCGCTTCCGGTGTTTGCCAGCGACGCCATCTCGAGCACCGCATACGCGACCGAAGAAATCCTCATCGTCTTCCTCACGATGGCGGCTATCGGCGCCACCGCATTCGACAATCTCGTGCCGATCGCGATCATGGTCGTGATTCTCCTGGCGATCGTCGTCAACAGCTATCGCCAGACGATCTACGCCTACCCCCACGGCGGTGGCAGCTACATCGTCGCCAAGGACAACCTCGGCAAGTACCCGTCGTTGGTTTCGGGCGCATCGATGCTCGTCGACTACATCCTCACGGTGTCGGTATCGGTCGCCGGTGGCGTGGCGGCCATCGTCTCGGCATTCAACGGTTTGGCGCCCTATCGCGTGTGGCTGTGCGTGCTCTTCATCGCGTTGATCACATTCGCAAACCTGCGCGGAGTTCGCGAGTCGGGCGCACTCTTTGCGCCGCCCACGTACCTCTACATCGTGAGCCTGGCTGCGCTCATTCTCGTCGGCCTCTACCGCGTGTACTTCCAGGATCTCGCCCCCATCTCGCACACCGGCGAAGTTGAGCGGGAGTTGCTCGAAGGCCAGAAGGCCCTGACGCTCTTTTACTTCTTGAAAGCGTTCTCGTCCGGCGCCGTTGCTCTGACCGGTATCGAAGCAGTCGCCGACGGCGTGCCCGCATTCGAGAAACCCGAGCCACGCAATGCTGCGCGAACCCTCATCATGATGGCCGTCATTCTCGGCACGTCATTCTTTGGTCTCAGCGTGTTGGCACAACACCTTGAACCACTGAAGGACGATGAGGGAGGAATCAAGGACACGGTGCTCGCCCAAATGGCAGAGCAGGTGTACGGCGGTCGGAACATCTTCTTCTTCGTAACGCAATTCGCAACGTTCGGCATCTTGATCCTCGCCGCCAACACCGCCTACGCGGACTTCCCACGACTCTCTTCGGTGATTGCAAAGGACAGCTTCTTGCCACGACAGTTCGCCAATCGCGGTGATCGACTCGTCTTCAGCAACGGCATCATCTTCCTCGGCATAGCCGCATCGGGCCTCGTCATTGCGTTCGGCGGAATCGTCAACGCTTTGATTCCGCTCTACGCAGTCGGCGTATTCACCGGATTCACGCTCAGCCAGACCGGAATGCTCGTGCGGCTCTTGCGGCTGAAAGAAAAGCAGTGGCCCTTGAAGGCATTCTTCACCGGTGTGGGTGCGCTCACCACGCTTGCAGTTGCGCTCGCCGTCGTGATCGTGAAGTTCACCGATGGTGCCTGGATTCCAGCGGTCGTCATCCCGTCGATGATCCTCATCTTCACCGGAATCAACCGCCACTACGTGCGCGTAAAGCAGTTCCTCAGTGTCGCCGAGAAGGAAGTGCCGCCGTTCCGAACGCACTTCGTCGTGGTACTCGTTGGTTCCGTGAACGCTGGAGTCGTGCAAGCCATGAAGTACGCCCAGAGCCTCAATCCGGATCGCTTGCTCGGTTTGAGCATCGTCGGCTCTGACGCCGAAGGTCAGGCACTCGAACGGGTGTGGCGCGAAAACTTCCCCAACGTCGAACTGCAAGCGCCGGTCGACGACTTCCGCAACCTCACCGACAAGGTGCTCACCGAGATCGATCGACTCGACGGTCTGCAACCCGACGACTTGATCACCGTCGTCATTCCTGAATTCGTCACGAGCATCCGTTCACAGTGGCTCCACAACCAGTCGGCACTCGCGATCAAGGCACGTCTGCTCTTCCGACCGAACACCGTCGTCACGTCCGTACCCATCGTCATTCCCTAGCCCACGCCACGAGGCGTAGCCTCTAACGCATGCGCATCGTCGTTTCTGGGGCGAGCGGACTCATCGGTTCGGCTCTCGTACCCCATCTCACTGGTCATGGTCATGACGTCATCCGACTCGTTCGACGAGCCGCTGGTGCCAATGAATCACAGTGGGATCCGGCACGAGGTGTCATCGATGCAAATGTCGTCGGATCAGCCGACGCCATCATCCATCTCTCGGGCGCAGGTATCGGCGACAAGCGCTGGTCGAATTCGTACAAGCGCGAGATTCTCGACAGTCGCGTGAAGAGCACCAAGCTGCTCGCTTCCGTGATTGCCGGTGCCGCCAAACGACCGAGCGTGTTTCTCTCCGGTTCTGCCATCGGTTTCTACGGCGCACGTGGTGACGAGGCACTCGACGAGACGTCATCTGCCGGCAGCGGTTTTCTCGCCGATGTTTGCAGGGAGTGGGAGGCGGCGGCCGCTGGCGCGGGTACTCGAACGGTCTTTCTGCGTACCGGCATCGTGCTCTCCCCCAAAGGTGGCGCATTAAAGAAGCAGCTACCGCTCTTCCGGGCAGGCCTCGGCGGCAAGTTCGGGCGTGGCGACCAGTGGCAGAGCTGGATCTCGATCGACGATGAAGTTGCCGCCATCGAGTATCTCCTCACCGCCAATGTGCAAGGGGCCGTCAATCTCACCGCACCAGCCGCGGTCACCAACGCCGACTTCGCAAAGGTCCTCGGCAAGGTGCTCGGCCGTCCGGCACTGCTCCCGGTGCCATCATTCGGCGCGAAATTGCTGTTCGGCGGAGAACTCGCCGATGCACTGCTCTTCACCGGGCAACGGGTGATCCCCCGCGTGCTGTCCTCGTCTGGTTTCCAATTCACGCATCCCACGTTGGAGATCGCGCTTCGCGCACTGCTCGCGCGTTGAGCGGACCCACCTCGCCCGCTCGATGAGCCAACTTCCGTCACGAGTCGACGTCGTCATCATCGGCGGCGGTTTGGCCGGACTCGCCGCAGCACGACATCTCCACGCCAAGTCATTCGGCGTCGCCGTGCTCGAGGCACAAGATGACGTTGGAGGTCGCGTACGCACCGATGTCGTCGAAGGATTCCGACTCGATCGTGGATTCCAAATCATGTTGACCGCCTACCCGGAACTACGTCGACAGGTTGATCTTCAGGCACTCGATATACAGACGTTCGATCCGGGCGCCTTGGTGATGCTGCGCGGCAAGTCGTACACCGTGAGCGATCCATTTCGGGCACCGCAAACCTTGTTGGGTACCGCTCGTGCACCGATCGGGTCGATTACCGACAAGGCAAAGATCGCACTGTTGCGCGCACGAACCCTGCGCGGCGACCCCCGCGAGTTGCTCCGCGGCCAAGACCTGCCAACGGTCGTTGCCTTACGGCGCGCGGGGTTTTCCCAGACGATGATCGACAGGTTCTTCCGACCGCTCTTTGGCGGCATTCAACTCGACCCGTCACTTGCCACATCGCGCCGAATGTTCGACATCATCTTCCGCAGCCTCGGCGAAGGCGACGCCGGAGTTCCGCGTCTCGGTATGTCCGCACTTCCGCGGCAGATGGCAGAGCGGCTTCCGGGACTGGTGCATCTCTCGACAAAGGTCGCTTCGATCGACGGTCGCTCCGTCGTCACCGTCGACGGGCGTCGAATCGAGGCACGGGCGGTCATCGTTGCGACCGATCTTCCATCGGCTCGCGAACTCGTATCGATGCGCGAGCGGGCATCACGACGTGCCGGTGCCGTGTATTTCGCCGCCGACAAGCCGCCCACCTCGTCGAAGCTCGTGATTCTCGACGGCTCGGGCAGGGGTCCGGTGCTGAATGCCGCCGTCATGAGCAACGTCGCAGCGAGCTACGCGCCTGCCGGGAAGCACCTCGTGGTCGCAGCGATGCCCGAAGTCATCGACGGAGACCTTGAGGCGCTTGCCCGCGACCAAATGCGCTCGTGGTGGGGTTCACAGGTCGATGCGTGGCGACACCTGCGCACCTACCGAATCGCCCACGCAGGAGTCGAACAGCGTCCGCCGTTTTCACCGAAACGAAACATCGCGCTCGGCAACGGGGTGTTCGTGTGTGGCGATCATCGTGACACGGGCTCGCTGCAGGGAGCGCTCTTCTCCGGTCGGCGATGCGGTGAGTTGGTGGCAGGGGCGCTCGCATAGCGTCGTAGACATGCCCGATTCGAATGCAACCCCCGCCCACGACCCACAGCGCAAGGTCGTTTCCGTATCGCAATTCGTACCCGCTCCTTCGTCCGACATCTTCGAGCTCTTGGCGACACCCGCCATGCACGCCGAGATCGACGGATCGGGCAGCGTGCGGGGCGAGCTGAGCGGACCTCAGCGTCTCTCACTTGGCGCGAAGTTCGGAATGTCGATGCGCATTGGTCTGCCCTACCGAATCACCAACACCGTGGTCGAGTTCGAAGAGGGTCGACGAATCGGCTGGCGTCATTTCGGGGGTCATGTCTGGCGATACATCCTCGAACCAGTCAAAGGTGGAACGCTCGTCACCGAACAGTTCGATTACTCGACCAATCGCGCCAACTGGTTTCTTCGCGCGATGAATGCCATTGCGACGAACGAGGTGTCGATGCGAACAACGCTCCTTAACCTCGCCAAGCGATTCTCGTGACGGCGCTTCCGGAGGGATTCGTCGCACGCGCGGCAAACTTCGGCATCAAAGACGAGACGCTCGACTTCGTCACCGTGCTGGGGGTTCCTGGCACCGTCGGCACATCGGTGTACACCAAGAGTCGGTTTGCAGGGGCGAGTGTCATTCTGAGTCGCGAGCTCTCGGCGCGCGGCACCACGCGCGGAGTCATCGTGTTGTCCAAGAACTCGAACGTTGCAACGGGTGACGAGGGTATGCGTAACGCGCGCGAAATCGTCGAGAAGACCGCGGAACTCCAGCAATGCCGCGCCGAAGACCTCGTCATCGCGTCCACTGGAGTGATCGGCCGCCAGTATCCGATGGGCAAGATCCGTGACGGCATCGCCTCACTGCGAAGTGTCGAAGAAACGCATGACGCCTCGCTCGTAGCCCGCGCGATCATGACCACCGACACTCGGGCAAAGCTCGCCGAGGCGACCGTGGCGGGTTCCCGTGCCCGTGTAGTTGGCGTCGCAAAGGGTGTCGGAATGATCGAACCCGACATGGCCACGCACATCTCGCTGGTGTTCACCGATGCAGCAATGAGTCGCGCCGAACTCGACATGGCGTTTCGCTGGTGCGTCGAGCGCACGTTCAACCGGGTTTCCATCGATACCGACACATCCACGAGCGATACCTCCGTGTGTCTGGCAAGTGGCACTGCCGGGCACATCGACCCGGCTGCGTTCCGTGAGGCCCTCTACGCGGTGTTGCTGTCACTCACCAAGCAAATTGCCCGCGACGGAGAGGGCGCGGAGCGGATCATCGAGGTTCGGGTCGATCAGGCTCGGGATGAAGAACAGGCCGTCACGGTCGCCCGCGCCATCGGCAACTCCCCCCTCGTAAAGACCGCGGTGCACGGCGCCGATCCCAACTGGGGTCGCGTTGCGATGGCGGTCGGCAAATGCTCGCAGTACCTCGACATCGACCAACAACGTGTGATCATCCGCTTCGGCGCACAAGAGGTCTACCCGCGACAGCTTGATGTTGCGGGTCTCGCAGCTTTGTCCTCATATATGAAGAGCGAAGAAGTGGTGATTCATGTGTCGCTCGCAACCGGCACGAGCAGCGCCACCGTCTGGGGCTGCGACCTCAGCGATGGCTACGTACGCGTCAATGCCGACTACACCACGTGACAGTTTCTACCGACTCACACGAGATGATTAGAGTTGAATGCGATGCGTTCAGCTCATGTTGGTAAGCAATTGAACCGTTTCGTCAGGCGGGCACGTCGTTCTTTCGAATATCGAACCGGACGGGTTGTGGCGTGGGTCATGTGCGAAATAAAAGAGTTAGAAACTCGGCATTCAGAACGTCTTAGTCAACAGTTACAGAAGTACGAGCTACTCGGTCTTGACCGCGATGCCGGAATCACCGCATATCTTGAAGCCGTTAAGGAAGCGGGCGTCGAGGCGTCCGTGGAAATCGGCGACTCGCGCTCGGAGCACAAGGTGCTACTAGGAGCGTTGGCTGCCAAGAGATTACCAATTTCAAAGATTTTGGAGATTGGAACACTTGAGGGCAGCACTACCAAAGTCTTGACGTATCTCTTCCCCGAAGCAATTGTTACGACAATGGATCTTCCAGCAAGTGACTCTGCGTATCATGCCAGCTACGAGTACTCGCGCTCAAGAGAGTTCGTTGAGAAGAGGAAGTTGAACGTCCGCAGCAGCTCCAGAATCAAGTTCGTTGAGCAAAACTCCTTATCTCTTAGTCTTGAATCAGTCGACAGTAATTATGATTTGGTATGGGTTGATGGCGACCATGACTTCCCGACAGTTGGAATTGATCTTGCGAATTCCGTGAGACTTCTACGCCCGGGTGGCTATCTCATGTGTGACGATGTCATCTCTGAACGAATCTCCCGAACATCGACCTATAACTCAAACGCAGCACACCGAACTCTCGTGGCCCTGCATGGCGCGGGTTTAATTGAGTCTCCGGTTTACCTCTATAAACGGCTTGGAAAACACAATCAACATCCACGGAAATTCGTGGCGATTACGAGGACCCGAGCAAGGAATCAAGCCAGCTGATGGTCGCGGCCCGGTAGTCGTAAACGCTCTTGTACCGCGCGAGCGAGTCGGGCAGTCGGGCGACGAGTTCACGCAGGTTTCGCACCACGACCGGGCCACGCTGCACATAGGTCGAGAGGGGTTCTTGGAATCCGCGAATCGTGAAGAGGATTCCGCGTGTGCGCGGCAAACGGCGCAGCGTCTCTCGTTCGATACGAATCCACAGCTCGGAAGGATGCCCCACGAGCGGGCGCTCGGGCGACTGCGGTTGGAAGAGCGCGGGGTGATCTTCGAGGGTCCAGTTCGACCGCCAGATCGGCTTCTCCGGCGTAAGTCGGGTGAGCGTGGTGCCGACTGCCGCCCCAATGTGCTCGGCGTACAGGGCCACGGGCTTGTGCACGGCCAGCATGTCGAGGCCGATCTTCTCGGTCAATCGCCAACGGCTCGGTGAGCACACCACCCCGGCGACGAAGGGCAATTGCTCGCATCCATCGACGGGAATCGAGCGCAGCACCGTCAGGTCGTCGGGTACGGCGAGCGCAGCATCGACGAGCGCGTCGACACCGGAACGAGTCGTGCTCTTGCCGACCCACTCCAGCACGAGTTCTGCCGCTTCTTGGGCAACGTCATGGGCATCGTCGCGGAAGGCCACCACCGACCCGCGGCGCTGTTCGATCAACTCACGCTTCATCGCGAGTGTCGGTTCCCATTCCTCGTCACGCACGAACCAATTGGCGAGATCGAGCGGCTTTACTCCGACACGGTGTCGGAACGAATCGCCGATCACCTGCGGGAGAATCTCCTCGTGGGGAATCCTCCCCGCGAAGTCAGAGGATGGCGCCGTGTCGAACGGTACGAATGGATTTCGATGTGTGACGAACGAAGTCACTGCTACGCGACGAACGGCGTCACTTAGGTGGCATACGAATGCCGCCGTCGACGCGAATGGTCTCGGCGTTCATGTAACTGTTCGTGATGCACTCGAGCACCATCGAAGCCAGTTCTTCGGATGACCCGAGGCGCTGCGGGAAGAGCACACCCTTTTGCAGGTTGGCCTTGAATGCCTCGCTCGCCTCACCTTTTCCGTAGATCGGTGTGTCGATGAGACCCGGAGCCACGGTGTTCACTCGCACGCCGACGGCTGCAAGGTCGCGAGCAATCGGCAACGTCATGCCAACGACTCCACCCTTTGAGGCCGAGTACGACGCCTGGCCGATTTGGCCGTCGAATGCGGCGACGGAAGCGATGTTCACGATGGCACCTCGTTCGCCGTGGGCCAACGGTTCGTTGCGACTCATCGCTGTGGCAACCACGCGAATGCAATCGAAGGTGCCGACGAGGTTGATGGCGATCACTTTCTTGAAGGCGTCAAGATTGGCCGCCGACTCGAGGGTGCCGTCCTTGCCGACGGTGCGCTGTGCCCAACCGATACCCGCCGAGTTGACGAGGGCACGGATCGGACCCATCGACGTGGCCATCTCGACGGCATTCACGATGTCCTGGGTGTTGGTGACGTCGACTTTGCAGAATGCCCCGCCAATTTCTTTGGCGAGCTCCTCTCCTTTGTCTGCTTGCAGGTCGGCGATGACGACCTTGGCGCCTTTCTTGGCGAGCATGCGAGCGGCAGCGGCTCCGATTCCGCTGGCTCCTCCGGTGACGATGGCGCTTGAGTTGGTGAGTTCCATGGCGGCGAACGCTAGCGCACGTGCTCGATTGCAGACACAGCCAAGGCATCAACGAGATCGTTCATCGGATCTCCGTTGTGACCGCGCACCCAGCGGAATGCGATATCCCCTCGCTCTCGCACCAGCGTGATCAACGGCTCCCACAAATCACGGTTGGCAACTGGTTGGCGCTGACTGTTCTTCCAACCGCGACGCAGCCAACCTTCCCACCAGGCTTCATTGAAACACTTCACGACGTACTGACTGTCGGACACCACTTCGATGGGCCCGGGCTGTGCGCCAAGCACACGGAGTGCACTCAACACTGCGAGCAATTCCATCCGTTGATTGGTGGTCGACTTCTCGCCGCCACTGTCATGTGGTTCTCCAGTCGGAGCAATCGCCCAGGCCCAGCCTCCCGGCCCGGGATTTCCCGAACATGCTCCGTCGGTGTACACCACGCGCAACGTCACCCAAGCATCCTTACCGATGGGCAGCGGCGAGTATGTGAAGCCGGTAACCCTTCTGCCTGTGTGGCAGTCACGGTTTGTCGTGCGAGAATGGGCACATGCTGTTTGACGGCTCGGTACATCAACTCCCCGACACCGACCCGACCGAGACGCAGGAATGGCTCGACTCACTCGACGCAGTGGTCGAGATGCAGGGCAAGACCCGTGCGCGCTACTTGATGTCTCGTCTGCTCGAGCGCGCCCGCGAAACGCAGGTGAGTTTCCCCGCAACGGTCTCGACTCCCTACATCAATACGATTCCCGCCGAATACGAACCGTGGTTCCCCGGCGACGAGCACCTTGAGCGACGTATCCGCGCCTACATCCGATGGAACGCGGCAATCATGGTGATCCGCGCCAACGCCAACGCCGAAGGCATCGGCGGCCACCTCTCCACGTTCGCGTCGTCGGCGTCGCTCTACGAAGTTGGTTTCAATCACTTCTTCCGCGGCAAGGACAACGGCAAGGCCGGCGATCACGTCTACTTCCAGGGTCACGCCGCTCCCGGTGTGTACGCGCGCGCATTCCTCGAGCGCCGTCTCGAAGCCGACGACCTCGATCATTTCCGACGCGAGATCGGTCGCGGCGGTCGCGGCCTGTCGTCATACCCGCACCCTCGATTGATGCCCGAGTTCTGGGAGTTTCCCACCGTGTCGATGGGTCTCGGGCCGATCACCGCGCTGTATCACGCGCGATTCAACCGCTACCTCACCAACCGCAAACTCGATGACACCACCGAAAGCCGCGTGTGGGCCTTCCTCGGCGACGGTGAGTGCGACGAGCCCGAGACGCTCGGCGCTCTTTCGCTGGCATCTCGCGAACACCTCGACAATCTCGTCTTCGTCGTCAACTGCAACTTGCAGCGACTCGATGGTCCGGTGCGTGGCAACGGCAAGATCATCCAGGAACTCGAAGCCGTTTTCCGCGGAGCGGGTTGGAACGTCATCAAGGTGATCTGGGGTTCCAAGTGGGACGAGCTTCTCGCCCGCGATGCCACGGGTGTGCTGCTCAACAAGATGAACACCACCGTCGACGGCGAGTTTCAGCGTTACACGGTCGAGGACGGCAACTACATTCGCGAACACTTCTTCGGACCAGATCCGCGTCTGCGCGAGATGGTGTCGCATCTCACCGACGCAGAACTGCAGGCGCTACCCCGCGGTGGTCACGACTACCGAAAGGTGTATGCCGCGTTCAAGGCGGCGGCGGACAACCTTGGTTCGGGTCGCCCGACAGCAATCTTGTGCAAGACGGTGAAGGGTTGGACTCTCGGACCCGAGATTGAAGGCCGCAACGCCACCCACCAAATCAAGAAAATGAATGTCGAGCAGCTGCGCGTGCTGCGTGATCGTCTGCACCTCAACGATGAAATCACCGACCAAATGCTCGAGGGCGATGTGGCCCCGTACTACCGACCGCCGGAAGACTCGGTCGAATATCAGTACCTCGTCGAGCGACGCCGCGCTCTCGGAGGCTTCGTGCCCAAGCGCATCGGAACCGCCAAGCGTCGCCTCACGCTTCCCTCCGACGACGCATTCAGGGAGTTCGACACGGGTAGTGCCCAGCAGTCGGTGAGCACCACCATGGGATTCACACGACTCTTACGCAATCTCGCCCGAGATCCTTCGTTCGGCGAGCGTGTCGTCCCGATCATTCCCGACGAAGCACGAACATTCGGCATGGACTCGCTCTTCCGCGAGTTGAAGATCTACGCATCACAAGGTCAGAAGTACGAACCAGTCGACCACGACCTGCTGCTGTCGTACAGCGAGTCGACATCCGGACAAATCCTCGAGGAAGGCATCACCGAAGCCGGCAGTCTCGCGTCGTTCATCGCAGCCGGTACGGCGTACTCGACACGCGGCATCGAGATGGTGCCGTTCTACACCTTCTATTCGATGTTCGGATTCCAGCGCGTCGGCGATCTCATCTGGCAGGCGGCAGATGCTCGCACGCGGGGCTTCTTGCTCGGTGCAACGGCCGGTCGCACCACGTTGCTTGGTGAGGGCCTGCAGCACCAGGACGGACACTCGCTGGTGTTGGCGAGCACCGTGCCGCCGTGCCGTGCATACGATCCGGCATTCGCCTACGAAGTTGCCGCCATCGTGCGCAACGGTTTGCACGAGATGTACGGCGAGGTTCCGAATGACGTCTTCTATTACGTCACTCTCTACAACGAGAACTATCCGATGCCGGCACGACCAGCGGTCTCCGATCTCGACGCCCAAATCATGCGCGGTCTCTACAAGTGGGCGGATGCCGGCAACGGCAAGCACCACGCGACCCTCGTCTTCTCCGGCTCTGCACACTCGGCGGTTCGTGCCGCCGCAGCCGAACTCGAGTCACGCTGGGAAGTCGCCTGCGATCTCTGGTCGGCGACGTCGTACAAGACGCTGCGCGAAAACGCGCTCGATGTTGAGCGCTGGAACCGGTTGCACCCCACCTCGGCCCCACGCCAAGCCGACGTCACTCGCCTGCTCGATGAAGGAACCGGGCCGGTCGTGGCAGTCACCGACTTCATGCGCATCGTGCCCGAACAGGTGGCGCGCTTCGTGCCGAACCGTTCGTTCGTGCCGCTCGGTACCGATGGATTTGGTCGCAGCGATACTCGCGCGGCACTACGCCGCCACTTCGAGATCGACATGCCACACATCGTCGTGGCCACGCTCCATGCACTCGCCGCGACGGGCGAAGTAAAGCAGGAAGTAGTGGCTGATGCCATCGCGCACTACGGGCTCGACCCGGAGAGCATCAACCCGCTGTATGCCTAAGTCGACCAGCAAGTCAACGACGAAACGTCCGAAGGGAACCTCCAGCGACTTGTACGTCACCGGCAAACCGGCTGCCGACCGGTTGCTCCGCCGCGACGGCAACGCGCTACTCATCGGCATGTTGCTCGACCAGCAGGTGCCGATGGAATGGGCATTCACCGGCCCGTACACGCTGGTCGAGCGGCTCGGCCACCTCGACCCGAAGAAGATCTCCGCGATGCAACCCGACAAGTTCGTTGCGCTGTGCTGCGTGAAGCCGGCGATTCATCGCTTCCCAGCGGCGATGGCCAAACGCATCCATGAATTGTGCACAATCATTGCCGACGAGTACGACAACGACGGAGCACGAATCTGGAACGGTGTCGACGATGCCCGGGAGTTGTACGCACGCTTGCGTAAGTTGCCTGGTTTCGGTGACGAGAAGGCGAAGATCTTCATTGCGCTCTTGGCAAAGCGTTTCGGAATCACGCCAGACAACTGGGAACGTGTAGCAAAACCCTTCGGCGACCACCGCATGCGCACCGTCGCCGATATCGACTCTGCCGAGGCGCTGCTCAAGGTACGTCGTTTCAAACAACTCGAGAAGGCCCGTGATCGCGACAAACAGAGCCGACCACTGAAGAAACGCTGAGTCGATGACCATCCTCATCACCGGTGGTGCCGGATACATCGGCTCGCACACCGCACGGCTGTTACAGGAGATGGGTCGCGATGTCGTCGTGCTCGACACATTGGAGCGCGGTTATCGCGACGCCGTTGAAGGTATCGACCTCGTGGTGGGCGACATTGCCGACACTCGTCTCGTCGGCAAGATCTGCCGAAAGTTCGACGTCGACAGCGTGATCCACTTTGCCGCATACAAGGCGGTGGGCGAATCGATGACCGAACCGCTTCGCTACTACCGAAACAACGTTGCCGGCTCCATTTCCTTGGTCGAGGCGTTGCTCGAGCACGATGTCAAGCAGATCGTCTTTTCCTCCACTGCCGCCGTCTATGGAAATCCCGACGCTTCCCCGGTGAACGAAGAGGCACCGCTGCGGCCCGAGAGTGTGTACGCGCAAACGAAGGCCGACATCGAGCAATTCCTTGCTTCGTGTACTCCACTCGGGTTGCGTTCGGTCAGTTTGCGCTACTTCAATGCCGCAGGCGCCCACGAATCCGGCGACATGGGTGAGGATTGGGCGGCCACCGCGAATCTCGTTCCGTTCGTGATGAAGGTGTTGTTCGGGGCCGAACCCGCCCTTCACATCTTCGGTGACGACTACCCCACGCCCGACGGCTCATGCATTCGCGACTACGTGCACGTGTCGGATCTTGCCGATGCGCATATCAAGGCACTCGACTACTTGTCGGGCGGCGGAAAGTCCATCGTCTGCAACGTTGGCACGGGTCAGGGCACGTCGGTCAAACAACTCGTCTCCGTCACGGAGTCGGTCACTGGTCGCGCACTGCCGCATCAAGTAGTGGCGCGACGCGCGGGCGATCCTGCGGCCGTGTACGCCGATCCCACGCTCATTCGCGCGGTGCTCGGCTGGCGTGCGACTCGCGATCTGCGCGAGATCATCTCGAGCGCTTATCGCTGGCACGAACGCCATCCTGACGGCTACGACCGTTGAGGTTGATAGTCCGGTTGCGAGTCAACCGATGACGAGGTCGTCATTTCAGCGCTGACGATCGAGCCAACCGATCAACATTGCAATCGCCCGCGGGTCGTGCCTCAGGCGGTGACCACCGCCCTGGATGATGTGCAACTCAGCAGATCCGTGTGCCTCGGCGATCGAACGTGAATCGCTCTCGGGAACGAGTTCGTCTTCATCGCCATGCATCAGCAACAGCGGTCGCGGGGCAAGACGTCGCGCCGATTCGACGGGACGAAATCGTCGCAACTCGCGAGTCCACTCATCGAACTGTGCAGGGAACGACGGTGTTCGCACCGCGCCAATCTCGCGGGTGTGCTCGAGGAATCGGCGCGGGTGCTCGGCCCAGTCGTCGAAGTCGGCGCGCGGCCCGAGCAACGCACAGCCACTCACCCGCGGGTCGTCGGCAGCAACGCACAACCCGAGTGATGCACCCGTGTTCGTGCCGAGCATCCACACTTGTGTCGGCTCGGTCTCGGCAACGAGATGATCGATCGCAGCACGCAGGTCTTCGATCCATCCCTGCAGCGAGAAATCACCTTCGCTATTGCCGCAGCCGCGGAAGGTGAAGGTCATCCCCGCCCAGCCGAGTTCGTTGGCGATGCGATCGATGAGCTCAGGAAACGAGCTCGCCGAGTGACGCGCATCCTGCGGCCCGATCGGAAATCCATGACACAGAAGCACCGCTGGGCGAGCCCCGGGTCGGGCGGAGCCCTTGTTCATATAACGCTGAAGTGTCAGCGCTCCGCTCTGGAACGAGCCGTTCACGCCGTGGCGAGCCGGTAGCCGCGATTGCGCGCCTCTGCGAGTGTGTCGGGCGCAAAGCAGATTCCGGAGTTCGTAGTGACGATGTCGTCAATGATTGACGCATCATTCCACGAGTCGACGTCGTACACCAGTTGGGTTCGCTTGTCTCCGAGATACCGCGTGTGCTCGAAACGTCCGGGGCGTTGCACGAAACAAATCTAACCTAGGGTTCAGGTATGAAGACCGACGTCGTTGACTTCTATTTCGACACGATGTGTCCCTACGCACACCAGACCTCGCTCTGGATTCGCGAGGTGCAACGACTCAACGGGTTGCGTGTGAACTGGAAGTTCTTCAGCCTCGAAGTCATCAACCATGTGGCTGGCAAGAAGATGCCGTGGGAGCGCGACATTGCCTACGGGTGGACGCCATTGCGGGTGGCGGCCTGGTTGCGCCGAATCGACAATGACCTGTGTGGAGCCTGGTACCTCGCGAGCGCCGACGCACTGCACATTCAGGGACGTCGCCCCTACGAGCCGGATACCGCCAAGGAACTTCTCTTGATGATCGGCGCTCCGGACGATGCGTGGGACAAGGCACTCGCCGACCCGACGACACACGACGACGTTCGCCGCGACCACGATCACGCGGTGCAACAGCTCGGCGGCTTCGGCGTGCCGATCATCGTGCCCGCCACTGGGCGAGCGGTGTTTGGTCCGGTCATCGTTCCGGCTCCAACGGGCGACGAAGCGTTGCGCCTCTGGGAAATCGTTCGTGGAGCTTCTGAGTTCCCCCACTTCTATGAATTGAAGGTCCCCAAGACCGCCGATGATCTTGCGCATATCGGCGATGTGTTCAACCCTTATCTCAAGACTCGCGAATGGAAGACCGTTCAGAATCCGACACCATGAATTGCATCATCGCCGAGAGGAGCCACCCGTGACGAGACCCACCGCATTGATCGACATGTTGGGCGACGTGTGGACCTCGCTCGACTCGTTGTTTGCATCACTGAACGAAGAACAGTGGAAGACAATGACCGAGTGCCCTGGCTGGACCGTGCAAGACACGCTCTCCCACCTCGTGTCGTCAGAAAAGGGTCTCCACGGCGAACCTCCCACCACGCATCGAGCAAGCGACTTGTCGAATGTGAAGAACCCGATCGGCGAATTCAACGAACATGAGATCGACGCCCGTCGTGGCTTGACGGGTGCGGAGGTATTCGCGGAGTGGCGCGAGATCGAGGCAAAGCGTCGTCACACGCTGGCAACTTCCGGCGATGACTACTTCGCACGTGAGATGATGACCCCGACTGGCCCGGGCACGTTCGCTGACTTCTTGCACATCCGCGTGATGGACGCGTGGGTGCACGAACAAGACATCCGTCGCGCGCTCTCGATACCCGGCAACGACGACTGCCCGGCGGCCGACCACAGTCTCGGTCGCTTTGCTCGTTCGCTTCCGATGGTCGTCGGCAAGCGCGGCAAGGCCCCTGACGGCAGCACCGTCACCATTCGCACAACCGGCCCAGTGGCCAAGACGTACCACGTGGCAACCAACAACGGCAAGGCAGCACACGTCGAGTCGGCCGAGAGTCCACTGTGCACCATCGCGCTCGACAGCAACACTTATGTTGCGTTGTGCTGTGGTCGACAATTCTGGAAGCCCGGTGACACCCGAGTGACCATCAGCGGAGACGGTGAACTCGCGGGAAGAATCCTGTCGGGTTTCAACGTGATGATCTGAGAATCAACGGATGAGTGCACCGTGAAGTCACAACGCGACATCAGTGAAATTGAAGCCACACTCGAGAGATGGAAGAGAGCCGACGCCGATGCCGGGGAGCGCGCGGCCCAACGTCGCGCGGAGGTGCTGAGAGCGAAAGGTGAACCTCTCGCTCGCGACTACGAGTTTCACAAGAAGCCCAACGACTGGATTCACCTCGACTGGATGCGACCGATTCGTTTCGCCTACCGAAATCTGCCGTTCGGTATTCGTATGGCACTGAAGAAGCGGCTGGCTCGCTGATTGACTAATTTTCTCTTCGCCACAGATGGTCGTGCAGCAGCACGCGGTGCACTCGCCGTCACTGCAGCGTCGCTACGAGGCTTGGGGTTTACCCGGCGCACCTGGAAGATCGCCACCAACGAACCGATTTCGACACGGGACATCGGACGCCGCCTGACTCTCGGAGATGACCCCCGCGCCGAGTGGGTCGTCTTCGTATCCGCCGGTGACTCCGTGACGCGTGACGCGCTGCATTTTGCCGCTCACGCGGATGACGATGTCGATGTTCTCTACGGCGACACGCGGCACGACATTCAACGAGAAGATCGCTTGCCGTCATATCAGCGGCGACCCTCTTTCTCCCCCGAACGACTTCGATCGCACAACTACATCGGCGACTTCATCATCGCCCGGAGGCGCACGGTGGACGCCGCCGGTGGAATCGACCAACTCACCGCCACCGATGCGCACGATCGGAATCTGTTGCTCTGTGAACATGCGCGCCGGGTGGTGCGGGTTCCGACGATCTTCAACGTGACCCCAAGCCCCAACTTCCTGCCCGATGCCAATCCGGCTGCCGTTTCCAGGCACCTCGCCCGTGTCGGCATCACCGCATCGGTCGAGTTCGACCCGGACACCCCGCGGGTTCGCGTTCGACGTCACCTGTTGCATCGACCACTCGTCTCCGTCATCATTCCCACCCGGGGAAGCAGCAGCGAGATACGCGGATCAACCATTCCCCTCGTCGTCAACACGGTGCGAACGCTGCTCGACCGTTCGACGTACCAATCACTGGAGATCATCATCGTTGCCGATACTCCGACTCCGCAGGCAGTGCGTGAAGAACTGGAGTCGATCGGTGGTGACCGGCTGACGATCGTTGATTACGACCAGGACTTCAACTTCGCCGTCAAGAACAACATCGGTGTCGCCCATTCGAACGGTGAGTTCATTCTGCTCCTCAATGATGACACCGAAATCATCGCTCCCGACGCGATCGAAACGATGCTCGCATTCTTCTCAGATGCCGATGTCGGAATCGTGGGGCCGATTCTTTACTTCGAGGACGGCACCATTCAGAGTGCCGGCCACATCTTCAGTCCCGATCCCACCGACATGTATCGCTTGAAGCCGGCCGACACTCGCGGAGCGCACAACTACGTGCGAGTGCAACGCGAGGCGTCGAGCGTGATTGCGGCATGCCTACTCACGTCGCGCAAGGTGTTTGATGTCGTCGGCGGTCTCAGCACGCAGTTCCCCGGCAATTGGAACGACATCGACTTCGCTTTGAAGGTGCAACAAGCGGGGTACAAGGTCATCTTCACTCCGTACGCCAGTTTTTACCATTTTGAGTCGAAGACTCGTGTCGCACTCCGCATCGAAGCCGAAGTCGCCAAGCTCGGATACCGCTGGGGCGACATTCTCGACGACGATCCGTATTTCAATCCAAGATTGCAGCGCTACATCAACATGTGGCGGTCGGACTTCCACACCGACCGGAGCTACGAAGAGGCTTTGGGCCCCACTGCCCCGATCGCATCGAAATAAGCGAGGTGGGCCTGCACCACGTACACGGCATCGACATCGTCGAGCAACTCGATCTTCAAACGCTCGGCTTCTCCGAGTAGCCACGCCGTCAACGTCTCTTCGCTCACGACGAGTTCTTCGTCGATGTCTTGCTGTCGGTCAATGACGTCGCGGGGCTGCAAACCTTTTGCGTGAAGCCAGCGCATGTGCGCTACGAGCAGCTTGCGCACCTCGTTGAACGTGAGCCGGGCTTGCGATGCCTCGGGCAATCGCGACGCCACGAATGCCACCGCGTCTTCAAGTTCGTACACCGCACGGGGTGCCACCGCGTCAAGACGCCGCGCCTCGCGGCCTATCGCGACTGCGGCAATGACGAAGACCAACGTTGCCGAAACAACGAAGAATGCAACGGTGACGATGCTCACGGCCTAGGGCAGCGAGTTCGGGCGTGTCGCAGGCGGGCGGTCAGATGCCGATGCGCTGCGCGAGTTGCTCGCGGTGATACGCCGGGTCACCGAACAGCAGCTCGCTCGACTTTGCACGCTTGAAGTAGAGGTGCGCCGGGTGTTCCCAGGTGAAACCGATACCACCGTGAATCTGGATGTTCTCAGCCGCAGCGTGGAAGTAGGCCTCCGAGCAATACGCCTTCGAGAGCGATGCCACGGAAGCAAGCTCGTCGTTCATCTCGCTGGCACACCACATGCCGTAATACGCAGCCGACTTCGCCGACTCAACTTCGAGCAACATGTCGGCGCACTTGTGCTTGATGGCTTGGAACGAACCGATCGGGCGACCGAACTGCACGCGCACCTTGGCGTATTCGACAGCCATGTCGAGCACCTTCTGTGCACCACCAACCTGCTCGGCAGCCAAACCGACGGCGGCGAGGTCGAACACCTTGCTCAAGACTTCCCAACCCTTGCCCTCGGTGCCGACGAGTTCGCCCTCCACACCCTTGAACTCGAGCTTGGCTTGCTTGCGCGTCTGATCCATGGTCGACAGCGCGGTGCGTGTGAGACCCTTGGCATTGCCATCAACGGCAAACAGTGAAACGCCTTTGCCGGTTCGCGCGGCAACCAGGATGAGCGAAGCAGTGTGACCGTCGATCACGAACATCTTCGTTCCGTCGAGGGTGAACTTCGAACCAGAACCCTTGGCGGTCATCGTGATGCCCGATTCATCCCACTTGCCCGACGGCTCGGTTGAAGCGAGCGTCGCGATCGTCTCGCCGGCCGCGATGCCAGGCAGGTACTTCTTCTTTGCCGCATCGTCACCGCTTTGCAGCAACGTGTTGGCCGCGAGTACCACCGTGGAGAAGTACGGCGCGCAGAGCAAGGCGCGGCCCATCTCTTCGAGCACCACGCCGAGTTCGACGTACGAGAATCCCATACCGCCGAACTCCTCGGGGATGTGCAGACCCATGAGGCCCATCTGTGAACCCATCTGATCCCACACGGCCTTGTCGAATCCCTGATCGGTTTCCATCTGGGCACGGACGGCGGTCTCCGGCGACTTCGAGTCAAGGAATGCGCGGACCGTCTTGCGGAGTTCTTCTTGTTCTTCGGTAAAGGCAAAGTTCATGCCCCACATACTGTCGGACGGAGGGCGAAAACCGCCAATCGGAGCGTGATTCCGCCCCAGTGGCGGCGGTGCGAGAATCGGGGTATGGCCAGCCTCCATTGGCAGAACGAAGACGTCGAGGTACATCGCCTCGTCGTCGGCCCGGTCGACAACAACGTGTTCGTGGTGCGGTGCCGAGCCACCGGTGACGCTGTGCTCATCGATGCGGCCAACGAGCACGAGAAACTGCTCGAGCTCTGCACGGCGCTCGGGGTGCGGCGCGTACTCGAGACGCACGGACACTGGGACCACATTCAGGCCGTGCCAGCGCTACGCGAGGCCGGCTACGAGGTTGCAGTGACGGCACTCGATGCACCGAGATTGAAGGACGTTGGGTACGACATCTTCCTGGACGACAGAGAAGTGGTGGAGGTCGGTCGCCTGCGTCTGCATGCCATTCATACGCCCGGACATACGGAAGGTTCGATTTGCTTCCATGTTGCGGGTACACCGCTGCTCTTCACGGGCGACACGCTGTTTCCAGGTGGACCTGGCGCCACCAAGTTCGAAGGTGGAGATTTTGAAGCGATCATTGCATCAATTGGCAACTCGCTCTTTGCCTTCGCCGACGACACCATCGTGTTGCCGGGTCACGGAGTTGACACCACGATTGGCACCGAGCGACCGCACCTCGACGAATGGGCGGCACGCGGATGGTGACGAATGCACCGCGGCTCGGTGGAATGACGCCATCCGCCTTCCCCGTTCCTCTTTTTTCGGGAACTCGTCTGCGAGCCGACGCACGACCCGAACCAACGTGGCGCGAAGAACTGCGACGAATTCCCGATCTACGTAATGCCGTGAGCATCCTGTCGATGTACGCGCAGACTGCGCTCGTCATCGCAGTGACGATGTGGTGGAGCCACCCCGTGGGTTGGGCTCTCGGCGTGCTGCTCATGGGGCGGGCGCATGCGCAGTTCATGTCGCTCATGCACGAGTCTGCGCATCGACTGCTGTTTACGAACAAGAAGACGAACGATTGGGTGGGTCGGTGGCTGATCGGCTATCCGGCGTTGACGAACACCGACGCCTATCGCCGCGTGCACATGGCGCACCACCGTGACGAGTTCGGCCCGGAGGAGCCGGACATTCCGTTGTATGCGAACTACCCAGTCTCGCGCGACAGCTTCCGACGCAAACTATGGCGCGACGCGACAGGACAAACAGGTTGGAAGTTGCTCAAGCAGCAATTCGCTGGACTACGTGGAAGCGACCCGTTGACACGCGCGTCGCAACGAAAGATACTGATGACTCAACTCGTAATGTTCGCCGTGAGCGTCGCTCTTCGCGCCCCCGAGGTGTACGTCATTCTTTGGTTGCTACCCCATCTCACCGTGTGGCGAGTCATCAATCGCCTGCGATCAGTGGCAGAACATGGCGGCATGCGCCGCGGCGATGACCGCCGAATCGCCACACATTCCGTGCGACAATCCCCTCTCGCGCGGTTCTTCCTCGTGCCGTTCAACATCGGATTCCATCTGTCGCATCATGTTGACGCAGGGATTCCGTTTCGGTCGTTGCCGAAGTACCACCGTGAACTGCTGCGAGCCGGCTATCTCACCGATGCACTCGAATACCGCTCGTACCGATCGCTGTGGCGCGCACTTCGCAACGGCTGACACACCGCTGTGGCGTGCGTTACGAAGTGCCCGAATTACCCCTATCGGCGTAGTGGAAATAGGTCGCCGCGAATAGCGTTGCGGGGGTGAGCACCACCGCACCCGAATTGTTGCGCGTCCAGGACCTGCACGCCAAGGCAGCCGAGGGCGACAACGACATTCTTCGGGGTTTCTCTCTTACGGTTCGCGAAGGTGAGATTCACGCCATCATGGGGCCGAACGGCTCCGGCAAGTCGACGTTGGCAAACACCTTGCTCGCCTCCCCTGCGTATGAAGTGACGAGCGGAAAGGTGTTCTTCAAAGGCGACGACATCTCCGATGTCTCGACCACCGATCGAGCCAAGCGAGGAATCTTTCTCGGGTTCCAATACCCGCAGGAAATCTCCGGCGTCTCGGTCTTGCAGTTCCTTCGCCAGGCGCTCTCCGCGCGCAAGGGCATCGACCTCTCGATCCTCGAACTCCGCCTATCGGCAATGGATTGGATGAAGCGACTCGGCATGGATTCGACGTTCGTCGACCGTCATCTCAACGAAGGTTTCTCCGGTGGCGAGAAGAAGCGCAACGAGATCATGCAGATGGCGATACTTGAGCCTGATCTCGCGATTCTCGACGAGACCGACTCGGGCCTTGACATCGATGCCCTGCGCATCGTCGCCAAGGGAATCCGTGAGGTGCGCGCCACTCGGCCACAACTTGGCATCGTGCTCATCACCCACTATCAGCGACTACTCGACGAAGTGAAGCCCGACTTTGTTCATGTGCTCGTCGACGGTCGCATCGTCGCAACGGGTGGCATGGAACTGGCCGAGCGCCTCGAAAAGTCCGGCTACGACTCGTTCCGCAGATAGCCATCATGACACTCGACGTTGCAGCGATTCGCCGGGAATTCCCCATGCTCGGCCGCAAAGTCGGTGGAAAGCCGATTCATTATCTCGATAGTGCAAACACTGCGCACAAGCCAGAGAGCGTCATCGACACAATGTCAACGTTCATGCGCGAGTCGTACTCGCCGATCGGGCGCAGTTCATATTCGCTCGCTTCGGAAGCTTCGGACATGTACGAAGGAGCTCGTGCCAAAGTAGCGAGGTTCATCAACGCGCGGGCGTCGCAAGAAGTGGTGTTCACCAAGAACGCCACCGAGTCGTTGAACCTGGCCGCCCAATCGTGGGGTCGCGCGAATCTCCGACAAGGCGATGCCGTCGTGCTCACGCACATGGAACACCACGCCAACATCGTGCCCTGGCAGATGCTGGCGAAGGAAAAGGGGTTCGAGATTCGCTGGGTGCCGCTGACTCACGACTTCCAACTCGATCTCTCGTCGCTCGAAAGTGTGTTGCTCGGCGCCAAGGTGTTTGCCTTCACCTCAATGTCGAACGTGCTCGGCACCATCAATCCGGTGCGTGAACTTTGTGCGGCGGCACACGCTGCGGGAGCCATCGCCATCGTCGATGGCTGCCAATCGGTGCCACATATGGCCACCGACGTGCAGCAGTGGGATGCCGACATGCTCGCATTCTCGAGCCACAAGATGTGCGGCCCCACCGGCGTCGGCGTTTTCTGGGCCAGAGAAGAACTCCTCGATTCGATGCCGCCGTTTCTCGGCGGTGGAGGAATGATCAGCGAAGTCCGGCTCGACGACTTCACGTGCGCTGAGCTGCCACACAAATTTGAAGCTGGCACTCCGCCGATCGTCGAGGTAATCGGCCTCGGTGCCGCCGTTGACTTTCTTGAACGCATCGGCATGAACGAGGTACGGCGCCATGAGATCGAGTTGACGAGTTATGCGCACCGCGCGCTTACCGCCCGCTATGGCGACGACATCACCATCCATGGCCCCGTCAACCCCGAGGTTCGCGGCGCGACATTCTCGTTTGCGTTCCGCGGTGTGCACCCGCACGACGTGAGCCAGGTTCTCGACCAACACAATGTGTACGTGCGCGCCGGACACCACTGCGCCAAACCGCTCATGCGCCTGATTGGGGCCAACGCCACGGCCCGAGCGAGCATGTACCTCTATTCGAACGAGGCCGACATCGATGCGCTAGTCGAAGCTCTCGACGATGTAAGCAGTATTTTCTAGGTCAAGGACGGCGTCACCAGCACATGAGCAAACTCGAAGACCTCTACCGAGAAGTGATCCTCGATCACTATCGAACGCCACGCAACAAGGGCGAGCTTCCACCTCCCGCCACATGCACCGAGGGAACCAATCCTTTGTGCGGTGACGAGATCAAGATCTTCCTCGACGTGCGCGACGGCGTGGTGCACGATGTGCGGTTCAGCGGACACGGCTGCTCGATCAGTCAGGCCTCAGCATCGATGATGACCGCAGCGGTGAAAGGTAAGCCGATTGACGCCGTGCGCGCCGTTGCCAAACGCTTCAAACAGATGATGACCATCGAGGAAGACGACGGCCAAGCCCCCGCCGGCGTTCGACTCGGTGACATCGAGGCACTGCAGGGTGTGGTGAAGTACCCCGTCCGAATCAAGTGTGCAGTGCTCGGTTGGAACACGTTGCTCGAGGGGCTCGACGCGGCGAAAGCCTGACATGCGGCGCCTGGCGCTTGCGCTCGCGTTCGGCGTTCTCGCCGCGTGCGGCGCCCAACAGGTCGAAGCTCCCTCACCGCTTGCCGGAGAGGAAGGTGAATCAAGCAACACCGTTGTTGCAGTCCGTGCCGATGAGTCTTCGCCTGCGCTCGACCTCGCCGATCTCTCGCTGGTTCAGGTCGGCGCCCTGAACCAGCCGGTTGATGCCGCGACACGCACTGGCGACGACGCGGTCTATTTCGTCTCACGATCGGGAACGATTCATCGATTCGTTTCCAACGTGTTTGACGCAGAGCCGGTGCTCGACATCACCGACCTCACCGATGGTGACGGTGAGCGTGGCTTACTGGGGCTTGCCTTCTCACCCGACGGTGCGACGGCCTACGTGAACTACACCGACCGCGCCGGCGACACCACCATTGCGTCGCTGCAAGTCGACTCTGCTGGCAACCTTGATCGCTCGACGCTGCGAACGCTGCTCGTCATCGAACAGCCCTATCGAAATCACAATGCCGGTGACATCGTCGTTGAACCGAACGGAAACCTCATCGTTCCGATGGGTGACGGTGGATCAGCCGATGACCCAGGGCGCGTGTCACTCGATGATCAATCGATGTTGGGCAAGGTTCTGCGCATCGACCCACGCGACAGCAGAGTGTCGGTACTCGCCAAGGGACTACGTAACCCGTGGCGGGTTGACCTGTTCGACGATCGATTGTGGTTAGCCGATGTCGGTCAGAACAAGTGGGAAGAAGTGAGCGTTCTCGACAACGTGGCAGGTCGTGTTGGCGTTCTGTTTGGTGACAGCGTCGGAGCAAACACCGACGTTGCAGATTTCGGATGGAGTGCCTTTGAAGCGAACATGCGCTTCAATGACGACCAATTGAGCCCTGGTCACACTCCCCCGCTCGTGGCGTATGAACACGGTGACGATGGGTGTTCTGTGAGCGGTGGCGCGGTAGCCACGCGCGGCGCATTGCGTAGTCGCTACGTGTTTGCCGACTACTGCAGCGGTCGAGTGTGGTCGCTTGCGATTGATGAGAAGTCACCAACGATGCAACTCCACTTCGAGAATCTCGATGCACCAGCGGCAGTCGTTCGGGCCAACAACGACATTTTCGTGCTCTCGTTGAGTGGCACCATCTGGCGTCTCAATGGCTGACTTCCGCGCACTCGCTTGCACCGCAACCGCGGGATGACACCGAACCCGCCGGTACCGGACTGACACTTCTCTGAATTGTCGTCCTACTCATCGAGTCAATGGAGATTAGGCTCTCACCATTCAGACTGTTAAGCCAATCTCGATAGCAGTTGCGATGCCTCTGTTCAATGAAGCCAAGACCATTGAACGCACCCTGGAAGAGCTCGACTCGAACCTAACTAAACACTTCTACGAGCCCATATTTTTCATTCAGAACGACGCATCGACCGACTCATCGCTGCAAGTAATCCAGTCGCTATCGCTGTTCACTCAGGGCAAAGTACAAGTTGAGTCGAATCCGGCAAATGTGGGGCATGGACCTTCGGTCATGCGTGCGCTCCACCGGGCGCTTCGGTCGAATCAAGAGATAGTTCTGCATGTCGACTCGGATGGCGATCTCGACTTTGAATCAGTTGTGAAATGTGTCGACCTCGTACGCGAAGGACGCCACGATGTGGTCATCGGTGCACGTGTCGGGCGAAATGATCCGCTCTATCGAGAGATTGTCACTCGGTTTCTTCGGTTTGCCCTATTCATGCTGTTCGGGGTCGCATCCAAAGACGTAAATAGCCCGATTCGTGTCTACCGCCACGGAACGCTCGCTCGTCTTCTCAAGAACTTTCCCGAAGA